>PLMF01000208.1 GCA_003142355.1 Bryobacterales bacterium
CACTTAACGTTGTAATACTAAGAAGGGAGACCGCTTGTTCGGATGGGTCAGGACCACATGCCCTGAATATGTTACCGAGAGGTTCTATTGGATTTACACCAAATACGGAGAAGGCGGATGGTATGGAGAACTGCCAGCCGGCCAAGCGCCTGCGTCTAAGTTTATAATATCGTTGTTTGACCAGTCTGCAAGTCAGCAAGATATGGCGATTGATAAGTTACCAATGAATGAACGGCTGGGAATAGAAAAGAGCTTTTAGGCGCTCACCTTAATGAGTTCCTTAAACCTCCTTTCAACGAAACTCCCTAACTGCGTGAAGCACCGCGAGCATCCCGCAAACTCGCGGCATAGGTTCCGGCCGATTTAAGGCTTGTGTCGTCAACAGCCGCTTTGGCGAGGCTTGGCAGACCACGACAAGTGATGGTCTGCCCCACTCAGGTGCACCGACGTCGTTTTCACGATGGCGCACATGTCGTCGCCGGGTTTCAGTTGAAGCTCCTCGGCGGATTGCGCGGTGATCACGGCCACCAGCGGCACGCCGCAATCCAGTTCCACGCGGGCTAGCGGGCCCTCCGGGATCACCGAGAGCACGCGGCCCGGCAGCCGGTTCCGGACGCTCGAAAGCTGCGGCGAGTCGCGCGTGAGCGCTACATCCTCGGCGCGAATGCACGCCACCACCGGGCCGGTTTCGCCCGAGTCGACGCACTGCAATTGCGCTGTTCCCACTTGCAGCGTGAGCAGGCCCGAGTGGTGCGAGACGATCTGGGCCGGCAGAACATTCTCGACACCCACGGATTCGGCCACCTGCGCATCGGCCGGGTGACGGAATACGTCCTCCACCGGACCGGCCTGCCGCATTCGGCCGTCCACCATCACCGCCATCCAGTCGCCCAGCGCCACCGCTTCCATGCGGTCGTGCGTTACAACAATGCTGGGGACGCCGCCATCGAGCAGCATCCGCCGCAGTTCCTGCCGCATGCGACCGCGCGCGGCGGCGTCGAGCGACGAGAGCGGCTCATCCAGTAGCAGTAGCGCCGGCTCCGCGGCCAGCGCGCGCGCCACCGCCACGCGCTGCTGCTGCCCGCCGGAGAGCGCCCTCGGATACCGATCAGCCAATTCCGCCAAGCCGAACACATCCATGAGTCTGCGGGCCGTTTCGCGGCGCGCGGCATACTCCACGTTGGCGGCCACGGTCAGGTGCGGGAACAGCGCGCAGTCCTGGAACAGGAATACCGCGCGGCGCTGTTGGGGCGGCAGGTAAATGCCGAGCGATCCGTCGTACCAGGTCGAATCTCGGAAGCTGATGGCGCCGTCGTCCGGCCGGTCGAGGCCCGCCAGCAGCCGCAACAACGTGGTCTTGCCCGAGCCGGACGGGCCGAATAGCACCGTCACCGGAGATTCGTCGAGCGGGATGCGCAGGCTCGCATCCAACTCGAAACCTGAGGCCATCCGCCTCCGGCAGTTGCAGCTCAGCTCATTGGCCATAGTGCCCAAACCCGGCGCTGCAGCGCGTAGGTGAGCGCCAGCACCGCAAATGAGACGGCCACCAGAAACAGCGAGGTCTCCGCCGCCGCACCGTAGTTCAATCCTTGCACCTGGTCGTAAATGGAAATCGAGACCGTGCGCGTCACCCCCGCGATATTGCCGCCCACCATCAGCACCACGCCGAATTCGCCCATGGTGTGGGCGAAGCTCAGAATGGCGCCGGTGGCGATCCCGGGCAGGGCAAGCGGAATGATGACGCGGCGGAAAGTCGCCATCCGAGAGACTCCCAGGCACCAGGAAGCTTCCACAAGTTTGCGGTCCACCGCGGCAAATGCCGCGGCCACAGGCTGCACCGTGAACGGCAGGCTGTAGAGCACCGAGGCCAGCAGCAGCCCTTGGAACGAGAACGGCAGCATGCCGCCGGTGAGCTTGGCATAAAGTGCGCCCACGGGACTGCGCGGGCCGATGGCCAGCAGCACGTAGAACCCCAGAACCGTCGGCGGCAAGACGAGCGGGAGCGCCACCACGGCTTCCACCAGGAACTTCCAGCGATGCGGCGAAAACGCCAGCCAGTACGCCAGCGGCATTCCCACCGCGAGCAGAATCACGGTGGTCGAAACCGCCAGCCGCACGCTCAACCAGATAGCTTGCCAGTCCATATCACTTCTCTGGCAACGAGAATCCGTACTCCTTCAAGATGCGGCGCGCGCCGTCGCCCAGAAGAAACGCGCGCAACTCCCGGGCCGCCTTCGAGTCTTTCAAGATGAGGCCGCCCTGCTCGATCTTCGGGTAAGCCGTACCAGGCACTTCCCAATAGCGTCCCTGACCGCGGACCGGCGGCGCCAGCGCCAGCGAGAGGGCCACGATTCCCACGTCCGCCGCGCCGCTCTGGACAAATTCGAGCGTCTGCGCAACATTCTCACCCAGCACCAGCTTCCCCGCGACGCCTTCGTAGACGCCCAGCGAGCGCAGGGCCGCTTCCGCCGCCCGGCCGTACGGCGCGTGCCGCGGGTTGGCGATGGCGACGTGCCGCACCGAAGCCGCCCGTAGCGCGGTGGAAGGGTCCAGCGGCGATGAGGCCGGCACCCATACCACGATGCGGCCCACCGCATACACAAACAGCGAATCGCGCGCGCCGATCCCCTCTTCGACGAGCTTGCGCGGATACTCCGCGTCCGCCGAAAGGAAAATGTCGAAGGGCGCCTTGTTGCGGATCTGCGCATAGAAATTGCCGGACGAGCCGTACGCCGTCTCCAGATCCACCTCGGGATGCGCCGCGCGGAATTCCCGCGAAACTTCCTCCAGCGCGAAGTGCAAATCCGCTGCCGCCGCAATCCTCACTTTGTGCGGCTCCGCCCGCCGCCCGCAGGCGGCCGAGAGCAGGCAGAATAGTAGGAAGCCCCACCGCATGGACGACAATGGCACTATTAGAGGACAATACCACAGGTCCATGGAGATGCAAATGAAGAAGAAACCGGAAGCCCTGGTAGCTGAGATTCGGGCCTGGTGCGCCGCGCATCAAGACCCCAAGAAGGCTGGCAAGTGGGCCCGCTACTTCCGCGAGGGCTACGACTCGTGGGGCCTGCTCGACAAGGACCATCCGATCTGGAACGAAAAGCAGCAGGAGTGGCTGGGGAGCCACGCCGCCTTAGGGTTGCGCGGTTTCCTGAAGGCCGGTGAGTTGTTGTTCCAGAGCGGGAAGTACGAAGAGGGCGCCCTGGCCATCCGCTTTCTCAAAACGCGGCGCGACGAGCTTGATGCCAACTCCGTTGGCAAGCTGGCCAAATGGTTCGCGGCCGGAATTCAGAACTGGGCGCACACGGATGTTCTCTGTGGAGAGGTGATTGCGCCGTTGCTCGAGAGCCGCCGAATCGACCTCACCGTACTGGCCGGCTGGCGCGAATCGGAGTTCAAGTACCAGCGAAGGGCCGTGCCGGTGGCCATGCTCGGCCTGCTCAAGACGCGGCCGGAAATCCCGCCGCTGCTGGACTTCCTGCGGCCGCTCATGATGGACGAAGAGCGCGTGGTGCACCAGGGCGCCGGTTGGTTGCTGCGCGAAGCATGGAAGAAGGACCCTAAGCCGGTGGAGGCATTTCTGCTCGAGTGGAAGGATCGGGCACCCAGGCTGATCTTTCAGTACGCCACCGAGAAGATGACGCCGGCCGCGCGCGCCCGCTTCCGCCGCGGCAGGTCTTCGTGATTTATTCCTTGAGGCCCAGTTCGGCACGGATGCGGGCTACATCGCAATACGGTTCGCCGGTCTGGCGTTTGTGCCCCTCGATATTCTCGAAGTCCCGTAGAAGGGCCGAGACCTTCAGCCGGCCGGCGGCGGTCTTCACGGCCTGGCGCGGAGTCTGGCCGTCGAGCACGGGAAGCGCCATATCGGGCCACTTGGCGGTATGCTGCTCCATGTACTCCGTAATCAGTTTGTTGCGCACCTCGGGTGGGATCTCGTCTCGCACCGGTTCGGCGGGGCGAGGATCGTTGAGAGATCGGCGCTTCATCTCGCGCTGCGTGGTGAACTCATCGCGCAGGTGCTTCAATGCCGGGCCGGCCAGGTCGGCGAGCATCCGCTTACCTCGCTCATGGCGCTTCTTCGAGTTGGTCTCCAATGCCAGTTCCGCGCCTTCGACCCGCACGTTGCCCAGCACCGTGTTCCCTTTCTCGCCGACCGCTCCCCTCAACCAGACGTAGTGCTTCCCCTCGTCGTCTTCGTTGATTTCAGGGCAGCTTCGAAGAGCCGCGGTGAGCGTCTCGCGGACCGCCACCCGGTACACGGCTTTGGAGAACAGGATCTCGTCGCCATCCGTATTGGACAACTTGAGCGCTTCGACCCATTCGGCGTGGAGTTCCTCCGGCTGGCGGCGGATGCGGGGCAAGTTGCGCTTCAGATACTCGGGCCAGGGCATGCCGGTGCGGAGCCGGTCCTCCTCCATCCAAGCGCGCAGTGGTTCCAGTTGCTTACGAGGGACGGTAATGCCCACACCGCTGAACTCGTGGCCGCGTTCGCCGGGGACCACGCGCGCGAGCAAGCCGTCCCAGCGCACCAGCCGTTTCGACATGTTCACGTCGTGTACGAAGAAGATTTCGCCGGTTACCAGGTCCTTCACTTCGATGCCGCTTGCGACCTTGACCTCCCGCACCTCGTACAGCCCGACAAAACTGAGCGACCATGCTTCGACCAACTCGCGCTCGTGCGGCGCGAGACTGGCGCCGTGCTTGAGCAAGTACTCCCGCATGATGGTGTGGCCGAGACGCGGTGGAACCCAGTCGTGCATCATCCAATCGATCAAGGGGGGCGCTTGGTCGCCTTCGACCGGGTTGTCGCCGAAAAACTCCTCCTGTGCCAGACGGGTGTCGCGTTTGGAGGCGGTTTCCATGAGGAATTTGCCCAGCCGGTTGCGCAATCCGACGAATTCGCCAGGTATGGCCGGCGCCGCACTCTGAGGCCCCGGCCTCTCATCGGAATCGAGATGGCATTTCTTGTACTTCTTGCCGCTGCCGCACCAGCATGGGTCGTTGCGTCCGGGCGTGTACCGTCTCTGGACCGGCTCCGGCGGTAGCGCGAAATCCTCCTGCTCTTCTTCTTCGTCGGCTTCCCAAACAGCCTTACCGGCGCAGATGTCGTACACCGTCCAAGGGGAGTGCTGCGCGGGCAGCGGAGGAGGGGGACCACTAGCGCCAATCTCAATCAGGTCCTCGCACTCCCGGCGACTCTTGCGCGGCAGCCGGGCTGAGTGCCGCCGCATCAGCGTACGGGCAGGTTCGACGCCCGCACGGCCGCGCGCCGCGATCATGGTGCCCATCAGCGTGGGAAGAAAGGCGCCGATATCCGGAGTCGGAATGCGGTCGAGATTCTCGCCCAGCCGCGCGAGCAACTCGCCCGTGGCGTCGAACCCGGGATGGAGGAGCAATCTCTCCAGCACCGCAATCCGCTCGTTTGCGCCGAGGCCGGGAGCGATTTCGCCGAACACGCGCGCAGCCTGTTGGGGATTGCGGTCAATGATGCGATCCAACGCCCAACCGGCGGCGCCGGATAAATCCACATGGTCCAGGACGGTGAACTCCAGCAGGTGCGGGATCGCGCCGACGTGACCGATCTCACCCAGCAGGGCGAGTGTGTCCTCCACCACATCCACGTCGTCCTCGGGCAGGAAACTCTGCGCCCAGCCACGCAGCACTCCAACCAGGAGAGGGACGATGGACTCTCCTTCCTGGACCAGCGCGTCGACGGCTTGCGCATCCAGGTCTTCGCCGACCTGCAATTGATGGATGAGCCGGTACGGCCGCAGGCGGGCGGTCACGGCCGCGGGTTCCAGGTCCCGCCGCCGGCGCAACGCTTCGACCACCAATTCGATCCGCTCTTCCTTGCTTAGGTCCTTAGATCCTTCGATGTCGTCCAAGCCGAATGGAAGCGGCGCGGGCCCGAGAGCCTCAAGACCTTCCTCGTCGAGCAACACCTTGCTTAAAGCCAGTTCGGCCAGCCCCTGGGAAAGCGCCTCTTGCCCGGAAAGCAGTTCGGACAGCTCCAGGTAAGGAGGCCACGTGCAGGGCTGGGCTTGGGCGGCGTGCCACAAGTAGTCCTCGGCGCCGGCCAGGTCGCCCGCCTCCCGCCGCAGCCGGCTCATTCCCAGGAGCGCGATGTGGTCATCGGGCTCCAGGTCCAGCAGACGCCGATATGCCTGCTCGGAAGTGATTTTGCCGCGGTCGACATCGCGCAGCAGACGGGAACGGCTTTCAATGATCGATTCCGATAGAAGAAGCATGGGAGAGCTTCTCATTCTAACGCGCCAAACGCTTGTAACCAATTTGTAACCTTGCTATATTTTGGTGAGGTTGTGTGGGAGCATTGTCTCCAGAGGGAAGCATGTTCGATACCGTCGAAGCTTTCTATCGTCCTGGCACCGTTCGCGAAGCGCTTCGTCTGCTTCAAAACGGGAAGAACCGGGCGCGGGTTGTGGCGGGGGGCACGGACCTCGTGGTCGAGGCGGACCAGTCCATCCGCTTCTTGATCGACATCACGCACGCTGGCTTGAGCTATATCCGCCGCAAAGGCAAAGCCTGCGTCATCGGCGCCACCACCACCATGGCGACGCTCGAAAACTCGCCCGCTATCCGCGCGCTGGCCGACGGCATCCTGGCGCGGGCCGCGGCTACCTGCGGCTCGGTGCAGATCCGCAACATGGCCACGCTGGGAGGCAACCTGGCAAACGGCTCGCCGGCGGCGGATACCGCTACGCCGCTGCTGGCGCTGGACGCCGAGGTGGTGCTGGCGGACGCGCGCGGGCGGCGCAAGATTCCCCTGACCGAGTTCTACTCGAGTCGGGGAAAGACCAAAGTGCTGCTCATCGAAGTTGCCATCCCGGCGCTGCCGCGCGGCGGGCGCTGGTCGTTTCAGAAACTGGGACGCACGGAAAGCGATATCTCGCTGGTGAATGCGGCAGCCGGTCTTCAGTTGGATTCTCAGGGACGCGCGAAATGGGTGCGTATCGCGCTGGGCGCGGTGGCGCCAACGCCCATCCGCGCCGTCAACGCGGAGAAACTCCTGGTGGGACGCAAGGTGGACCAAAGCACCCTGGCCGAAGTGTGCGACGAAGTGGCGCGTGAAGTGCGGCCCATTACCGACGTGCGCGCCTCGGCGGAATACCGCCGCGACATGTGCCGTGTGCTGGTGAGGCGGGCGCTCGAAGAGTGCGCCGCCCGAACGGGGTGCTCGCTATGAAGACCATGGAAGTTCGTCTCAACGTGAACGGGGAAGCGAAGCAGTGGACCATAGCCCCCGGCGATCTTCTGCTGGATGTGCTGCGCCGCCAGGGCTACTTCGGCGTGAAGCGCGGCTGCGAGGCGGGCGAATGCGGCGCCTGCACGGTTCTCGTCGACGGCAAGCCCATCAATTCGTGCCTCATGTTCGCCGCGCAGGCGGAAGGGTCGGACGTACTGACCATCGAGGGAATGGCCCACGGCGACACGCTGGATCCGATCCAGGAAGCTTTCCTGGACCATGGCGCGGTGCAGTGTGGATTCTGCACTCCGGCCATGATTCTGAACGCCAAGGCGCTGCTGGACCAGAAGCCGCATCCCAGCGAGGAAGAAGTGCGCGAGGCGTTGGCCGGGACGTATTGCCGTTGCACTGGGTTCCGCAAGCCGGTTGAGGCGGTGCTGGCGGCGGCAGGGAGAAGGGCAAAGGCATGAGTTCGGATCGCACGGTTGTCGGCAAGAATCTCCGCAAGGTGGACGGGGTCAAACTGGTAACGGGCGGGCCCGCCTTTACCGACGATATTCAGCTCCCCGGCTTGCTGTACGGCAAGATCCTGCCTAGCCCGTACGCGCACGCCCGCATTAAGCGGATCGACACCAGGAAAGCTCAGGCGTTGCTCGGAGTGCACGCGGTTCTGACCTACAAGAACGTTCCGCGCGTGCCCCACACCACCGCCGGGCAGGCGTGGCCCGAGCCTTCGCCCTACGACACCTACCTGCTCGACAACAAGGTGCGGTTTGTGGGCGACCGCGTCGCGGCCGTGGCGGCGGAGAGCCGCGCCATCGCCGAAAAGGCGCTGCGGCTGATCGAAGTGGAGTACGACGTGCTGCCCGCCGTGCTGGAAATCGAACAGGCTATGGCGCCCGGCGCTCCCGTAATCCACGATGAGCCAGATTCCAAAGGGATCCACGACGCCTCGCGCAACATCGCCGGTTACATTCTGCGGGGGATCGGCGACGTGGACGAGGGTTTCCGCCAGTCCGACCGCATTTTCGAGCGGGAATACCGCACCCAGCGGCAGCAGCACTGCCCGCTCGAGCCGCACGTCACCATCAGTTGGCTGGACGGCGATGGTCGCCTGGTGATTCGCACCAGCACACAGGTGCCGTTTCACTCGCGGCGCCAGGTCGCTATGATTCTCCAGATTCCGGTGAGCCGCATTCACGTGATCAAGCCGCGCATGGGCGGAGGATTCGGCGGCAAGCAGGAGATGCTGCTTGAGGACATCTGCGGGGCGCTGGCTCTGGCCGCGCGCCGGCCCGTCAAGATCGAGTACACGCGCGAGGAAGAGTTCTACATGGCGCGCACGCGCCATCCGCAGATCCTGCGCATGAAAATGGGGGTCAAGCGCGACGGAACCATTCTGGCCAGCCAGTTGACGGTTCTCGCCACCACGGGCGCTTATGGCAGCCACTCGACCACGGTGCAAGGGAACACGGGCAGCAAGGTTTTGCCGCTGTACCGCGCCGAGCACATGCGATTCGAATGCCACGTGGTCTACACCAATACGCCCGTAGCCGGCGCGTTCCGCGGTTACGGCTGCCCGCAGGGATTCTTCGCGCAGGAAACCCTGGTGGACGAAATCGCGCATGAGCTGGGCGTGGACCCCGTCGAGTTCCACCGCCAGAACGTGATACGGCTGGGCGACATCGACCGGCTCTCGGCGCAACTCGGGGAAGGGAAGGAGGGGCTGCCGCGGCTCGTCCGCAGTTGCGGCCTGCCGGAATGCCTGGATCGCGCCGCCGCCGCCATCGGTTGGACGAGCAAGCACAAAGCGTTGCCCGCGGCCAGCCACTTGAAGCGCGGCGTCGGCATGGCGTGCACCATGCAAGGCAGCGGGATCGCGGGAATCGACTGGGCCTCGGCTTTCCTGAAGATGAATGAGGACGGCTCGTTCTTTCTGCAAACCGGTGCGGCCGACGTGGGCGGCGGCGCCGACACCGTGCTCGCCCAGATTGCCGCGGAAACCCTCGGCGTGAGCCTCGACAAGATCGTCATCACTTCCGGCGACACCGACACGACACCGTTCGACGTGGGGGCCTACGCCTCCAGCACCACCATCATTTCCGGCGGCGCGGTAAAGAAGGCCGCGGAGAAAGTGCGCGAGCAGGTGCTGCGCATGGCCGCGAAAATGCTGGACACCCCAGTCGAGAACCTGACCTGTGGTGACAACCGGGTGTCCACGGTTGGGAAATCGGCGACCATGACGGAGATCGCTCTCCACTCCATGTACAAGGAGAAGACCCAGATCATGGATGGCGCGTCGCACTTCAACACCGACAGCCCGCCGCCCTTCTGCGCGACCTTCGCCGAGGTGGAAGTGGATACCCAGACCGGCAAGGTCCGCGTCTTGCACATGGCCACCGCGGTGGACCCCGGCACGGCCATCAACCCCGCGCAGGCGGAAGGACAAGTGGAAGGCGCGGTGGCCCAGGGGCTGGGGTACGCGCTCACCGAGGAGTTGGTGCTGGATGACGCCGGCCGGCCGATGAATGCGAATTTCCTCGACTACAAAATTTTCGGCGCGAAGGACATGCCCAAGCTCACCACCATCTTGGTCGAGACCGATGAGCCGTTGGGGCCTTATGGCGCCAAGTCGATTTCCGAAGTGCCCATCAACGGCCCGGCTCCGGCCATCGCCAACGCCATCTTCCACGCCATTGGAGTGCGGTTCTACAAACTTCCGATCCGGCCCGAGGACGTGCTACGCGCGCTGCGCGAGAAAGAAACGGCCCCCGATGATCAATGCGTGTAAGGTTGGCAGGCGGAACCGCCTGCCCCACCAAGCACAAGGTGGGGCAGGCGGTTCCGCCTGCCCTGGAGAGGTTGTCTCGTGAAAGCTCCTGAAATTGCCGCTGCCGCCCAATCCTACGAGGCGGACATCGTTACCTTTCTCCGCGACCTGATCGCCATCCCCGCCGAAAGCTCGCACGAGGGCCCGGTCATTCAACGCATCCGCCAGGAGATGGAGAAGGTCGGCTTCGATGAAATCCGCATCGACCCGATGGGCAACATCCTGGGCCGGATCGGGTCCGGGAAAACCGTCATCATGATGGATTCCCATACCGATACCGTGGGCGTCGGCGACCCCAAAGAATGGGCCTGGGACCCTTACAAGGGCAAGGTCGAGGACGGCTACGTGTACGGCCGCGGCGCTTGCGACCAGCGTGCCGGCATGGCCAGCATGGTGTACGCGGGCAAGATCATCAAGGATCTCGGCCTCGCGGGCGACTACACGCTCTGGGTGGTTGGCTCGGTGCAGGAGGAGGACTGCGACGGCCTGCCGTGGCTCTACATCCTCAAGGAAGATGGCATCCGCCCGGATTGCGTGGTGATCACTGAGCCGAGCAGGCTGCGCATTTATCGCGGGCACCGCGGGCGCATGGAGATCGAAGTACATTTGCGCGGGAAGTCGTGCCACGCCAGCGCTCCGGAGCGCGGCGATAACCCCATCTACAAAATGAGCCGCCTGGTCGAAGAGGTGGAGAAGCTCAACACCCGGTTGCGGGACGATGCGTTTCTGGGCAAGGGCACCATCGCCGTCACCGAGATCCGCTCGCTTTCGCCCTCGCTGTGCGCGGTGCCCGGTGCTTGCTCGATCCATCTGGACCGCCGTCTCACTGCCGGCGAGACCAAGGAAAGCGCAGTGGCCGAAGTGAAGGCGCTCCCCGGCGCGGAAGACGCCGAGGTGGAGATCCTGAACTACGACACGCCCAGCTACACCGGCCTGCGCTACTCGATGGAGAAATATTATCCCACCTGGGTGCTGGATGAGGCGCAGCCGCTGGCGCAGGCGGCCATCGCCACGTATGAGATGCTATGGAAGAAAGCGCCCATCGTGGACAAGTGGGTGTTCAGCACCAACGGCGTGGGCTCGATGGGGCTGATGGGTGTGCCGACCATCGGCTTCGGTCCTGGGGAAGAGGACGTGGCGCACAGTGTGGTGGAGCGCGTGGAGATCCGACAGCTGGTGGAGGCGGCCGAGTTCTACGCGGCGTTTCCGCTGATCTTCTCGGGGCGGCATGGCTGAGCTGGTTCCGATTTCGCTGCCCCTGCTGTTGCGGCGCGCCTTCCTCGAATACCAGCGGGAAGGAAAGATCTTCGACCTCCCCAAGGACAAGTTCTTTCGCGGCATTCCGGGCATCGATCTCTCGGTCGATTTTCACGGCCACCGTGCCTCGACTCCGCTGGGGCCGGCCGCCGGACCGCATGGCCAACTGGCGCAGAACATCGTGCTCTCGTGGCTGGGCGGCTCGCGCATCATCGAATTGAAAACCGTCCAGATTCTGGACGAGCTCAAAATTCCGCGCCCGTGCATAGACATCGCCAACGTCGGCTACAACGTGGAATGGTCGCAGGAACTCAAGCTCGAGCAATCGCTGCGCGAGTACGTGGGCGCGGTGATGCTGATCGAGATCTTGAAGGCGTCCAAGCTGTTGGGCGAAGATTTTTCGCCGGGAGAGGTCGTCTTCGACATGAGCGTCGGCTACAACCTGGAGGGCATACGCTCGCCGCGAGTGCGCTCGTGGATCGAATCGATGAAGGACGCCAGCGCGGTCATCGACGAGTTACGCGCCGGGCTGAACGGCTACCGGGATCTGCCGTTTCCCACGCGCATCAGCGACACCATC
Source organism: Bryobacterales bacterium (assembly GCA_003142355.1). Next base: position 11,875 of record PLMF01000208.1, read on the forward strand.
AGTCTCTCGACGTTCCATGGCTGTCCCGCGGCGGAGATCGAGGGCATTGTAACCTTCTTGCTGACGGAGTTGGGCTGCAACGTCTGCATCAAGATGAACCCCACCCTGCTGGGCGCAGGTGAAGTGGAACACCTGTTGCACGATGTGATGGGCTATCGCGAGATCCAGCTTAGCCCCGAGGCCTTCGAGAAAGACCTGCAATTCGACGAAGCGCTGGACTTGGTCCCCCGGCTGCAGCGCGTCGCGCAAGCCCATGGGAAGCACCTGGCCGTGAAGTTCAGCAACACGCTGGTGGTGAAGAATCACAAGTCGTTCTTCAGCGACGAGCAGATGTACATGTCCGGCCCGCCGCTGCACGTGATCGCCATGAACCTGGTGAAGAAGTTTCGGGAGCGCATGCAGACCAGCATCCCGATTTCTTTCTCGGCGGGCCTGGACGCGCACAACATCGCCATCGCGGTGGCCCTGAATATGGTCCCGGTGACTACGTGCACGGACCTGCTTCGGCCGGGCGGCTACGGGCGCTTGATTCGCTACCTGGAGAACCTGGGCGCGAAGATGCGCGAGGTGGGGGCGTGCTCGATCCCCGACTACGTGAAGCACTACGCGGGCCAGGAGGCGGCGCTGGTGGCCGAGACCACGTCCAACCCGCGGTACCGCTGGGAGCGCAACCAGGGAGTGCCGCGCAAGATCGGCTCGAAGCTCTGGCTCTACGACTGCATCAACTGCGATAAGTGCGTTCCGGTTTGTCCCAACGATGCGAACTTCGTGTACGAAGCGCCGGCGGCGGCCGTTCCGTACGACAATTTCGAGCTGCTGCCGGAAGGCGTCGGGCGCGTGCCGGGCGGTGTCCTCCAGTTGGCCAAGGCGCACCAACTGGCTAACTACGCCGACGCCTGCAACGATTGCGGCAACTGTGACGTATTTTGCCCGGAGGACGGCGGGCCGTTCGTGGAGAAGCCCCGGTTCTTCGGGAGCCTCGAGACGTATCGGAAGTACGCGGGGATGAATGGCTTTTATATGGATTTTTCGGCGCCGGGACCGCTCTCTAACGTTCGCGGCTCGGATCGGAGCCGCGAACGTCAGAGAGCGGTTGGTACCATCTACGGAACGATTGCCGGAGACTCCTACACGCTCACGCTCGACCCGCTCGCGGACCGCGCGCGCTTCGAGACCGAGACGGCCGTTATCGCAATCCGTCTGAGCGACAACCAGGCTCTGAGCTGGAAACCGAAGCCCGGCGCCGCGCCGTCCGGTGTAATCGACATGCTTCCTTATCTCAAACTCAAGTTGCTGGCCGAATCGGTCGGCGACCCGCGGCGCGTTCACTTTGCCAACGTCGCGGGACTTCAGGAGGTCGTCCGTGAAAGCGCTCTTTAAGGGCAGGGACTGGATCACAACTCAGGAATGGACCGACGCCGAGCTCGACGTCATGCTGGACGTCTCGTCGGACCTCAAGCGGAAATTCCGGGGACATATTCCGCATCGCTACCTTCCCGACCAGACCATCTTCCTGATGTTCTTCGACAAGTCCACGCGCACGCGGAACTCGTTCGAAGCCGGAATGACGCAACTCGGCGGCCACGCGCACTTTCTCACCGCCGACGCGATGCAGGTGTCGCACGGCGAGAGCCCCAAGGACACCGGCATCATTCTTTCGAGTTACGGGCACGCCATCGCCATCCGGCACGACCTCATCCCCGGCGAGGGCAACGCCTACATGCGGGAAGTGGCGAAATGGGCGAGCGTGCCGGTGATCAACATGCAGTGCGATGTGGACCATCCCTGCCAGACGCTGGCCGACCTGATGACCATCCGCGAGCAGCGCGGCCAGGACCTCCGCGGCCTCAAGATCGCCGTGAGCTGGGCCTACGCGCCGAGCTACGCCAAGCCGCTTTCGGTTCCGCAGGGGCTGATCATGCTGATGCCGCGGTTCGGCATGGACGTGGTGCTGGCGCATCCGCCGGAATACGGGCTGATGCCCGAAACCGTGGAGGCGGCTTTCGAGAATGCCCGGTGCGGCGGCGGCAAGTTTACCATAGTGGACAGCATGGACGAGGCTTTCCGCGACGCCGACGTGGTCATTCCCAAAAGCTGGGGCTGCCTCGACACCATGGGCGCCAAGCCCGAGGAATCGCTGCGAATTGCGAGGCAGTACACCGGCTGGATCTGC
>PLMF01000176.1 GCA_003142355.1 Bryobacterales bacterium
CCGCTCCGGATGATCGTAGAAATCGAACCCGTAGCGCCCCTTGATGCACAAGAATTCGCCGTTGATGCCGGAGCGGTCGCGGTTGGTGCCGCGGATGATGCGGTCGTTGCGAACGCCCAGCGTCGTCTGGCATCCGTCCGAGCAATGCGCGCAGATGGTCCCCACGTGGGTCATTTCCCACGGCCGCGTCTTGTACCGGTAGGCTCCGCTGGTGAGCGCGCCCACCGGGCAAATATCGATGCACGCGCCGCACTCGTCGCATTCCAGGTGGTCGCCCTTGTTGGGAGCGATCTCCGACACCACCCCGCGGTTGATCACGCCGAGAGCGTTGACGCCCATCCCTTCGTTGCAGATGCGCACGCAGCGGAAGCACAGAATGCAGCGCGGCGCGTCGTAGAACACCACCGGCGAAAACTGCTTCTCCGGGGTGTGAACTTTCTCTTCCGTGAAACGGCTCTCGCCCGCGCCGTAGCGGAACGTCATGTCCTGCAATTCGCACTCGCCGCCCTTGTCGCACACCGGGCAATCCAGCGGGTGGTTGGTGAGCAGGAATTCCAGCATGTACTTGCGCGCCGCGGCCACCTGCGCGGTCCCGGTCCTCACCACCATGCCCTCGGAAACGGGAAGCGTGCAGGCCGTCATCAGCTTGGGCATCTTCTCCACTTCCACCAGGCACATGCGGCAGGCGGCTTGCAGGGTGAGCCCCTCGTAATAGCAGAACGACGGGATCTCGATGCCCGCCCGCCTGGCGGCGTCGATCACCAGCGTCCCTGGCGGGGCCTCGACCTGCCGGCCGTCGATCGTGAGTGTTACCAGATCAGGCATTTAAGTCGTCACCATCGACCAACGTGGCGCACGCTCTCAGCGTGCCGGGCCCAGAGGGCGCCCCCGACTCTTCGGGACGCATGTGTCGGCATGAGTGCCGACACGGCAGCCTGAGAGGCTGCGCCACGTCCGCCGCTCATATCGCTACCATCCGGTCCGCACTCTCGTACGGGCAGGGCCGGCCGCCGAGGTGTTCCTCGAATTCGCTCCGGAACTTCTCGACGATCGAAATCGTCGGCATGGCGGCCGCGTCGCCCAGCGGGCAGAACGTGCGCCCCAGCATGTTCCTGGCGATGTCTCCGACGAGGTCGATGTCGCCGCGCGTCCCGCCGCTCTCGTGGAACCGCACCAGAATCTTGCGCAGCCAGGTGGTCCCCTCGCGGCACGGAATGCACCAGCCGCAGCTTTCGTGGGCGTAAAACCGCATGATGCGCATGGCGGCCTTCACCATGCAGGTGTCTTCGTCCATGACGATGACGCCGCCCGAACCGAGCATGGTCTTCCTCGCCGCCATGGAGTCGTAGTCCATGGTGAGGCCGTCGCACTCCTCGGCCGTCAGCACCGGGCAGCTCGATCCGCCTGGAATGAACGCCTTCAACTTCCTGCCGTTCGGAATGCCGCCGCCCACTTCCTCGATCATCTGTTTCACCGGGAAGCCCATCCGCAGTTCGTACACCCCGGGCTTGTTGACGTGGCCGGTGAGACAGACCATCTTGGTTCCGCCGGCCCTGGGCACGCCCAGTGCCGCGAAGGCCGCGCCGCCATCGCGCAGAATCGCCGGCGCCGCGCAGAACGTCTCCACGTTGTTGAGCACGGTGGGCGACTGAAAGGCGCCCACCACCGCCGGAAATGGCGGCCGGATGCGAGGAATCCCGCGCTTGCCCTCGAGCGATTCGAGTAGCGCCGATTCCTCCCCGCACTCATAGGCCCCCGCGCCGGTGTGCGTGTAGAGATCGAAATCGAACCCCGTGCCTTGTATGTTTTTCCCCAGCCAGCCGCCCGCGTACGCCTCGGCGATGGCTTTATCCAGGATCTCGATCAGGTAGCGGTATTCGCCGCGGACGTAAATGTAGCCGGCGTGCGCCGCCACCGCCAGGCCCGCGATCAGCACGCCCTCGATCAACTGGTGTGGATCGTTTTCGATCAGCACGCGGTCTTTGCACGTGCCCGGCTCGCTCTCGTCGGCGTTCACCACGATGTATTTCGGCTTGGGCGAAGAGCGCGGCACAAAGCTCCACTTCATCCCCGCCGGGAAGCCCGCCCCGCCCCGCCCGCGCAGGTTCGAAATCTTGACTTCCTCGATGATCTCCTCCGGCTTCATGGCCGCGGCCTTCAGAAACCCCCGGTAGCCGTCGGTGGCCAGATACGTCTCGAGCGAAGCCGAGTTCGGCAAACCGAAGCGGCGCGTCAGCACCCTGGTCTCGAGCGGGCTGGGTTCGTTGTACAGCATTCCCTACGGCTTCTTCCTCAGGTCGTCCAGAAGCTGGTCCAGTTTCTCGGGCGTCACGAAGTGGTGAAAATCGTAGTTCACCTGGATGGCCGGCGCCCACGAGCAGGCCCCCATGCATTCCACTTCTTCGATGGAAATCTGCCCGTCCCCGGTCACCCCCTTGTGCCCAATGCCGAGCTTCCGGCAGGCGTGTTCCCACAGCTTGTCGCCGTCGTGGAGCAGGCAACTGATATTGGTGCAGACCTGCACGTGGTACTTCCCCAGCGGCTGGCGGTGCAGCATGGAGTAATACGAAAGCACCTCGTTCACCTGGAGCGCGGTCACGCCCACGCGCCGGGCCACCTCCTCGATCAACTCGTCGGAGATGCGGCCCACCTCGTCTTGCGCGTAGAGCAGCATCGGAACCATGGCCGCGCGCTGCCGTCCCTCGGGATAGCTCTTCAGAAGCTTCGCAAACCGGGCTTCGAGTTGTGGAGAAAAGGTCATCAGCGGTCTGTGTCACCCAGTACAAAATCCATGCTGCCGATGGAGGCAATCACGTTCGCGATCAAAGTGCCTTGCACCATTTTAGGCACGCCTTGCAGGTTGCCAAAACTGGGCGTCCGCATGTGCACGCGATAGGGCTTGGGCCCCCCGTCGCTGACCACGTAGAAGCCCAACTCCCCGCGCGGCGATTCAATCGCCTGGTAGACCTCTCCCTCCGGCACCCTGAAGCCTTCGGTAACAATTTTAAAGTGGTAGATGAGAGCCTCCATCTGGGTCTTCATCTTTTCACGATCGGGCAACACCACGTGCGGGTCGTCGGCTTTCCACGGCCCCGAAGGCATGCCGTCCATGGCCTGCCGGACGATGCGCACGCTCTGCCGCATCTCTTCCATGCGCACCTGGTAGCGCGCGTAGACGTCGCTCTCGGCGCGGGTGGGCACTTCGAAATCGAACTTCTCGTAACTCGAATACGGCTCGTCCTTGCGCGCGTCGATGTTCAAACCCGCGGCCCGCAGCATGGGGCCGGTGACGCCCAGGTCCAGCATGTCTTCCAGCGAAATGACGCCCACCCCGCGGGTGCGGCCGATCCAGATGCGGTTGTTGGTGAGCAGGTCTTCGTATTCGTCGATGCGGCTGGGGAAAACGTCGATGAATTTCTTCACCCGCTCGTGCCAGCCGCGCGGCGGCTCCAGCGCCAGCCCGCCGATGCGGAAGTAGCTGGTCATCATGCGCTGCCCCGAGAACATCTCGAAGATGCGCAGAATATCTTCGCGCTCGCGGAAACAGTAGAGGAACACGGTCATGGCGCCGATATCCAGCGCGTGCGTTCCCAGCCACACCAGGTGGCTGTTCAGCCGCGTGAGTTCCGTGAGCATCACCCGCATCCACTGCGCCCGCGGCGGAATCTCCAGCCCCAGCAGCTTCTCCACCGCCAGGCAGTAGCCCAGGTTCATCGAAAGCGGCGCCAGATAGTCCACCCGGTCCGTCAGCGTGACCGCCTGCTGGTAGGTCTTCACCTCGAACTCTTTCTCGATGCCGGTGTGCAGGTAGCCGATATCCAACTGGCAGTTGACGATGTTTTCGCCGTCGAGATCGAGCACCAGGCGCAGCACGCCGTGCGTCGAGGGGTGCTGCGGCCCCATGTTCAGGACCATGCGGCGAGGGCCGAATTGCGGCGGCGCTGCTTCCGGCGTGCTCATGGTCTAAACCCTCGTCCCGGTGACCGGATAGTCTTTCCGCAGCGGATGGCCTTCCCACTCGTCCGGCAGCAGGATACGCCGCAAATCGGGATGATTCACGAACTGGATTCCAAAAAGGTCGAATACCTCGCGCTCGTACCAGTTCGCCGAGCGCCACACCGAGGTCACCGATTCGATCACCGGGTCTTCGCCCCGCACGCGGCACTTCAGCCGCAGCCGCCGGCAAGGCTCGATGGAGTGCAGGTGGTAAACCACTTCGAACCGCGGTTCCGCCGGATAGCGGTCCACCGCCGTCACCGTGCTCAGACGGACAAACTTCTGATCGTACTTGAGAAATCCGCAGACGCTCACGATCTTGGCCGGAGGCGTTTCGAGCGTCAGTTCCTTCCGGTCGTACTTGCCGCCACTTACCGCACCGGCGTCAAACGCCTCCACGGCCGCGGCCACGGGATGCTCTCGCAAATTGTCGGGTAGCATTTCGAATCGTTACAACTTCCGCCGGGAGCGGTCCGGCTCCGCCCAATCCAGCGCACCCTTTTTCCAGATGTAGAAAAATCCGGAAAGAGTCATAATTACAAACACGAGCATCTCGACGAAGGCAAACATCTTCAGCTCGCGATAAACCACGACCCAGGGATACAAGAAGATTGCTTCGATATCGAATAGAATGAACAGCATCGCCACCAGGTAGAATTTCACACTGAAGCGGTGCCGCGCGTCGCCCGTCGGCGTGATGCCCGATTCGTACGGCATGTCCTTGATCCGGTTGCGAACACGCTTCCCCAGCACGAACGACGCAGTCAGCAACCCCGCCGCCAGAGCCATCGCCACCAGGGCCTGCACCAGGACCGGGAAATAAAAATCCGTGTAGGACTCAGGCATCAGACTTGACTATAATTGTTGTAAAAGAGGGGTGTCAACCAAGCATGCCCATCGACATTGTAGTGAATGGCCAGGCCCAATCGGCGCCGGAAGGTCAGACCCTCCTGGGCCTGCTCGGCCAGTTGCAGTTAGACCCCGCGCGCGTCGCCGTGGAACTGGACCGCCGCATTATCAAGCAGCCCCTGTGGGCCGAAACGGTCCTCCGCCCCGGCGCGCAGCTCGAGATCGTACAGTTCGTGGGCGGCGGGTAGGTCGGCGATAGTCAATCCGACCCTGTCCGGTTCAGTCGGGTATAATGCCCACGTAACATGCATCCCGGGATCGACAGCCGGCGCCACTTCACCGGATTCCGCCCGATCGCCGGTTCGCCGGCGATCGACTCCCATCAAAAGGCAGCCCCGGCCAGCGGAGTTCAGAATCTGGGTGGATAGGTTGGCGCTGGTCCGGGAGTCCCGGTCCCAGCACCGCGCGCCGCCATCCGGGCTTTGACCAGGGGCCAGTCCTTCGCGTCCACGAAGACGGCGGCGTCGAGGATCTCGACTTCCAAAGGCTGGGCTTGATTGGGGAAATAGATTCCGCCGGCATTGCGCACCAGGATTTTGGTCACTTCGCCCAAATTCGAGAGCTTCAGTGCCACGTCCTGCGGCTCGCTCGATCGATAGAGTTGCGGGCTGTCGCCCAGAAAGGTGTTGGGATCGCGGAAGGAGGTCAATTCGACCCTGCCGCGCAGCACCTTGAGCCGCACCTGCGCCCAACATGTCCCCAGAATGAATTGCGCGTGGCTCACCGGAAGGGCGGCGCCGAATTCTCCAGCTCCAGCGGGCACGGTGACATGGACCTGCGGCAGGCGCTCCAAACGCGACCCCGGACCGGCCTGCCGAATGGCGGAGAGATCCAGCACGCCGTCCACCCGCACCGCGCCGGCGGGGGGCATCGAGTCCCGTGGCGGGCGTACGCCGCCGAATCCGGGAACATCCTCCACGTTCCGTGGAAAGCGGATGGTCGTGTCTTGGGTCCGCAACTCGCGGATGAGCGCATCCGGATCCGCCGCCGTCACACCGCCACGCGCGCGAAACAACTCCCGGCAGGAATGCGAGATCTCCGCCGCGGCCTGCTGGCGGCTCCTCGGCGCCAGGATGGTGACCACATTCGTCGCTCCGTCGGGCCTGGGACCCGGCAGGTAGAGAACCGCCGATGCGGTATCCGGCCAGCGAGAGTTCCATCTTTCATAAGGAGTTTCGGGCAGGCTGGGACAGGCCGCCGCGATCAATTCGTAGTCGCCGTCCGGATGCTGGTCGAAGCGCTGCAAACGGCCGCCGAGCATGGCGTAGCCCTGGACCGCGGAAACGGGATGCGCCGACAGGAGCACGAATTCGAGATCCGGGTCGGTGGCGCTGAAATAGAAGCCGCGCAGCCGCAGCGCGCCGCCGGCGTACGCGGACGAGATGGTGATGCGCTGCGACGCCTGGGTTTCGGCGCTGAAATTCTCATCCTCCGCCACGGCGTCGAAATTCTCGAACAGACTCGACGGATCGACGCGGATTTCCGGCACCCAGTTCAGGTCCATCTGGACGTTGTAGTAGTCTTCGCCTCCGGATGCGTACCACGGCAACAAGCGCCCCGCCACGCGCGCGTGCGGGCCCAAAATCCGCCGGGCCGCCGCGCGCGCCACTTCGGCTTCGTTGGTCCGCGGCCGGAAGGAGATGGCGCCCGTTGCCGCCCGGAAGTTCCCCGGCCACAGATACAGGCCGAACAGAATGGCCGCCACCGGCGGAACCACGGCGCGCCACCTGGCCGGCAACCACCGGCCGGTCAGCCACTCCGCCCCGGCGAGCACGGCGACGGCCACGGCCGCGGCGAAAATTGCGATCTCGTGCATCAGGTATACGCTCTGTTTGTGCGCGGCAAACAGGAAGATGGTGGCCTCCAGAGGCAGAGCCGCGAGCGCCATGCCGCGCGTGCTGCGAACCGCGAAAAACAACGCGGTGGAGATCAACATCAGCGGAATCCCCAGCCCCATGGGCCACGCCACCAACCGCGGCATGGCTGCGCCCTTGGCCCACGCGGCGTAGAGCTCGAAGTGCGAGCGAATCGAAACCGCCATGGTCCCGCCGCCCTGCTGGTTGCGGATCCATTCCACGATTTCGCGGAAGTGCGGCAGCACGTACCACGCCAGATAGGGCACGGCGAAGACCGCCGCCCCGGCGGTCAAAGCCAGCGCGCGGGGCCGGGCGGCTTTCCATCCTAGATCCTGCAGACACCAAACCAGGTAGACGGCGACTCCCGCCACGGCGGCACTGGCGTAATAGTGCACCGACGAAGCCCATATCAATGCCAGGGCGCCCGCGAAAAGCCGGGGTGAGTTCCATGCCTTCAATCGCCCGTCTTCGAGCAGCAGAAGCCCCGCCAGCCATGCGGCTTCCACGTGCCCCTCCGGCCGCGTTCCAAAGTACACAAAGCCGACCCGCGTGCCCAGAGCCATGAGGCATGCGATGCCGAACAGCAGCCCCAGCTTCACGGACGCCGGGAAAGCGCCACGCACCGCGACCCAGATGGCCAGCAAAAACCACAGCACCACGGGCGTGGCCTCCGCGTAATACCACGTAAAGCCCAAAAAGTTCAGCAGGCCGATGGTTCCAGAGTGCAGCGGAGGATGGATGATGGTGGCGTCATACCGGAAGAAAATCGGGTAGGCCGCCCGGCCGTAGTGCGACATCATGTAGCTGGGGTTGTAGAGCGAAAGCTCGTCCGGGCCGCCGTTGCGGCATACGCCGTAAGCCAGCGTGGCGACCCACGCCGCCGTGAAGCAGGCGAACACCAGCACCGCCCACTCCCGGTTGCGCTTCATTGAGGGCGCCTTTCGCCAATCCCCGCCTTGGAATCCAGCACTTCCACTGCCGTGACCGCTTTCATGAGGAAGGAAGCCGGAGCTTCGTTCGTGCCGTTATGCATGATGCCAAGACGGATCTCCTGGCCGCTCGTCAAGTCTACCCAGAAATCCACTTCGCGATCGTTTTCAACCGGGTGTCCCGTGGTGGACGAGGGGAGCCAGGGTGAACCGTCACCGGGAGACGCCCCGAAGCCGGGATCTCCGTTTTCCCGCTTGTACCGGAGCGCGAAACGGTACTTTCCGGCGGCTGGGGCAATGAGAGCGGGGCCCATCGCCGCGAGTGTGTTCGGGCCGCGGGGCGTGTGCACCTTCACGCCTCCCGCGACCCTCCGCAGGTATTGTTCCTTCATTCCCGTCCACAAGCCCAACGGAAAAGCAACCGGCGCCGCGGAGCCCTCCACCGGTTCGAGATGCCCTTTGCCGTTGGGGTCGAATACGGCATCGAGCGGGCGCCACCTGGCGGGATCGACTTCAGCCGTCAGCAAGGCCATGGTGTATCGATAGGAACCTCGCTCAATGATATCGTCCTCGACCGGCGCGGCGCGCATCCCATACGGTTCCCAACACTGCGATAGCCTCCGACGGGCCAATTCGGAATCGTGGCCCTGGCGGGAGAAAAGCACGACAAAAAGGGTGCCTGGCGGTACGTCCACGTTGCGGGGCGGCTCCGGAAACCTGTCTCCCCATAAGCTGCTCGACCAGAGGTAAGTGGAACTTAGAGCGTCGTAATCCCTGACGGCGGCGTCGTGTGCGTCATACCAGAATCGAACATAGCGGCCGTGGCGAATGGTCTCGATGCGCTCTCTGGCATGCATGAGGGCTTCATACTGGCGGCGGTGCGCATGCGGATCTTCGGGCAGAGCGATCCGCGCCTGCGAGGTGACAATGGCAAGACCGGCGATGGCCAGTAGGATTCCCGCCGTTCGCCGGCGCAGCACCAGGCCTGAGGCCAGCGCGCAGCCCGCCACCAGAACGGTCTGCCGAATGGCGGCCGGCCAGATCGGCATGACGATCCCGGCATAGTCATACCATACGGCCCCGAACACAACGGCGGCAACGCAACAGATCAGTACATACCTTGCCTGGCTGATCTTCTCCGCCGCGGGCCAGAACGAAGCGCCGATCACGAGAAAGGTAAAGGGAAGCAGGTAGCTGGCGTAGAAGGGAGACCCGAGCGCCACGCTGCCGCGTTCCTGCATGTATCCCATCAGGGCCATGGCCAGCGACCATTGCGCCGCGAACAGCACACCGGCTGCGTTCGTTCCCGTGAGCGGCCTTCTCAGCCGGTAGGGAACGAGAGCCAGCCCGGTGCCCCCTGCTATTACGCTGAACCAGAGCCACGGCGCGAGTGCATGGCCGATCCATATGCTCTGAAACCATGGGTTGGTCTTGCCAGCCAGGTTCAGGGCGGTCAGAACCGAGGGGGCATAAAACCAGAAATGGCCGTCCAGTAAACGGTTGATACCGCCCAATGCCCCCGTCACGATCGCACATCCCGCTCCCAACCACACACACAAGGAACGAAACGACCGGATGGCCGGCGTGCGGCGCCACGTCCATGCGAGGGCGATGTAATACAGGGGCAAGAGGGGCGCTAACGCGACCCAGAACAGATTCGAGTAGACCAGCGCGGCGAGCGCCATGCCGGCCGCCAGCAACGTCCATCTCTTGACGGGCCGCGCCGCGGCCGACGTCAGCAGGGCCATCGTGAGCAGGTAATAAGCGATGCCGGCGCCATCCACGTAGTCCCAGCCGGTTGCGCTCCACAGCCACGGGTTGACGGAGAAGACCATAGTTGCCAAAAACGCGCGGCGGGCTCCGGCCGCGATCCGAAGCGTCGTAAACAGCGAAAGGGCAGCGACCGACTGAACCGCCAGGTGCAGGATGCAGTTGGCGGCGAGGGGTGAGAAAAGAGAGTGGATCAGAGCGCCTGGCAGGATCCAGGAAAGCCGGCTTCCGTAGTACGTGAAGGGGAACGCACTGCCTTTGAAGTTGGCGAGGTTCCGAAAGAAACCCAGGTAGAACCATGGATCGAGGAAGCCCACTCCGGTAAAGAGCGCATTGTCCTGGCGCCACAAGACGATCGCCGGAAGCAGGAGAACAGCCAGCACATAGGGCCAGGGCCGAGCCGAATCCCGAGGGGGTTCCGGGACCGGCACGGCTTCCGGATTCACAGCCGCCTCATCGGGCATCTTTCGATCCGCCGGGGACTTTCGCATGCGCTTTGCCGGCCAGAACGTGCCTCATCGTGTGCTGGCGCAACATCCATCACCGGCAGTTTCCGATCGGAGACTTACAATTCTATCAGCAGGCCCAAACCTGTGTCGTTTTGGGCCAGATAGTAGTCCGAAGGACACCTTCCGGTCCGGAGCGGCCAGACGGCCCAGTGCTATTCTGTAGTGGTGTCGCGAATCCTGACATGAATCGGAACATCGAGTTTTACCGCCATGGTCTTTCGGCGGACGATGCTTCGGCCGTCGCGGCCGTTCTCCAGTCGCCTTTTTTGACTTCCGGCGGTGTCTGCAAGCGGGTGGAGGGGATGCTCCGCGAATTCTTCGGGGCCGGCCATGCCTTTCTGACCAACAGTTGGACGAACGGCGCGGTGGCGGCGCTGCTGGCGCTGGGCATCGGTCCCGGTGACGAGGTCGTCGTTCCGGCCATGACGTTCATTGCCAGCGCCAACGTGGTGGAACTCGTGGGCGCCACAGCCATCTTCGTGGACGTGGATCCGCAAACGCTGCTGATCACTCCGGAAGCGGCGGCGGGGGCGATCACGCCGCGCACGCGCGCTGTCATCGCGGTTCATCTCTACGGGCAGATGTGCGACCTGGCCGGAATGAAGCAGGCGCTTTCGGCGCACCCGGGCGTGATCCTGATCGAAGACGCCGCCCATGCCTTCGAATCCAGCCGTGACGGCTACCTTCCCGGGGCGCACTCCGACATGGCGATTTTTTCGTTTTACGCTACCAAGAACATCACTTGCGGGGAAGGCGGAGCCATTGTCACCAACCGTTCCGATCTGGCCGGCCGCCTGCATTCCGCCCGGCTGCACGGAATGACCAAAGGCGCCGCGGACCGGTTCAGCGGGGGGCGCTATAACCACTGGGACATGGCTTGCCTGGGCACGAAGGCGAACCTTCCGGATTTGCTGGCGGCGCTCCTGCCGTCGCAGATCGAAACCATCCGCCAACGCCTGCCGGCGCGCCAGGCGCTGGCGAACCGCTATCGCCAAGCCTTCTCCGGCCTGCCGATCCGCCTGGCGAAAGTCCTGCCACAGTGCTCTACGGCGGAGCACCTTTTCCCGATTCATGTGGATCCCGCGGTTCGCGACGAAGCGATCATGGCGCTCAACGTCAGCGGCGTCGGCGTCACGGTCAACTACCGCGCCGTGCCGGCCACCACTTATTACCGTGAGAAGTACCGGCTGAGCCCCGAGTCCTTCCCGGTGAGTCGCGAGTGGGGTGAAGGCACCATCAGTCTTCCGCTGTATCCCCGGTTGAGTCGCGAAGACCAGGACTACGTCATTCGGGTGGTTCGAGAAGCGGTGGTTCCGCTGGTCGAAAGCCGCGCCGCCCGCCCCGCCTAGACGCTACAGCAGGCGGCTGTTCAGCGTCAGGCTTTCGACCAACTGCTGCGCTTCCAGGATCTTCTTGTACCAGGCAACGGTATAGGTGGTTGGGTTCGCGGTGACCTGTCCGTTCTTCAGGCCTTCATAGATTTCCCGCACTCCATCGGCCGGCGTGAACCTGGCATGGTAACCCAAGACCTTGTGGATCTTGTCGAACGCCACGTTGTAATCGCGTTTGTCCGGATCGTCCGGCACAACCTGGAGGTCAATCGGGAACGGAATATTCTCGCGGACGATGTAAGCGAGTTGCAGAATCTGCGCGTTCTGCCCGCCGACGTTGAAGACTTCGGCGTTGATGCGGGCCGGATCCGCGGCCAGCGCCTCCACAAACGCGCGGGCCGTGTCCCTGACGTGGACAAAGGGGCGCCATTGCCGGCCGCCGCCCAGAACGAAGATCTTGCCCCTCTCCACGGCGTTGAGCGTCATCAGGTTAATGGCCAAATCGAACCGCATGCGGCGAGACAGCCCGAAAACGGTGGCCTGGCGGAGCACGGTGACCGCGAAATTCGCGGTAGCCAGCGGAAGGACCGAGGATTCCGCGGCTAGATTGGCTTTGGCGTAGGCGCTGATCGGGGCGGGACTCACGGTCTCATCGAGGTGGGTCCGCATACCGGCGCCGTATACGGAACAGGAGCTCGCGAGCAGGTACCGCCGCACGCCCGCTTCTTTTGCCCGCCGGGCAACTCTCTCGCGGCCGAGGTGGTTGATTGCGACAGTCAACCGCGGGTCGATCTCTCCGCTCGGATCGTTCGAGAGGGCCGCCAGATCGCAGACCGCGTCGATCCCCTCAAAATCTCCGGCGTCCACGTCGCGAATGTCTTTCTGCACCGCGCGGAAGCGCGGGTTTCGTTCGAGATCCGCAATCAACTCCCGGCCGAAGAAGAAGCGGTCCATGCCGGTTACGGAGTCGCCCTCCGCCAGGAGGATTTCGGCCAGCGTGGAACCGATGTAGCCGCCGACTCCGGTAATGAGAACATGCATACGGTTACGAGAATCTCTACTCTAGCGCAACCCGTCGAGCTATAATGTAGCATTCATCTCGATGCAACGGTGCGTGGCGTGCGACCACCTTTTCGCCGGTTCCGGGTGGGCCTGCCCCTTGTGCGGTTACACCCCGAAAACCGAAGCCGGCTTTCCGTGTTTTGCTCCCCAATTGGCGCACGAGAATAGCGATTACGACCCGAGGCATTTCCCTCTTCTGGTTACGCTGGAGGACAAGAGCTTCTGGTTTCAGGCGCGCAACCGGCTGATTGTCTGGGCCCTCCAGCGTTACTTTTCCCGGCCCGAACGAATCATGGAGGTAGGGGTGGGGACCGGGTTCGTCATGCGCGCGCTGGCCCGGGCGTTTCCCGGCGCGGCTCTCCATGGCAGCGATATTCACGTGGAAGGCTTGCGGCTGGCCGCGCAACGTCTGAACGGCTGCGCCGAGCTGATTCAGATGGACGTGCGGCGCATTCCGTTTCGCGACCATTTCGACGTGATCTGCGCTTGCGATGTGCTCGAGCACATTCGCGAGGATGAGGCCGTGCTGGGTGAAATGTTCCGCGCCCTCAGGCGCGGGGGCGGAATCGTCGTTACGGTTCCACAGCACCGGTTTCTTTGGGGGCCGGCGGATGAAGCTGCATGTCACGTGCGGCGCTACGGCACGGCGGAACTGGCCGAAAAGGCGCGCACAGCGGGATTCGAAGTGGTCTTCAAGACCTCCTTCATTTCTCTCCTGCTGCCCGCGCTGTACTGGTCGCGCCTGCGGAGCCGCCGGTCTGGCGTGTACGACCTGGCCCAGGAGCATTCCACCCACCCGGCGGTGAACGCGCTGATGGGCGGCCTCACGGCGGTGGAGTTCCGCTTGATTCGCGCCGGCATCGCATTTCCGGCGGGCGGGAGCCAGTTGGTCGTCGCGATGCGACGCGTGTAACTCAATATCAAATCGCCTGCCGAACGGCTTCCTTCGAGGACGCCGTCCGTTCGGCCACAACATACAGAGGCCGGCCCTGGACTTGTCGAAAAATCCGGCCGACATAGATACCCACTATGCCGATCGTAAAGACAGTGACTCCGCCCATCAGGAAAATTGCCGACGTCTCGCTGGCCCATCCCATGACCGCATAGCCTCGAATCAGCCCACGAACGACGATGTACACGCCGCCAAGAAATGACACAGTCGCGGTCAGGAGTCCGGCGTACATCACGAATTTCAGCGGCTTTTCCGAGAAGCTGAGAATGCTGTTGAGGGCGAGAGGGATCTGTTTGCGCAGCGGGTACTTGGTTTGACCGGCATAGCGAGCGCCGTGTTTGACGGGGATGAAAGATCGCGGGAATCCCACCCAATCGGCCATACCCGGGAAGAAGCGATCGGCCTCGCGCATCTGACGCAGAACCTCCACGACACGGCGCGACATGATGCGGAAAATCCCTACCTGGCTGTCGTACTCGGTGTCCGTCAGATAGCCGAAAACGGCGTAAAACATCCTGGAGAGGATGCGCTTCGGCCAGGAATGCTGGCGTTCTTGACGGCGGGCAAGGACGACGTCGTAGCCTTCCTGGGCCTTGCGATAAAGCTCCGGGATTGCCTCCGGGGGATCTTGCAGGTCGCTGTCCATCACCACCACCCAGTCTCCGTCGCAATGGTCGAGGCCGGCGGCAATGCTCAGATGGTGGCCGAAATTGCGGCTGAAGCGGACTCCGCGGACCCGCGGGTCGCGCGTGGCGAGCGCTTGAATCGTCTCCCAGGAACGGTCGCTGCTGCCGTCGTCGACGAGTATGATTTCGTAGGACTGCGTAACCGATGTCAGAGCGCTGGTGAGCCGGCTATAGAGCGCGTCCAGGCACTCGTTCTCGTTGAAAACAGGGGAGACGACGGAGAGCAGCGGCATTGGTATCCCTAATCCGGATGGCCGGCGGAAACTGCCTGGCGCATCTATACTTTATCGCACACTCCGCCGCCGATCGCGATGAGTGAATGGTCGTTTTTGCCGCGCGCCGGCCCCGCCAGGTTTGAAAACGCAAAGCCGGCCGCGTATCATCAGGTCTGGTATATGCCCTGCATAGAACTTTCCCAATTCGACACGGATGCTTTCCAATTCCCTTTCTATCGCGTGAAGCGCTTCGACGGACAACAACTGGCCGGCGAGCTCGCCCGGCTTCCGGCGAGGCGGAAAGTGGCAGTCGATGCCAAGGTCCCCGCCGGTGATATCGCCACATCTAATCTGCTGTGGGGCTTGGGGTTCCGCAAGGTCTGCATGCAAGTCCGATTGACGCGCGATTCACAGCAGGCGATCCCGTCCGAGACGACGACCGAGGTGTGCTCGAAGCTTGACCTTCCCGACGACCTGCTTTGGCGCCACGCCCGGAATTTCTCCTGTGACCGCTTCAGTCTCGACCCGTTGCTGCCGCGCGAAGGAGTCGCCCGCCTGTTCTTCGGCTGGGTGCGCAACTCGCTCACGCTGGGATCCAAGCAGATAGTCCATTGCGGCCCGGATTTCTGCACGTTTTCTCTCGACGATGACAGGTACGCCGTGATCGACCTGGTATCCGTGCTCGATCGCGGGAAGGGAATCGGCAAGGCGCTGCTCATCGGCACGGTGAATGCCGCCAGGGGGCTGGGCGCCCTTGGAGTTCACGTCACCACGGAATGCGAAAACCGCCCTGCCTGGAATCTGTACGTCAAAACCGGCTTCCTGCCGGGCGCGTTCACCTCGGCGTTCCACCTGGTGAGGATTCCCGCTCCGTAGGCGCTGGAACGTCAGCCCCTTTCCACGGCTGCCAGGGCCGCGTCTTTAGGATGGTTCCGGCCTGGCGCCGAATCCCAGCGCCACGTACTCGACTACTGTTGCAAGCGCCTCTTTGTCCAGCAGCCTCCAGCAGTCCAGCACGGTGCCGTGCCGCTTGAAGTCCTTCGGCGAGATTTCCCGGAACTCGGCCCAGGGTGTGGTGATCGCCAGTACGTCCGCCTGTCGCGCGCAGTCGGCGGCGCTGGTGGCGAATGTCACCTTCCCGGCCAATTGCGGCTGGGCATTCTGCATGGCGGCCGGATCGTAGACCACCACCGGCACCCCAATGGACAGCAGGTGCCTGGCCAGCGCCAGGCCTTGCGATTCTTCAATCACTTCGGTGTTGGGTTTATAGGAAAGCCCCATTACCCCGACCGTGCCTCCCTCGGGCAACCGCGCGAGAATCCACTTCGCCAATCGCGGCGCCTGGCTCTGGTTCAACTGGTGCGTCGCCTCGGCCAAAATCGGCGGCACACCGTTGGCCCGCGCCAGGGCCGAAAACGCCAGATTATCCCGTGGAAAGCATGGGCCGCCGTATCCCAGAGCGCCTTTCAAATACTTCTGTCCGATCCGGCTGTCACACCCGATGGCCGAGGTCACCACATCCACATCGGCGCCCGGCAGGGTCTCACAAACCTGCGCCAGCATGTTGGCGTAGGAAATCTTGGTGGTGACGAAAGTGTTGACCGAAATCTTCGTCAGTTCGGCGTTCACGTGATTCATCCGCCGGATATGCGGGTTGCTGTCGCAAACACCCGTGTAGAGCCTTTCCAGAATCTCGCCCGACCGCTCGTCGGATTCGCCGATGAGGATCATGTCCGGATTCAGCATGTCCCGGATGACGCTGCCCAGGGCGATGAATTCGGGGTTGTAGCACAAGCCGAACCCTTCGCCGCATTTCTTGCCCGAGGACGCCTCGAGCGCCGGCAGCAGCTTGCCGCCCGTCGACCCCGGCATCACGGTGCTCGAAAGCACCACCAGGTGCCAACCCTGTTTCTTGCGCAGNNAAGGCGCTCGCGATTGGCCTGGATCATCTCCTCCAGGCCCGTCTCCCTCAGGGGCGCGTGGCCCTGCTGAATCGCGGCCACGTAGTCGGCGTTGACATCCACTCCCACCACCATGTGTCCTTTGTGGGCCATGACCGCGGCCATGGGGGCGCCGAGTTTTCCTAAACCGATAATCGATAGTTTCATGCGCTCTATTCCTGTCGTACAATCGGCATCCGCCAGCCGGTGCCGAACGCGCGCGAGGTCACCTTCAGGACCGGGGCGGCTTGTTTTCGCTTGAACTCCGCAATGCGTACCAGCCGCAGGACGCGGCGAACCGTTGCCTCGTCGAAGCCCTGCGTGATGATTTCCTCCGCCGACTGGCACTGCTCGACGTGCAGTTCCAGAATCTGATCGAGCAGATCGTAAGGTGGGAGGCTGTCTTGATCCGTCTGGTCCGGCCGCAATTCGGCCGAAGGCGCCTTGGTGAGAATCGCTTCGGGAATGTCCGGCCGGCGCCGGTTTCGCCATCGCGAGACCCGGTACACCATCATCTTCGGCAGGTCCGCGATCACGGCCAGACCGCCNNAACAGGTTGCCGCGGATACGCGATTGAATGTTCTCCTCGGTCACGTCGGGCCCAAACCCGCGAAAAGCCTCTTCCAGCACGGTATCGTACGTCTGCATGATGCCGGCGATGGGCAATTCGATGGTCTGGATTCCGAGATGGCGCGCCAGTTCGACCGAATCGTCCACGCTGCCCTGGCTCGAGTAGCAGGAGGGCATCATCGCGCCGAGCACGTTTTCGGGGCCCATGGCATCGGCGGCGATGGCGGCCGTAAGCGCCGAATCGATGCCGCCGGAAAGCCCCAGCAGCACTTTACTGAAGCGCGTCTTACGCGCGTAATCCCGAACCCCCAGCACCAGCGCGTTCCAGATTTCGGCTTCCGGCTCGAAGTCGTCCCCGGCGATGGCGTCCGGCCCGGAGGGCGGCCCGGCGGCGAGGTCCACCACCACCACGTCTTCGTGGAAGCCTCTGGCCCGCGCGAACAGGCGGCCCTGCGCATCGAAAGCGCCGCTGCGGCCGTCGAAGATGAGATCGTCGTTGCCGCCTACTTGATTCACGAAGACCAGCGGCAGACCATGTTTCCGGGCCAGGTGGCCAAGCATCTGCTCGCGCAGTAGCTGCTTCCCGACGGTGAAAGGCGAAGCCGACAGGTTCACGATGGCCTGGGCCCCCCCTTGTGCCAGCACCTCGATGGGGTCCTGGTGATAGCGCCGGCGCTGCCAGAAGTCGCGGTCGTTCCAGACGTCCTCACAGATGCTGATGCCTAGACGCCAGCCCCCTAATTCCAGAATCTGCGGCCCCTGCGCGGGCTCGAAGTAGCGGTCCTCGTCGAAAACGTCGTAAGTGGGCAGCAGCGTTTTGTGGAACGCCGGCCCGACGGCGCCGTTTCTCAGCAGCACCGCGCTATTGAACAAAGGGCGTCCCATGTCGGACGGATTGGGTGTAGCCACCCCGACCAGCAGCGCCGGAGCGTCGGCCAGCTCGGCGGCGATGCGCGCCAGCATCTCGCCACTGCGGCGCACGAAGCCCTGGCTCATCAATAGGTCGCGCGGGAGGTATCCCATCAGGGCCAGTTCGGGTGTGACCGCGAGGTCGGCCCCCTGGGACTGCGCTCGCCGAGCAGCGCTTACGATCAACGAGGAGTTTCCCTTAAGGTCGCCCGCAGTAGGATTGATTTGTAGAAGGGCTATTCTCAAAACGAAATTCACCCGCTCGTCAAAATAGACTTCAAGAACTGAAACCGCAACTCTGTAAAGCTTTAGGCCAGTGTAGCAATATGCGAGGCGATTGTGGGGCTGCTGATATAGTGGGATGGAACCGTGAATTCCCCCGAGCCGCCGCTGGTCAGCATCGTCACGCCTAGCTACAACATGGCGCAGCATCTGCCCGCCACCATCGAGAGCGTGCTGTCGCAGGACTACCCTCGCATCGAATACATCGTGGCGGACGGCGGGTCCACCGACGGCAGCCTCGAGATTCTCGAGCGTTACCAGGACCGCCTCCGCTGGTTCACGGGCAAAGACAAGGGGCCCTCCGACGCCGCTCATCGCGGATTCCTGGAAGCTCGAGGTGAGGTTTTCGCCTGGCTGAATGCCGATGACATCTATCTGCCGGGCGCCGTGCGGACCGGGGTGGAATACCTGGCCGCCCACCCGGACATCGATGTGGTCTATGGCGAAGCCTGGTGGATTGACGAGAAGGGCGCCGTCATCAGGCGATATCCCACGCTGCCCTTCGACCCCAGAGTTCTGGAGCGCGACTGCTTTATTTGCCAGCCGGCTTCGTTCATCCGGGCCTCGTCCTACAAAGGATGCGGGCTGGACCCGGACGTCGCCCGTTCCTTCGATTACGATCTCTGGATTCGCATGGCCAAGCGCAACTTTCGCTTTGCTTCGGTTCCGGAATACCTGGCGGGATCGCGGATGCACAGCGGAGCCAAGACCCTCTACGAGCGCGATGACGTGTTTCACGCCTCCATGCGCCTGCTGAAGCGCCACTACGGCTACGTCCCGTTTTCCTGGGTGTTCGGGTACACGGCGTACCGCATGGACCGGCGCGACCAGTTCTTTCAGCCGCTCGAGCCCTCGTTGCTGAAATACCTGGCCAGCCTGCCCATGGGTCTGAGGTTGAACCCGGGGAGGCCTTTCCGATTCCTGGGCGAATGGCTTTGCGCCCCGGCCGCGCTCCTCAAACGACGTGGGTAGTGGGGCAGGTTGGAAACCTGC
>PLMF01000371.1 GCA_003142355.1 Bryobacterales bacterium
CGCGGCGACCGCTCCAAGAACATTCGCGAAGCGTTTCAGGATATCCAGTTCACCATGGCCGCCACCCTGGCCCTGGTCATCCTCGTCATCTTCCTGTTCCTGCGCAATTTCTCCGCCACCATGATCCCCGCCATGGCGCTGCCGTTCTCCATCGTGGGCACCTTCTCGGTGATGTACCTGCTGGATTTCAGCATCAACAACATCTCGATGATGGCGCTCATCCTCTCCATCGGCTTCGTAGTGGATGACGCCATCGTCATGTTGGAGAATATCGTCCGGCACATCGAGCACGGAGAGAAGCCGTACCAGGCGGCGCTCACGGGGTCGAGAGAGATCGGCTTCACCATTGTCTCGATGACGCTCTCGCTGGCCGCGGTCTTCATTCCGATCCTGTTCATGTCGGGCATTTTGGGCCGGTTGTTCCGCGAGTTCGCGGTGACCATCTGCACCGCGATTCTCATTTCCGGCATGGTCTCGATCAGCCTGACTCCCATGCTGTGCAGCCGCTTTTTGCGGGAAATGAAACCCACCGGCCACGGATTGCTCTACCGCGCCTTGGAACGGGTCTTTCAAGGCATGCTGAGCACATACAGCGTCAGTCTCCGCTGGGTGTTGGGACACCGTCCCGTCATGCTGGGCATGTTCCTGGCGGTGCTCGGAACCACTGCTTACCTCTATGTCGCGGTGCCCAAGGGCTTCATTCCCGACACCGACAACGACAACTTCAACATCCAGACCGAGGCCGCCCAGGGCACCTCCTTCTACCAGATGGTGAAGTACCAGCAGATGGTGTCCCAGATCATCGTCAGGGACCCGGACGTCGAGAGTTTCTACTCCAGTACGGGCGGGGGCTTTGGCGGATCCGGCAACAACGGACGCCTGATGATCAACCTGAAGCCTCGCCGGCAGCGCGTGGCCACGGTCACCGATATCGTGAACCGGTTGCGGCCGAAGCTTTCCAACTTTCCGGGATTGCGGGTATACACCTCGGTTCCCCAGGCCATCCGCGTGGGCGGGCGCATGTCCANNGAGCAGTTACGACTTCACGCTCTATGGACCGGACACCGAGCAGCTTTACGCCGAAGCCCCCAAGCTGGAGCGGATTATCGCGCGACTGCCGGGCCTGCAGGAAGTGTCGAGCGATCTGCAGATCAAGAACCCGCGCGTCAACGTGATTCTCGATCGCGACCGGGCGGCGGCGCTGGGTGTGAACTGGAACAACATCTCCAGTGTCCTGTACGACGCGTTCGGCCCGCAGTTCTCTTCCACCATCTACTCGCCCACCAACCAGTACCGGGTCCTTCTCGAAATGCTGCCGCGGTATCAGGAACACACCGACGGGCTGCAGATGATCTATCTGAAATCCGACAGCGGCCAACTGGTGCCGCTGAATGCAGTGGCGAAACTGGTGATGGATGCGGGCCCGCAAAGCATCCCGCACTCGGGCCAACTGCCCTCGGTCACGATTTCATTCGCTTTGCGGCCCGGAACCTCCCTCGGCCAAGCCACCGACGAGATTGGAGAAGCGGCGAAAGCCAACCTCCCGGCCACCATCACCGGCACGTTCCAGGGCACCGCCAAGGTCTTTCAGGATTCCATGAAGAACATGGGGATTCTGCTCATCGTGGCGATCGCGGTGGTGTACATCGTGCTCGGCATGCTGTACGAGAGCTACGTCCATCCCCTGACGATCCTCTCGGGATTGCCCTCCGCCGGCTTCGGCGCGCTGCTCACCCTGCTGCTCTTCAAGATCGATCTCAGCATCTACTCGTTTGTCGGCCTCATCATGCTGATCGGCATCGTNNATCATGATGACCACCATGGCGGCGCTGCTGGGCGGCCTGCCCATCGCCCTGGGTTACGGCGCGGGCGGCGAGGCCCGCCGGCCGCTGGGCATGGCCGTGGTGGGCGGCCTGGCATTTTCGCAGTTGATGACTCTGTATCTGACTCCGGTGGTTTATACCTATATGGCGGCAATCTTAGAACGGTGGAATGCGTGGAGGTCCCCCAAGACCTTGGCGCCCGTGATACAGGCGGCGGACTGAAGCATGTCAACTAACAACCGTGCCATCTCGCCTGGACCGCTCTCTGACGTTCGCGGCCCTGTCCCCGATTCCGAGCCGCGAACGTCAGAGAGCGGTTGGGAGAGACCCGCATGAATATCTCCCAGACCTTCATCGAGAGGCCCATCGCCACCAGCCTGCTGATGGCGGCTATCGCCCTGTTCGGGGGGGTCGCCTACCGCGCGCTGCCCGTGAGCGATCTTCCCAACGTGGATCTGCCCACCCTGCTCGTGACCGCCAACTTGCCGGGCGCCAGTCCCGAAACCATGGCCGCGGCCGTGGCCACCCCCCTCGAGAACCAGTTCTCCACCATTGCCGGGATGAATTCCATGTCTTCGTCGAATTCGCTCGGCAACACGCGGATCACGCTGGAATTCGACCTCGCGCGCAAGCTGGACGGCGCCGCGGTGGACGTGCAGGCGGCCATCACCCAGGCCTCGCGCATGTTGCCCCAGGGCATGCCTACGCCGCCTACCTTCACCAAGGTGAACCCGGCGGACCAGCCCATCCTGTACATCGCTTTAACCTCGCCCACGCTGCCGCTGTGGACCCTGGATGAATACGCCGAAACGCGCCTGGCGCAACGCGTTTCGATGATCTCCGGCGTGGCCCAGGTGCAGGTGCTGGGCGCCCAGAAGTACGCCGTGCACGTGCAGATGGACCCGCACGCGCTCGCCTCGCGCCAAATCGGCATCAACGAGATTGAAACCGCGCTGAAAAACTGGAATGTGAACCTGCCCACCGGCGCCATCATCGGGCCGCAGCGCGCCTTCACCCTGCAAGCCAGCGGGCAGTTGATGAGCGCGGCCGCGTATCGTCCCGTGGTGGTGGCTTACCGCCGAGGCTCGCCGGTGCGCCTCGAAGAGCTGGGCAGCATCATCGACAGCGTCGAGGATGACAAGACGGCGTCCTGGTACTACACCCACAACGGCAGCAGCCGCGCCATCGTTCTGGCCATCCAGCGCCAGCCGGGGACCAACACCATCGAGGTCACCGACGGCGTCAAGAACCTGCTGCCGGTGTTCCGGGCGGAGATGCCTCCCTCGGTTCACATGGACATTCTGTACGACCGTTCCGACACCATCCGCGAGTCGTACACCGACGTCGAGTTCACCATGGTCCTGACCCTGGGACTGGTGGTCATGGTCATCTTCCTGTTCCTGCGAAACCTGTCTGCCACCATCATTCCCAGCCTGGCGCTGCCGTTCTCCATTGTCGGAACCTTCGCCGTGATGTACCTGCTCAGCTTCAGCCTGGACAATCTCTCCATGATGGCCCTGATTCTCTCCATCGGGTTCGTGGTGGACGATGCCATCGTCATGCTCGAGAACATTGTCCGGCACATCGANNTCGCTGGCCGCCGTGTTCATCCCGGTGCTGTTCATGGGCGGCGTCCTGGGCCGCCTGTTCAAGGAATTTGCGATCACCATCTGCGTCGCCATCCTGATCTCCGGCGTGGTCTCCGTCACCCTCACGCCCATGCTGTGCAGCCGGTTCCTGCGCGCCGCCCACGAAGAGACGCGGGGCTGGTTCTACCGCGTAACCGAGAGGTTCTTCGACGGCATGTTGCACGTCTACGACGTGTCCCTGACTTGGGTGCTGCGCTACCGCCCGGTCACCATGGCCGTCTCGGCCGTGGTCCTGGCCGCGACTCTGTATATGTTTGTCACCATTCCCAAGGGCTTCATCCCCGACCAGGACACCGATCAGATGCAGGTCTACACCGAAGCCTCCCAGGGAACTTCCTACTACCAGATGGTGGATTACGAGCAGAGGATCGCGGACCTGGTATCGAAGGACGCCAACGTGGATTCCCTCATGGCCAGCGTGGGCGGCACCACCGCCTCCAACCTGGGCGGCCCCAACTATGGCGAGCTGGTGGTGCACCTGAAGCCGCGCGGGAAGCGGGCCTTGGGGGTCAACGACATCATCAAGGAATTGCGTCCCAAGCTGGCCGGCCTGGCGGGCATGAGATCCTACCTGCTGAATCCGCCCACCATCCAGATCGGCGGCCAGGTCACCAAGAGTCTTTACCAGTTCTCCATGCAGACGCCGGACAAGGCGGAACTCTACGCCCAGACGGACAAGCTTCTGAAGCTGGTCGAGCAAGTGCCGGGCGTGGACGACGTGACCAGCGACGTGGCGGTCCAGACGCCGCAGGTCGACGTTACCATCGACCGCGACAAGGCGGCGGTCATGAACGTGAACGCCAACCTCATCGAGAACGCCCTCTACGACGCTTACGGGCCGCGGTGGGTCTCCACCATCTATGGTTCGGTGAACGAATACAAGGTGCTGCTGGAACTCGAGCCGAAGTACCAGGCCGATCCGCGCGCGCTCTCGCTGCTGTATTTCAAGAACAGCAACGGCAAACTGATTCCACTCGACACCATGGCCCACGTGGTCACCGAAACCGGGCCGCAGACCATCAACCATTACGGCCAGCTTCCGTCGGCCACCATCTCGTTCAACCTCCAGCCGGGCGCGTCGCTGGGAGAGGTGGTCAATCGCATCCAGGGGATTGCCGACCGCGAGCTGCCGATGACCATCGGCACCCAATTCCAAGGCGCGGCCAAGGCCTTCCAGAGCTCGCTCGGCAACCTGTGGGTGCTGCTCATCATCGCCATCGCGGTGGTGTACATCGTGCTCGGTATTCTGTACGAGAGTTACATCCACCCCATCACCATCCTCTCGGGCTTGCCTTCGGCCGGTTTCGGCGCGCTCATGACCCTGCTGCTCTTCCACATCGACCTGAACATCTACGCCTTTGTGGGCCTCATCATGCTGATCGGCATCGTGGAGAAGAACGCCATCATGCAGATCGACTTCGCCCTGGAAGCCGAGCGCCAGCAGAACCTCGCCCCCCGGGACGCCATCTATCAGGGCTGCCTGATCCGCTTCCGGCCCATCATGATGACCACCATGTCGGCCATGCTGGGCGCCGTGCCCATCGCGCTGGGCTACGGCGCGGGCGGCGAGGCCCGCCAGCCGCTGGGCCTGGTGGTAGTGGGCGGCCTGTTGTTTTCGCAGCTCGTGACGCTCTACCTCACGCCCGTCTTCTACACCTACATGGCGGCGCTGCAGGATCGCGTACAAGGCTGGAGGCGCGGCGGCAAGAAGGAAGTAACCGAAGCGCCCGTGGCGGGGTAAGGTGCTCCTTGCCCAGACCGCAACCTTGCCTCACGCCCGGTGATGTGACATCATAATTCAACCCGCAAGGAGGGGCACAATTTGAGTCCTGGCCACATGGCGCTCGCGATCCTTCTTTCCGGTCTGGCCGCTTCCATGACGGACTGGTTTTTCTTCGGCGTGCTGTTTCACGATAAGTGTCTCGTCTATCCCGAGATCTGGCGGCAAGGCCCAGGCGGCGAAGGCAGGGCGGTAGTCTGGTCGATTCTGCTCGGCTTCGTCACTTGCGGAGGATTGGTCTTCACCTGCTCGGCGCTTCAGGTGCATGGATACGCCGCCGCGATTGCTCTCGCCGCGGCCATCTGGGCCACGGCTGTCTTGCCGCTTCTCATTTCCAACGCCCTGTTTATCAAGCTGCATCCACTCACGGTGGTGGCGCACTCTCTCGGCTGGCTGGCGAAGCTGCTACTGGCGGCGGGCGCGGTTGGCTGGCTCGCGGGGTAGCACGGTGCCACGGAGAATGCCATGATGTCGTGGATGTTCTTGTGATATGATCGGCGCTCGGGAGGGACTGTCGATGATTCTTGAAATCAATTTCAACCTCAACGTGCCGGCATCGGAATACGAGGATATGGCGCGTTCGGTCGCCCAAACCTTTGCCGGCGTGCCCGGTTTGGTTTGGAAGATATGGCTGCTGAACAAAGCCACGCTGGAAGCGGGCGGGATTTATCGGTTCGAGGGCCAGGCGTCGCTGGATGCGTTCCTGAACGGTCCACTGGTGGCACAAGTGAAAGCCATGACCGCCATTCGGGACCTTTCCGTAAAACAGTTCCAGGTGATGGCAGACGTGACGTCGGTGACACGAGGCCCCGTTGAGGCCTTCTCGAAAGCACACGCGTAGGAAGCCCCTGGTCCTACTCGCCGATCTCGATATCCGGCCCTCTTGGGGAAATGCAGTCGTCCCTTACGCTGTGCGTCCGATCAATCCGAAGTGGGGCGCGGCCGCCAGCATGTGCCGGTCGCTGGTCCACACTTCCAACTCGCCGATCTCGAGCGCGGTAGCCAAGTGCACAGCATCGCCGCTCCGGAGGTAGAGCGAGGCCGGCGCAAGTCTGAGCATCCGGCTCACGCGGCGGAGCACACGATCGTTGACCGGCGCCATCGACCACGCTCCGGCTTCGACATGCTTCAGAAACGAACCCAGCACCTCTCGAAAAAGATCTCCGGTGAGATTTCCCTCGCGCAAGCGGCGATGAAACGCGCAGCTCACTTCGGCAATTGCCAAAGCCGATGAGGCCCGCGACTCGGCCTTGCGCAAGAGTTCGCGGACTGCGGCCGAGTTGGGCTCATGGACGTAGTACTTCACAATGTAGGCGGAGTCTATATACATCGATCGCGGTCTTCAGAGATGAGTTCGGTGCTGTCGCCGGAGAACTGAGGGAGTTTCCCCCAGAGTGCCGTCAAGCGGGGCAGCTTGACTTTCTTCTTCTTGGAGATCGGCCGCAGCTCCGCCACCGGTTCGCCCCGCCGTTCGATGACGATGACGGCCCCGCCGGCCGCGTCGCGAACCAGTTCCGAGGTGCGGATATGCAAGTCGCGAACGGAAGCCTTCTCCATGTGCTACATGGTAGCACATTGCGGTGGGGCAGGCGGTGCCGCCTGCCGGCTCACTCCCCGATCTCGATATCCGGCCCCGTCTCTTTGGCCGCTTCCTGCGCGCGCGCCACCGTGTTCCTGGCCAGTTCCAGGTATGGCTCGCCTTCGCCCTTTCGCAGCACGATGGGGCTGCCCGTGTCGCCGCCGATGCGCACCTGCGGGTCCAGCGGCAGCTCGGCCAGAAAATGCACCTGCATCTCCTCCGCCGTGCGCCGGCCGCCGCCGTAGCTGAAAACGTCGATACGTTCGTGGCAGTGCGGGCAGTTCAGGTAGCTCATGTTCTCCACGATTCCGAGCACCGGCACTCTGACCTGGCGGAACATGGAAACCGCCTTGCGCGCATCTTCGAGTGAGACATCCGATGGCGTGGTCACCACGATCGCCCCCGTGATCGGCGCCGTCTGGATGAGCGAAAGCTGCACGTCGCCGGTGCCCGGCGGAAGGTCGATGACGAGGTAGTCCAGATCGCCCCAGTCCACCCCGCGCAGGAATTGCTGGATGACGCTGTGCAGCATGGGGCCGCGCCACACCAGCGGTTTGTCTCCGGGATTCAGGAAGCCCATGGACATGAGCCTCACGCCGTACTGTTCCAGCGGCTGGATGCGCTCGCCCAAGGCCATGGGCGTGCGGTTGATGCCCATCATGAGCGGCACGTTGGGGCCGTAGACGTCGGCGTCCATCAGGCCGGTCTTATAACCCAGCGAGGCCAGGCCCACCGCCAGGTTCACCGCTACCGTGGTCTTGCCCACGCCGCCTTTCCCGGAACCTACGGCGATGAGATTCTTCACGCCGGCGATGGGCAACCGGGGCGTCTGGCCGGGCTGATTGGGGGTCATGCAATCTATGGTAACAGCGTCTCTGCCTCGCGCACCCGTCCCCAAATCCCTTCCTTTACTTTCCACCCTCGGGGATGCTAGCCTAAGTGTCTGATAATGCGTACAGTTGACTTGATCCAGCGGAAACGCGATGGGGAAGAGCTCGCTCCTGAAGAGATCGAGTTCCTGGTTGAAGGTTATACCAACGGCGACATTCCCGATTACCAGATGTCGTCTTTTCTGATGGCCGTTTTCTTTTCGGGGATGTCCGACCGCGAAGTCAGCCGCCTCACGGAATGCATGCTGCGCTCCGGCGACACTGTCGATCTTTCCTCCATTCCCGGCGTGAAGGTGGACAAACATTCCACCGGGGGAGTGGGCGACAAAACCAGTCTCATCGTGGCGCCCCTGGCCGCCGCCGCCGGCGTGGTCGTTCCCATGATGTCCGGCCGCGCGCTGGGCCACACCGGCGGCACGCTCGACAAACTCGAATCCATCCCCGGCTTCCGCACCAGCCTCACCGCCGAGGAATTTGAAAAACAGCTCTCCGAACTGGGGCTGTGCTTCATCGGGCAGACCGACCGGCTGGCGCCCGCCGACCGCAAACTGTACGCCCTGCGCGACGTCACCGCCACCGTGGAATCCATTCCCCTCATCTCCTCCTCCATCATGTCGAAGAAGCTGGCCGAGGGAGTGGATGCGCTGGTGCTCGACGTCAAAGTCGGCAGCGGCGCCTTCATGAAGAAGCAGGTGGACGCCCGCCGTTTGGCGCAGATGATGGTTGGGATTGGCCGCCGCATGGACAAGCGCGTGCAAGCGCTCATCACCGATATGAGCCAGCCGCTGGGCTACGCCGTGGGCAACGCGCTCGAAGTGATGGAGGCCTCGCAAACCCTGCAAAACGCCGGGCCGACCGATCTCACCAAGCTCTCCATCGAACTGGCTGCGCGCATGATTTACCTCGGCAAGAAGGCCGCTTCGCTCGAAGAAGCGCGCCGCCTGGCCGAGGAAAAGCTGGTCGACGGTTCGGGTTACAAGAAGCTCAAGCAGGTGGTGGCGGCGCAGGGCGGAAATCCGCAGGCGCTCGACAAGTTCGAGCTCCTGCCCAACGCCACCGGCATGCGCGAAGTGGCCTCGCCGCGCGGCGGCTACGTCAGCTCCATCAACGCCGAGGATATCGGCGCCGCCTCCAACATGATCGGCGCCGGCCGCGACAAGAAGGAAGACTCCATCGACCCCGCCGTCGGCATCATCCTCGAAGTCAAGGCCGGCGAAAAGGTGGACGCCGGTTCGGTGCTGTGCCGCCTGTACTACACCAAGGAAGACCGCGTGGAGGAAGCCGCCGAGATGGTGGAAGACGCGTTCCGCATCTCCGCGCAGAAACCCGAGGAGCGGGAACTCATCCTGGAAGTTGTGGGGTAAAATGGGCCGCTACACGGGGTTCTTGGGCCTGGTTGTCATCATGGCCTTCGCCTGGCTGTGCTCCAACCATAAGCGATCGATTCGGTTGCGCACCGTTGCCTGGGGCCTCGGCTTGCAGTTCGCCTTCGCCCTGCTGGTGCTCAAGACGCCGTTCAGCCAGGTGCTGCGAGCCATCAGCACGGGCGTCGCGGCGCTGTTCGGGTATGCCAACGTAGGCAGCGCCTTCGTGTTTGGAAAGCTGGCCGATAGCGATTCGATGGGCGTCATCTTCGCCTTCCAGGTGCTCCCCATCATCATCTTCATCGCGTCGTTCTTCTCGATTCTCTACTACCTCGGAATTATGCAGGTGGTGGTGCGGGCCATGGCGGTGGCCATGCAGAAAACCATGGCGGTGAGCGGCGCGGAGTCGCTCAACGTGGCCGCCAGCATCTTCATGGGCCAGACGGAAGCGCCGCTCACCATCAAGCCGTTTCTGGCGGGCTTGACGGAATCCGAGCTCTTCACGGTGATGACGTGCGGCATGGCGCATGTTTCCGGGGCCGTGATGGCTGCCTACGTCCTGGTGGGGCACGTCGAGATCCGCCACCTGCTGACGGCCGTGATCATGACGGCGCCGGCCACCATCATGCTGGCCAAGATCTTCATCCCGGAGACGGAGAAGCCCGCCACCGAAGGCAAGGTCGAAATCCAGGTGGAGAAAACCGCGGTCAACGTCATCGACGCGGCGGCGCAGGGCGCGGGAGACGGGTTGCGCCTGGTATTGAACATCGCCGCCATGCTGATCGCGTTTCTGGCGCTGATTGCCATGCTCAACGGAATGCTCCACTGGGCCCACTCGGCGCCCTGGCTCGGCTGGCTGCCGGAGTCGCTCGAAAACCTGTTCGGCATCGTGTTCGCGCCCATCGCGTGGGTCATGGGCGTGCCATGGCACGACGCCTCGGCCATCGGCAACCTGCTGGGCACGCGCCTGGTGACCAATGAGTTTGTGGCGTTTGTCCAACTGGGGCCGATGCAGAAGACGCTCGACCCGAAGTCGTTCACCATCGCCACCTATGCCCTGTGCGGGTTCGCGAATTTAAGCTCCATCGCCATCCAGATCGGCGGCATCGGCGCGCTGGCCCCCAACCGCAAGTCCGACCTGGCGCGGCTGGGAATCCGCGCGGTGGCCGCGGGATCCATGGCCAACTTCATGTCGGCCTGTATCGCGGGAATGTTGCTGTGACCGGCGAAGCCAAACGGTATATCGAAGAACGCACGCCGCTGCGCCCGTCCATCGGTGTCGTGCTGGGCAGCGGCCTGGGCGCATTCGCCGGCGAGTTGACCGAGCGCACGGACATCCCCTACGGCGAGATTCCCGGCTGGCCGGCGTCCACCGCCGTGGGCCATGCGGGCAAGCTGACCGTCGGCAAGCTCGGCTCGCTCGTCGTGGCCGTGATGGCCGGCCGCGCCCACCTATACGAAGGCTATTCGCCTGCCCAGGTGACCTACGGCGTGCGCGTCTTGCACGGCATCGGCGTGCGCTCCATGGTGTTCACCAACGCCGCCGGCGGCATCAACCTCGCGCTCGAGCGCGGCGGCCTGGTTCTCATTTCCGACCACATCAATCTGCAAGGTTCCAACCCGCTCACCGGGCCCAACGACGATTCGCTCGGGCCGCGCTTTCCGGATATGTCGGAAGCCTACTCGCGAGACTACCGCGAGACGGCCAAGCTGCTGGCGGTGGAACTGTGCATCCCCATGCCCGAGGGCGTATACGCCGCCATGCTCGGGCCCAGCTACGAGACGCCCGCCGAAAT
Source organism: Bryobacterales bacterium (assembly GCA_003142355.1). The sequence continues at coordinate 10,882 of PLMF01000371.1, forward strand.
CCGCTACCTGCGCGCCATTGGCGCCGACGTGGTGGGCATGTCCACCGTGCCCGAAGTGATTGTGGCCAACCACATGGGCATGAAGGTGCTCGCCATCTCCTGCGTCACCAACATGGCGGCGGGCATTGTGCCGCACCAGAAGATCAATCACGCGGAAGTGCTCGAAACCGGCGTCATGGTGCGCGATACCCTGGTGCGGTTCTTGAAGGCGCTGCTCCCGCGGCTGGAGGCGTAGCCCTTGCCCGACGCCCTGATCGCCGCCGCGCTCGCCGCCCGCGAAAACGCTTTCGCCCCCTATTCCAAATTCAGAGTCGGCGCCGCCATCGAAGATTCCGAAGGCCGCATCCATACCGGCTGCAACGTCGAGAACGCCACCTACGGCCTCACCGTCTGCGCCGAGCGCGTGGCCGTGTTCAAAGCTGTTTCGGAAGGCGTCCGCAAATTCCGCCGCGTGGCGGTCGCCGCCGACACCGACCGCCTCACGCCCCCGTGTGGCGCCTGCCGCCAGATCCTCTGGGAATTCTGCGGCGACGTCGAAATCGTGCTGGTGAACCTGGGCGGCCAAACCGAAACCTATCAGTTGAGAGATCTTTTCCCGAAGCCCTTCGATGTTTCGTATCTGTAGCTTTTTCCTCTTCGTCTTCACGCTGGCGGCTGGCGAACCCGCCGACTGGATCTGGAGCGCCCGCTACGTCATCACCGAAGACGCGCAGCATCGCGTCATCGAAAACGGCGCCGTCGCCATTCGCGCTGACCGCATCGTGGCCGTCGGCGCCAGGTCCGAAATCGACAAGCGCTTCGAGCCCCGTCAACGCCTCGACCGTCCCGACGCCATCCTCGCCCCCGGCCTGATCGACACCCACACCCACGCCGCCATGTCGCTCTTCCGCGGCATCGCCGACGACCTGCGCCTTCAGGACTGGCTCGAAAAATACATCTTCCCCGCCGAAGCCAAAAACGTCTCCCCAGATTTCGTTCGCTGGGGCACGCGCCTCGGCTGCCTGGAAATGCTGCTCGGCGGCACCACCACCTTCACCGACATGTACTACTTCGAGGACGTGGTGGCGGAGGTCGCCAAAGAGGCCGGCATGCGCGGCGTCTTGGGCGAGACCATCATTGGCTTCCCCGTCCCCGACGCCAAGACCCCCGCCGACGCGCTCAAGTTCACCGAGCGCTACCTCACACGTTTCCGCAACGACCCGCTAGTCGTGCCCGCCGTGGCCCCGCACGCACTCTACACCAATTCCGATGAGACCCTGAAAGCTTCGCGCGCCCTTGCCAACAAGTACAACGCCCCGCTGATCATTCACCTGGCCGAGACCAAAAAGGAGCGCGACGACGCCGTATCCCAACGCCACATGACACCCACCAAGGTCTTGGACACGCTCGGCGTATTCGCCGGCCGAACCATAGCCGCGCATTGCGTATGGGTCGACGAGCAAGACATGGCGATCCTCAAGTCGCGCGGCGTAGGCGTAGCGCACTGCCCTTCGAGCAATATGAAGCTGGGGAGCGGTGTAGCGCCGGTCGTGCGCATGTTGTCGCTCGGCATCAATGTAGGCCTAGGCCCCGACGGCCCCGCCGGCAGCAACAACGACTTCAACATGTTCGAGGAAATGGATCTGGCCGCCAAACTAGCCAAGGTCACAAGCCTCGACCCCCAAGTCCTCCCGGCCGCCACCGCGCTAGAGATGGCGACCATTCGCGGCGCCCGCGTCTTAGGTCTTGAGAAGGAAATCGGCTCCATCGAACCCAACAAGCGCGCCGACCTGATCATGGTGCGCCTCGACCGTCCCAACGCCGTCCCGCTCTACGGTGCCATCTCGCAATTGGTTTACGCGCTAAAAGCCGACGACGTCCGCGACGTGATGGTCAACGGCAAGCCGTTGGTCCGCGACGCCAGGATACTCACTCTAGACGAGAGCGCGATCCTTCAAAAAGCCGAAGAGTACCGCGCCAAGATCACCGCGTCGTTGAAGTAAGCTCCGTAGGAGCGTCAGACTGTAGCCCACGGCGCAAGCCGTGGGAATAAGCACGAAAACGATCTAGCCCCGGGCAGGGGCGTAAGATGCTCCGGCCCAGCCCATTGATTTCGGCAGTATCATATGATACCGTGTAGGTGGAATGGATGAGCGCGCTCAGCCCCAAGGAGCTGAGAGAATGCTGGATTGCCAATGCCCAAAGGCTGGACCGGCTGGGACATTTTGCACGGTACTCTCCGAAGCAACGCGCGGAGGTCTTGCGGAAGGGATACCTCGGCCTCTGGGCGCCCGATCCGGGGATTAAGGGACCACGCAGGAATAACTTCTCAGCCACCGACGTGGCGCAGACTCTCAGTCTGCCGNNCGACTCATCGGGACGCGCTTTGGAGCAGGCTCGGCAGGCGTCCCGATGAGTCGGGATGCGGCAGGCACACAGCAACATTCTCGGGTGCGTGGTCTACTTCAAGTTCCAGATTGAAGGCGCCACGAAACGTCCTCGGGTCCTGTTTTGGTCCTGTCATCCAGCACTTTTGAAACGGAAATAGCCATGAAGTGCTTTAAGTGTGCCAAGGGTAAGATGATGCCCGCAATTACCGGCATGACCGCTACGGTGCGCAGGGAGGAGGTCCCCGTCCGCACGGAAGCGATGCTCTGCAATCGTTGCGGGTTTCACGTGATGACGGACGCGCAGTCCGACGCCTATACGATTGCCAGCGCCGATGCTTACCGCACAAAACATGGGCTGCTCACCACCAAGGAGTTGAAGCAAATCCGGCAGCGCCTCGGAATGAGCTTCCGGACTTTTGCCAGACACCTAAAGGTCAGTGAAGCCAGCCCGAAGCGATGGGAAGCCGGCTTGGTCCAAGATCAGGCTATGGACCAACTAATACGGCTCAAGTCGGATCTCGCGACAGCTCGCGAGAATGTGACCCAGTTGGAAGCACACCTCGAAGTGTCGCCGACGCATCACGCGCTCAGGTGATTGTTGTCCGGAACCGCAACGAGAGGCGGAATCGGTGTGGGACGCGCCCGGCGGGTCCCGCACCACTGTGGGCGTCCCGCTACCGCAGGCGTTTTGCTCCGCTATGTGGCCCACAGCCTGAGTGAGGTGGCCAACGAACGGGCCACGGCTGGGGAAATCTGCGCGTCGATTCAAATTGTCATCGAGACGCAACACCCGGGTGACCAGTGGGCTGTCGTAGTGGCGTCGCATCCTTCGACCGAACACTCAAAGCTAATTCGAGTTCCGCCAGCAATTGTACTCATATCCCTTCAGAACCAGATTCTCGAGTTTTTGGGGCGTGTCCACAAGTTGGGGCAGGTTTACAGAGAAAAAGACCTCGCGGAGCACCTCCATAGCCACGGTGTCGGGGCTCTCCCGCAGTGCCTCGCTGGTCGTCGCGCTCGCGAACTCGACCTCGTCATCCAACTCCGACCCCGGTAGAGTAGAGGCAAAATTCCTGTGCGGGAAATGCAGCCAATCGACGCCGAGGACTGATGCGAGAGCCGTTTCGACAATCACCGGCCCCGAGTAGCCCAACGCGTGGAGGAACCGGCCCGCGTGCCGTATGAAGACCAGAACGGAGCCAATGAACCCATGCAGATGAACGCCCGGGGCTGTAGTGGTTTCGGTCTCTATCTCTGTACCGTAGAAAAGCATTCCCCAGATGTTCGCTTCGATGATCGAGAAGCTCTGGGTACCCTGGAGGATGATAGCGCTCTCGTGCTGCGAGACAATGCCGTTGCCAAGCCTGGGGAAGCCGACTTGCCGCCATGGCACGCTGTTGTCGCGAAGTAGCGGCGCAAGGTCGCCCTGCCTGCACACAGGTCGCGCCGGAAACCGCGGACAGACGCAAAGCTCAAGGCGTGCGCCGAACTCCTTGCGATCGGTCTTTCCCGCCGCCGCAAGTTCCGCGTACCTCCTGCGGGCGAAGGTTGCGAATCTCTTTCGCGCCCGTGCGAGCAGGCCCGCCCTGCGCTCGCGGACCACCTTTCGCCGGTCAAGCAGGTGACGGACATCGTTCTCGTTGGCCAACCGCGCCTCAAAACGCGCACTGAACTCATCGGTCCGAACGTAAACGCCTTTCCTGCCGTTCAGAAAATGGGGAGTCAGATCGCTTTCGGCGGTGTAGATGACATAACAGAACCGGTCTGGAGCACCAGGCGCCGGAATCGGATCTGACACCTCCACGTTGAGCGGCGGGCTGGCGCCGTCGAAGGACCACTGCACCACCTTCTGCTTGTAGCCGTCTTGCAACTCCACGCCGGAGAGTGTCTGGAGCCGTCCATCCGCGCTGCTGGCCCTCGCACCGACCACAAGAAAGCCGCCGAAGGTATTCGCGAAGGAGGACAGCTTCTTTAGCGTTTCGTCCTTGCCCGGGACTTCAAGCTTGAATTCCAGGCGGACGTTTTCGACCGCCGCCTCCTTGAGCAGCTCCTCCAGGTCCTCTGTTCCAAGTCTGGAAATCGGTTTTGAGAAGATCGACATGGGGAAGATCCACCTCCTACGTCGCGTGCCCGCTCATTGCGTCGGGAAATTGAGGCAGGTCAGGCGGAATGCAAATCTCGAATTGGATATGACCGGCACTCAGGCCCGCTTGCTCTCTGCGACCTCCGCCTGCCGCTCGTCCTCGGTGAAGCGGAAGTAGGAGATGCCCAATTCCGAAGCGCGCTGGATGAGTTCCAGGCGGGGAATTCCCAGAAGTTCGGCAGCCTTGCCGCTGGAGACTAGGCTCCGTCGGTACAACTCGAACACGATCATTTCACGCGCCGTCTGCTCGATCGGCTGGCCCAGAGTCGCCAGGAAACCGCTGAGGTCTTCGCCGAGATTCAGAATAGTGGAATCCATCGCGGATGCTCCTCCTTCATGTTACCGCTCAGCGTGTCGCACCGAGGGAGATTGGCGAGAAAGCAAGCGTAGCTACACAAGCCGGATCGTGACTCTTCGCCCGACCATGGCCGCGGCCCGTTCCAGACTCGACAGCGTGATGTCGTTCTTCGCATCCAGCAGCCGGTCCACCTGCGTGCGGCTCGTCTTGAGCAGTATAGCCATGCGGTTCTTCGATATTTTCTTTTCCTTCATCGCTTGGGCGAGTTGCCAGGCGACCACCTCTTTAACCGCCTGTGCTTGCGCCTCTTCGAAGACCCCCTCCTCTTTCAGGAAGTGATCAATGCTGGAACCCATGTGTTTCTTACTCATCGCATCAACTCCTTCGGGAACTTGCGTGCCTGCCCTTGTACCGTCTATAGTACATGTACCATTGATTATGCAAGCTGGGCAGAATGCCGCGGTATCCGAAGAGGCTGAGAAGCGCAAACAACAGGAGTTCTTCGACCTCGCCGAACGCTTCCGGAGCGCCACCGATCCGGACGAAGTCAAACGCCTGAGCGATCGGATGGGTCGAATGGTCTTTGGCAACTGATGCCAAGAATCGAGAAGCGGGCCAACCTGCCGCCTGCCGCCGCCCCGCAGTCTTAGCTGGCTCGGCGGATCTCTTCGCGGACCACGCGGCGCAGCGTCTCCTCCAAAGGCTCTTGCGCGCGTGCTATGAACTGGCGGAGGGCGTTGTTAATCAGGCTCTGATAGTTGCCGCCAGCGGCTTTGTCGACCTGATCTCGGAACCAAGCGATTACGTCCTCATCCAGACGGATCGTAATCCTGGTCTTCCCCTTCGGGACGGGGATCGCGGGTCCACGCTTCGCTTTTGAGAAATCGTATTCACGTTTCATCGCTCTCCTCGTCGCGCATCGTCAGCGCCGTCTCGTCTTCGAGGACGGCAACAGCATCGGCCAACGCTACCCGTGCTTCCGTGCATTCAGCCGCGCCTTGCGCGGATCCCATTCCACCTGCATTCGTGTACAATTGTACACCANNTATACTCACCCCTTGAAAACCGCTTTCTTCGCCCACGCCCGCCCCGACCACGCCCTCGCCAGCCAACTGGCCGAATTCCTGGAGTTTGGCTGCAATCTTACCTGCTACGTCGAGGACGGCCTGATTGGCAAGGGGCAAGACCTGATCTCGAAGGCCGAAGAGGGTCTCTCCGCGGATGTGCTGGTGCTGCTGCTGTCTAAGGCGTCCTCTCCGCCACGCTGGGTACGGGAACGGTGGGAGCCCGTTCTCTTCGACCAGGCGAGGTCCGGCGTGGAGGTGGTGACGGTGCTGCTCGAGGAGTGTACTTTCCCGCAGTTGTTGCGGCGCCGCAATCTCATCGACGCCACCACCGACCGGCTCACCGCCCGGCGGCTGCTGAAGCGTTGGTTCTGGCGACGGGAGCGCCCGTCGGCTGAACTGCCGGCCACCGGATTTTCGGACGACCTGGAGGATCTATACTCCACTCTCGCCGATCGCGCCGGCACGCTGCTCGTCAGCGGCGCCGTCGCATCGCGTTTCGCGAGCGAGGCGGCGCAGGAGTTTGAGGCGGTATTCTGGGTGCCGTGCCACGGTCGCACGCTGGCCGAGGCCGCGGGAGAACTGGGCCGCCAGCTCGGACTCGCGCTCGATGGTCCGGCAATGCAAAACTGCCGCCGCATCCGCGATCTGCTGGCCGCGCGCCGCTGCCTTGTGGTCTTGGATGCTCCTGGCCCCGAGATTTCAGCGGAGCTGACCGCCGCCGGACGCACGTCGAACGCAGTCACGCTTGTGCCGGTGACGATTTTAGAGACTCCGCGGACTCCGGCGTATGCCCGAAGTCTGATCGCCGCCCGGCGGTACGCCGAGGCATACGAGCTGCTTTACCGGCTGCTGGACGCGGTGGTCGATCCGGACGGCTGCGCACGCGAACTGACCTGGATCTGCGAGCGTTGGGATCGCGTGGAAGAGGCCAATGCGCTGCGGTTCAACTATGGGCCGCCGGAAGGCGTGCAACTCGCGCTTTTTTGAAGCCCAGTCGCTCCGGCCTTCGCCCAACC
>PLMF01000183.1 GCA_003142355.1 Bryobacterales bacterium
ATCACCCCGTTCGAGACCTTGCGGATGCGATTGTTCTGCCAGTCGGCGATGTACAGGTTGCCCGCGGAGTCCACGGCGAGGCCTGAGGGCGTAAACTGGGCGCTGGTAGCCGGGCCATTGTCGCCGAGGGACGAGCCGCCCCCCGCTACCGTGGTAATCACCCCGTTCGAGACCTTGCGAATGCGGGTGTTCCCAAGGTCGCCCATGTACAGGTTGCCGGCAGAGTCCACGGCGACGCCTGAAGGACCGTTCAATTGGGCGCTGGTGGCCGGACCGTTGTCGCCGCTGAACCCAAACGTCCCGTTCCCCGCCACGGTGGTGATCACCCCGTTCGCGACCTTGCGGATCGAGCTGTTCGAAGTGTCGGCGATGTAGAGGATTCCGCCGGAGTCCACAGCGACGCCTTGGGGATAAGCCAACTGGGCGCTGGTAGCCGGGCCGCCATGGCCGCTGAAGCCTCGCGTGCCGTTTCCCGCCGCGGTGGTGATCACCCCGTTCGCGACCTTGCGGATGCGGCTGTTTTGCCAGTCGGCGATGTACAGGTTGCCCGCGGAGTCCACGGCGAGGCCTTCGGGTTGGTTCAACTGGGCGCTGACGGCCGGGCCATTGTCGCCGCTGAAACCTTGCGTCCCGTTTCCCGCCACGGTGGTGATCACGCCGTTCGAGACTTTGCGGACCCGATTGTTATAATAGTCGGCGATGTATAGGTTGCGGGCAGAGTCCACGGCGAGGCCGATGGGAACACCACCGTAGGAAAACCTGAACTGCGCGCTGGTGGCCGGGCCGTTGTCGCCGCCGAAACCATACGTCCCGTTCCCCGCCACCGTGGTGATCACCCCGCTAGAGACTTTGCGGATGCGGTAGTTGAACTGGTCGACGATGTACAGGTTGTCGGCAGAGTCCACGGCGAGGCCTGCAGGGCCGTTCAACTGCGCGCTGGTGGCCGGGCCGTTGTCTCCACTGAAACCACGCGTCCCGTTGCCCGCCACCGGAGTCAAGATACCGGTTGTGCCGTCCAGCCGCAGGACCGCGTTTTGAGCCGCGAAAAACACGTTGCCCGCCCGATCGGCCGCGACAGATGCGACGGTGAGCAGGCTGGCGGCCGTTCCCGGTATGTTAGCCGGGGGCCCGCCGGCAAACGTGGATATCGTGTAGGTCTGACCCCACGCGGAGCAGCATAGGATCGTAGTGAGAAGAACAACACTTCGTATACGCATCATTGCACCGACACGGTGATGCCGCTCTGCGGGCTGACGTTCGCGCCGTTCCACAGTGTGATCTTCAGCGCGCCCGACGGCGCATATGGCGGGATCTGCACGTTAAGTTGCATCACCCCCGCTACCATGCCCGGCGCTTCCCCGGCGTACGTAGGGAGAACCGGATCGACGCCGATTCCGACCGTGATCGGCAGTGCCGGCGCCGGCGTCACCTGCGGCGGCGGCAAGGTCACAGTCGTGATCTTGCCCGTGACGCCCTGCGGGTAGGTCTGGCCTTCGCCCGTCAGGAACATCTGTACGATGCTGCCCTTCGCCGCCGGATGGTCCGGCCCGTTCAGACTGTTGTCCTGGTTCAGGATGGCCCCCGGCCCGCTGCCCGATGCGTTCTGCGCGAACAGCGCCGGGGCGGAGGCGCCCAAGCTCAACGGGTACGCAACCGAAGCGCGTCCCGCGTACTCGATCCACACCGAGGGGTTGGCAACGTTCGCCATCTCATACGGCGCCACCGCCGAAATCTGTTTGCTGCTGGCGTAGATCATCGGGGCGGGGATGCCATTGAAAAGCACCTGCACCCCGCCGATAGTCGTCGCCAGCTTGCCGGTGGACGGGTCCACGATCGCGTATGCCGCCGTGGCCGGTCCCATGCCCGCGCCAAAGAGCGTGACCATCTCGCCTGGGGAAATCGGCCCGCTGATAAAGCTGGCCGCGTTCACCACGGCCCTGATGGGGGGCAGCGGCGCCGCCGCCGTGGCTGGCTGAGTGATGGTGACTGGAACGCCCGCAATCAAAACCGTCGCGCTGAGGGGCGCGCCCGAGTTGGGGGAGACCAGGAGCGCGACAGTGGCGGAAGCTCGGCCGGAGGATGCGCTGGAAACGGTGATCCAACTCGGCAGGCCGGAGACGGCCCAGGGACACCAACCGGCGGTCTGGATGCCGACCGTCACAATACCGCCCGAAGCTGGCGCCTGCAACGAGGCCGGTGAAGCCGAGTACGTGCAGGAAGGCGATCCGGCCAGCGTCAGAATGCGGACGCGGAAGCCGTCCGCGATGTAGACATTGCCGGCAGCGTCCACGGCGACACCGTTGGGAGAGATCTGGGCGCTGGTGGCCGGGATGTTGTCGCCGTTGAAACCCTGCAACCCGTTTCCCGCGATAGTGGTGATCACATCGTTCGTGACCTTGCGGATGCGCACCCAGTCGACAATATAGAGGTTGCCGGCAGAGTCCACGGCGAGGGCGCTGGGAAGGATCAACTCGGCGCTGGTGGCCGGGCCGTTGTCGCCGCTGAAACCAAACGTCCCGTTTCCCGCTACGGTGGTGATCACCCCGTTNNACGGTGGTGATCACCCCGTTCGTGACCTTGCGGATGCGGTTGTTACCTCTGTCGGCGATGTAGAGGTTGCCGGCGGAGTCCACGGCGACGCCTTCGGGGAAGTTCAACTGGGCGCCGGTGGCAGCGCCGTTGTCACCGCTGAAGCCCGCCGTCCCATTTCCCGCTACGGTGGTGATCACTCCGTCCGACACCTTGCGGATGCGGTGGTTCCCCGTGTCGGCGATGTAGAGGTCGCCAGCAGAGTCCACGGCGACGCCGTAGGGACGGTTCAACTGGGCGCTGATCGCCGGACCATCGTCGCCGCTGAAGCCCGATGTACCGTAATAAGTCCCGTTCCCCGCCACGGTGGTGACCACCCCGTTCGAGACCTTGCGGACGCGGTTGTTTAAGAGGTCCGCGATATAGAGGTTGCCGGCGGAATCCACGGCGACGCCTTCGGGTTGGCCCAATTGGGCGTTGATGGCCGGGCCGTTGTCGCCGCTCAGGCCCAGTGCCCCGTTGCCCGCCACCGTGGTGATAACTCCGTTCGAGACCTTGCGGACGCGGTCGTTATACTGACTGTCCGCGAAGTAGAGGGCGCCGGCGGAGTCCACGGCCACCCCGAAGAGGAACTCCAATTGGGCGCTGGTGGCCGGTCCGTTATCGCCGCTGAAAGTGGACGTCCCATTTCCCGCCACGGTGGTGATCACGCCGTTCGCGACCTTGCGGATGCGCTGCGTACCAGGGTCGGCGATGTACAGGTTGCCGGCAGCGTCCACGGCGACCGCGCCGGGCGTGTACAACTCGGCGCTGGTAGCCGGGCCAGTGTCGCCGCTGAAGCCCATCGTCCCGTTGCCCGCTACCGTGGTGATCACTCCGTTCGAGACCTTGCGGATGCGGTAGTTGGAAGTATCGGCGATATAGAGATCGCCGGCAGAGTCCACGGCCACCCCGTCCGGATTGTACAACCAGGCCATGGCGGCAGGGCCGTTGTCGCCGCTGAATCCGAACGTCCCGTTTCCCGCCACTGTGGTGATTACGCCGTTCGAGACCTTGCGGATGCGGTGGTTGGTGGAGTCTGCGATATACAGGTTGCCGGCGGAGTCCACGGCAATGCTGTAGGGCTGGTCCAAAACGGCGCTGGTGGCCGGGCCGTTATCGCCGACGAAACCTTTGAACCCGTTTCCGGCCACGGTGGCGATCACGCCGTTCGAGACCTTGCGGACCCGATTGTTACCCCAATCGGCGACGTAGAGGTTGCCGGCAGAGTCCACCGCAACGCCGGCGGGAAGGTTTAACTGGGCGTTGGTGGCCGGGCCGTTGTCGCCGCCGAAGTCTTGCGTGCCGTTTCCCGCCACGGTGGCGATTACCCCATTGGCGACTTTGCGGATGCGGTTGTTGCCGGAGTCGGCGATGTAAAGGTTGCCAGCCGAGTCCACCGCGACACCTGTGGGGTTGTTCAACTGGGCGCTGGTGGCCGGGCCGTTGTCGCCGCTGAAGCCCGCCGTCCCGTTCCCTGCGGCGAGGGTCAAGATGCCCGTTGTGGCGTCCAGTCGCAAGACGGCGTTCTGATATGCGAAAAAGAGGTTACCCGCCTGATCGGCCGCGACATTCGTTGGCGCAGATGCCGGAAAGCCGAAGTTGGCGGACGTTCCTGGCATGTCAACCGGCAGCGCGTTGCCACCGCCGCCGGCAATCGTCGATATGGTGTAGCTCTGACCCCATGCGGAGCCGCATAAGATCGTGGCGAGAAGAACAACGCTTCGCATTCGCATTATTGCACCGTCACTGTGATGCCGCTCTGGCTTATGATTCCGCCGGCCGACACCTGAATCGGCCGCGCGCCCGATGGCGCATTGGCTGGGATCTGCACGTTGAGCTGCATTACCCCCGCGACCATGCCGGGCGCTTCCCCGGCGTATGTATAGGGAACCTGTTGGCCGTCGAGGAATACCCTGACCGGCTGCACCGGCGCCGGTGTCACTTGCGGAGGCGGCGAGGTCACGGTCGTCACCCTGCCAGTGACCCCTTGCGGAGTCGTCTGCCCTTCGCCCGTCATGAACACCTGTACGATGCTGCCGTTGGCTGCCGGATGGCTCGGCCCATTGAGACTGTTGTCCTGGTTCAGAATCGCTCCCGGCCCGCTCCCGGACGCATTCTGCGCGAACAACCCCGGCGCCGTGGCCGCCGAGGTCAACGCGTATGCGTTGGAAGTCTGCCCCGAGTACTCGATCCACACCAGCGGGTTGGAAATGGATGCCATCTCATACGGCACCACCGCCGACACCTGTGTGCTGCTGGCGTAGATCATGGGCGCGGGCGTGCCGTTGAACAGCACCTGCACGCCGCCGATAGTCGTCGCCAGTTTGCCGGTGGCCGGGTCCATCGTCGCGTATGCCGCCGTGGCCGGTCCCATGCCCGTCCCAAAGATCGTAACCATCTCGCCAGCGGAAACCGGCCCGCCGATGTAGCTCGCCGCATTCACCACGCTCCAGATGGGAGGCAGCGCCGCCATCGCCGTGGCCGGCTGAGTGACAGTGACTGACACGCCCGCAATCAAGATGGTGGCGCTGAGGGTCGTCCCGGAATTGTTGGGAAAGACTGCGAGAGTTACGGAGGCGGAAGCCGTGCCGGAGGATGAAGCGGAAACCGTGATCCAGCCTGGCACGCCGGAGACTGCCCACGGACACGAAGCGGCGGTCTGGATGCCGACGGCCAGACTACCGCCCGAGGCTGGCGCCTGCAAATTGGCTGGCGAGACGGAGTAAGTGCAGGAAGATCCAGCCGGCGTCAAAATACGGATGCGGTTGTTATCAAGGTCGGCGACGTAGACGTTGCCGGCAGAGTCCACGGCGACGCCTCCGGGGCCCACCTGGGCGCTGGTGGCCGGGCCGTTATCGCCGCTGAAGCCAAACGTCCCGTTTCCCGCCACGGTGGCGATCGCCCCGCCCGAGATCTTGCGGACGCGCCAGTTATAGGAGTCGGCGACGTAGACATTGCCGGCAGAGTCCACGGCGACCCTCGCGGGATACGACAACTGGGCGCTGGTGGCCGGACCGTTGTCGCCGCTGAAGCCCATCGTCCCGTTGCCCGCCACGGTTCGGATCACCCCGTTCGAGACCTCGCGGATGCGCTCGTTATAGGTGTCTGCGATGTAGAGGTTGCCGGCCGAGTCCACGGCGATGCCTTCGGCATACATCAACTGGGCGTTGACGGCCGGGATATTATCGCCGCTGAATCCCGCCGTACCGTTACCCGCCACGGTGGTGATCACCCCNNTGATCACCCCGTTCGAGACCTTGAGTATCCGGGCGGTATCGTCGTTGATGTAGAGGTTGCCGGCGGAGTCCACCGCGAGTTCCTTGGGATTCCACAACTGGGTGCTGGTGGGCGGGACGTTGTCGCCGCTCACACCGCGCGTCCCGTTCCCCACAACGGTGGTGATCACGCCGTGGGATACCTTGCGCACGCGGTAGTTATCCAAGTCGGCAATGTAAAGGTTGCCTGCCGAGTCCACGGCCACGCCCATAGGACCTTTCAACTGGGCGCTGGTAGCCGGGCCGCCGTCGCCGCTGAAGCCGGGCGTCCCGTTTCCAGCCACGGTTCTGATCACCCCGTTCGAAACCTCGCGCACCCGATTGTTACCGTAGTCGGCGATGTAAAGGTTGCCGGCGGAGTCTGCGGCCACGCCTTCGATGTAGTTGAACTGGGCGCTGGTGGCCGGGCCGTTGTCGCCCCCGAAGCAACATGTCCCGTTTCCCGCCACCGTGGTGATCACTCCGCCAGACACCTTGCGGACACGGCCATTACCAGTGTCGGCGATGTAGAGGTTGCCGGCGGAGTCCACGGCCACGCCTTGGGGATAGCTCAGCAGAGCGCTGCCAGCCGGGCCGGCGCCCACTACGGTAGTCATCACCCCATTCACGACCTTGCGGATGCGAAAGCTATACGTGTCGGCAATGTAGAGGTTGCCGGCGGAGTCCACGACGATACCTTCGGGATAGTACAATTGGGCGCTGGTGGCCGGGCCGGTGTCGCAGCAACCGGCCAAGCCGCCGCCCGCCACGGTGGTGATCACCCCGTTCGCGACCTTGAGTATCTCGTAGCCATCGTTGAGGTAAAGGTTGCCGGTGGAATCCACGGCGATGTAGCGGGCGCTGAACGGGGCGCCGCTGGCCGTCATGGTGGCGATCACTCCGTTCGCGACCTTGCGCACGCGGGAGTTGCTAGTGTCGGCGATGTAAAGGTTGCCGGCGGAGTCCACGGCGAGGCCGGCGGGATCGTTCAACTGCGCGCTGGTGGCCGGGCCGTTATCGCCGCTATAACCTGGCGTCCCGTTCCCCGCGACAAGCGTGAGGATGCCCGTGGTGGCGTCCAGGCGCAGGACGGCGTTCTGATACGGGAAGAAGACGTTGCCCGCGCGATCGGCTGCAATGTTTTGAGGTGCGTTGGCCACCGGGCTGCCCAGGCTGGCGGCCGTCCCTGGAATATTGATCGGCAGCCCGCCGCCGGCAATTGTCGATATGGTGTAGCTCTGACCCCATGCGGAACAGCATAGGATCGTGGTGAGAAGAAGAGCGGGCCTCGTTCGCATTCGTGGAAAACCCCGTGGTGCGGACGCGAACCCTGCTAATAGCGTAGCACCACGTGAATTGAAGCGAAGTTACCGGGGCGCTACACTGTAACCGGCCGCACCATTTCCATGACCGTCACCGTCAAGAACAAAACGCCGCTCGTGGTCCCTTTGGCTATTCGCCGGCGGGCCGGTCTGAAGAGCGGCCAGGATCTCGAATTCAAAGTGTCGGGTGGGGTGATCACGATTCTCCCCAAACTGCCAACGGCGGACGATGAATACACGCCCGAGCAACGACGCGTCATCGATGCCCGGCTCGCCGAAGGCCTGGCGGACGTCGAGGCCGGCCGTACCTTCGGCCCCTTTAACGGCGCCGACGAGATGATCGCCCACATGGAGGCGCGAGCCGCCAAGAGAACAACCGCTAAAAAGGCCAAACGCTCTCGGTGAAGGTCGATTATTCCGAACGTGCCGGCAGAACCCTGGATGGCCTTACCCCCTCTGGGCCCGGCGCTGCTGGCGCTACCAACTCCACCGCAGCCCCAACTGCCCCGTCCGCGCCGAGCCCGCCGGCGGGAAGATAGCGGTTCCCGTAATCGTTCCGCCGTTGACGTTGTTTACCGTGGTCTGCCCGCCTAGCGGAGTTCCGCCGCCCGTTGGCTCGCCCAGGTTGGTGTGGTTCAACACATTGTGAAACGAGGCCACCACGGTGATGGCGCCCATCCGCTCCAGCCGAATTGTCTTCTGCAGCCCCAGGCTGAAGATGATGTATCCCGGCCCTTCGATGATGCCGCGCCCGGCATTGCCCCACTGCCCGCTGGCGGGCGTCACGAACGCGTTGCGGTCGAACCATTGAGCCTGCGTCCGCGGCATCGCGACGACTCCGGTCGCCAGGTCCGGACGGAAGCTCGTGAGGTTCACGTTAGTCGGCGCCGTGCCGCTATATACCGGCGTGAACCAGTTGCCGGTGCTCAGATTGCACAGCATGTTGAGCTGCCATCCGCCCAGCAGCCGGCCCTTGCCCGGCAGTTCGTAGAGCGCCTGGTTCATCCACTGGTGCCGCGGCACGGAATACACGTTGCCGCGGTCGCGCCGTCGGTTGTAACTGTTCTCAACCGAGGTGTTCAGCTCGAAATCGCCGCTATCGTCGATGTCGCTGATCTCCTTGGCCCACGTCCAAGTCGAAGTGAACATCAAGCCCCCGCTGAAGCGCTTACTCGCCTGCGTTTGTAGCCCGCTATAGAGCATGTTGGCCCCGTTGTCGGAGTAAGTGATGTTGGCGAACTGCGGGTACGGTCGCCGCGTGCTTACGAACGCCACCGTCGACGCCACCGGCTGGTTGGCGTCGCGCCGGTAGGCCAGTTGCGTCCCCTTCGATCCGATATAGCTGATGCGCAGCCCAATGTTGCGCGTCACCTCGCGCTCTATGGAGAGGCTGTATTGCTGCGCGTAGCTGTTGCGCAGGTTGGGCGCCACCCCGCCCAGCGCCAGCGTTCCCGGCGAGCCCGGAATCGCGAACGGATTCGCCAGCGTGAACTGCGGCTGTCCGTTCACGAAGCTGTTGGTGCTGACCGTCGTGACTGAGAACGGACCGGCCGACATAGTCACTGGGATGTCGCCCGAATAGTGCACGTAGTAAATGCCCCATCCGCCGCGCACCGCCGTCTTCCCGGCCTGGTCCAGCCGCCAGGCGAATCCGAACCGCGGCGCGAAATTGTTGTAATCCCCCTTGCGTAGCGAACGCCCCACGCCCATCTGGTCGGCGGTCTCGAGCGGAATCGTGGCCGAGGGGAACAGAGCGCTGATGTACTTCTTCGCCGCGTCGCTCGGTATCGCGATCTTGCCCGTCGCCAGGTCGAACGAGTAGATATTGTCGTTCAGCGTGTACGCCGGGCCGTTGTATTCGTACCGCAGCCCGTACATCAGGGTGAGGCGCGGCGTCACTCTGAAATCGTCCTGCGCGTAGCCCGCCCAGTCGCGGAAACGGATGTACTGCGGCTGGTATGGTTCCATGCGCGTCACCGACTGCGGCAATCCCAGCAGGAAATCCGCGTATGCATTGCCTGTGTACGCGCCCGTGAACGAGTAAGTCCCCAGAATCGGGTTGCCGGACGTGTTGGGCTGGAACCGGTCGTCGAACCAGTTGACTTCTTCCACGCCGAACTTCATGGCGTGATGCCCGGCGATCCAGCTCAGGTTGTCGGCCACCTGCGCGTGCCCGTCGTTCACCGGGTTGAGTAAGTTGATGGCGTTCCCCGTGACTCCCGAGATACTGAAGTAAGGGAGGCTGTTAGTGTAGCCCCGGCTGGGCAGTCCCCCGACGCCGATCTGGTTCATGAGGCTCTGTCCATCCAGATTCGAGTTGCTGGCCGACACCAGTATCACCACCCCCGCGCGGAATTCGTTGACCACGTTTGGCCGGATGGTGTGAACATCCCCCAGCGTCCAGAAATTCACGCGGCGGATGTTTTCGGAGGTCCCCGCGGCCGAGGGCGGCAGCGACGAGCGCGCCCCCGGAATGTGGTAATCGTCCTTCCGGTTCTCATACCGCAGAAACGCCATGTTACGCGCGGTGAAACTGTGGTCCAGCCGGATCTCCTCGGTGCGGTGTACTTCCGGCCCGTCGAACGACGCGCGATAGTTGGCGGCCGTCAACGAAGCTGCTCCGTAGTTCGGCAGCGGCAGGAAGAGGCTCTGCATTTCGAGCGCCTGCGGGCTGAGATACCGCGCCAGAATCGTATTCCCGCTGTACGGAGTCGCCCCCGTGAACGGATTCTTGAGAGCCGCCAGGCCCGTGAAATCCCCCTGCCGCATGGCGGCCGTAGGCACGTTGGGCGAGAACAGGTACGCCGCCGCGCCGCGCATGCCATCGAAATCGAAGAAGAAGAAAGTCCTGTCCCGCTCGAGCGGCCCGCTCGCGGTCCCGCCGTAGTTGTGCAGGTTCTGGAACGGCTTGGTAGTGGCGAACGTGCTCCTCGCGTCGGTGGCGCTGTTGCGCACGTACCAGAAGACGCCTCCGTGAAAATGGTTGGCGCCCGATTTCGTCGCCGTGGTCACCGTGCCCATGCCGCCGAACTCCGCGCGCGTCGTGAGCACATTGGCGGTGAATTCCTGGACCGCCTCCACCGACGGCTGCGATACGTTGTCCGGGCTGCCGAAATTGCCGAACGTGGTCTCGATGCCGTCCACTTTCACCTTGATGCCCGTCGCGCCCGCGCCCGGCGTCAGCCACTTGGCGCCGTTGCCCACCTGCACCACGCCCGGCACCGTCAGCGGCATGATCGCCGAGATGAGGCCCGAATCGCCCGAGTTTTTCGAGATGCTGCGCAGGTTGGTGGGCACTTCGACGATCTGCCGCCCGAACAGGCTCGACCCCACCGCCGGCGTTTCCATCTCGATCGCCGCCGGCGCCGCTTCCGTCACCACCACTTCGGTGGATTCGGCCGCGATCTCGAACGTGAGGTCCTGCCGCACGGTGCGATACGCCTCCACCCCGAACCCGCGCGTCTCCAGCGTCCGGAATCCCTTCGCGCCCGCTCCCAGCTTGTAGACGCCCGGCGCCAGGTCCGGGAAGGAGTAGGCGCCGCTGGTGTTGGTCGCGGCCGCGCGCCGCACCCCGGTATCCTGGTTCGTCAAGGTGACGGAAGCATTCGGGACCGAGCCGCCGGAGGGGTCCGTCGCCACTCCGGTTACAGTCCCCAACGGGGTTTGGGCCTGCGCCCCGAAGGCGAGCACAAAAAGGATAATGAGAGCCGTTCGCATATGGGAACGTCTATTGTGTCACACTGCTGGACATGGCACGGCTCTGGCTGGTCGCCGCTCTGGCGCTGATCCTTTTCGGTTGGCTGGCCCGCGAGGTGAAGCGGGGCGATGCCATGCGCCTCGACACGCCCATTCGCAACGCCGTTCACGCCCGGTCCTTGCCGCCTCTCACCGCCATGATGCGCGGCGTGTCGCTATTGGGCTCCGAGGTCTGCCTGGCGCCGCTCGGCGTCATTTTGGTTTGGTGGCTGGTGGCCGTGAAACGACGGCGCGCGGCGGTGGTGTTTGCGGTGGCAGCCTTGGGCGCGGAAGCGCTCGATCAAATCCTGAAGTTGCTTTTCAATAGGCCGCGGCCCGAGCCTTTCTTCGGGCTTGCCGCACCCATAACTCACAGCTTTCCCAGCGGCCATGCCATGGTGTCTTGCTGCTTCTTCGGCGTGCTGGCCGTGATTCTGGCCGCGCGGGGTGCCCCCTGGGCCGCGTCGCGCTCGAAGCGAATGGCGATCTTCGCCGTCGCGGCAATCCTCGTCGCCCTGATGGGATTCTCGCGCGTGTACCTCGGCTTCCACTATCCGACGGATGTGCTGGCGGGCTACGCCGCGGCGGTCGTCTGGCTGGCCGTGGTGCGCACGGCCCTTATGGCGTTTAAGCCGAAAGTTCTGTTATAGCGACTTGCCGAGCCGGCGCTCGCACGCGCAAGTGAATGCGGCTCGCCTCGGACAACCTGTTGGTGACCGAATGTGATGTAAGCTATTGGAGATGCAACAAATCACCGAGCACGAGGGCGCAGCGTCCGCTGCCGCCCGGTCCGGTGTGTCCGGCAGCTTGCCATTGTTGCGGGCTTTGTGGTCGGGTGAATGGGCGCGACGGTACGGCCCGTTGGCAGCCGTCGGGCTGGTGCTGTTTATCGGAGCGGTCACCGCTTCGATCGGAGCCATCCACGCGCGATTATACGGCCACGACATCTTCTTTCTCCTGGATAATGGGTGGAGAGCGCTGCGCGGCGAACGAGTCCACGTGGATTACTCAAGCGCTTGGGGACCCGTTACCTTCCTGCTGGTGGCGGCCGGACTGGCGGTTTCCGGCGGCAGTGTCGCCACAATCAGCTATGTGAACGCTTTCGTGGCGTCAGTGGCCGGCTTGTGGGCCGCATGGCTCGCCGCCGGGAGGTCCCGGACCATGACGGCCGTGGCGTTCTCCTGCTTCGTCGCTCTCCTGGTCGCGCCTCCGTTCGCCCTAGGCGATCCGCCCATCGCAACGTCCCACGGCATGGTGTACAACCGCTATGGTTACGCGCTGTTGACGATCGTCATACTGGAGTGTTTTCTGCCGGCCGCCGAGAATCGCCAAACGCGCCGCCGAGGATCGGTCGAACCGATTCTGACTGGCTGCGCGCTCGGCATCTTGTTGTTCCTGAAGGTCTCCTATTTTCTGGTTGCGCTGCCTTTTCTGGGAGCTTCCTTCTTATTCCGGACCCCCGGCAGGCGGCGTGCGCTCCTGTGTGCGAGCGGCTTCCTCGGAACGGTTTTGCTCTTTCTTGCATACCTGCGGTTCGATGTGAGCGCGATGTGGAGCGATCTGTTCGCCGCCGCCGCCGCCCGAAGCGGCAGCCTCGGTCTAAGGCATAGATCCATGGATCTGCTGACCGGAGGCATCGGCCGCGCGGCTCTGCTGGGAGCCATGACCTTCTGGCATCATCGGTCATCCGGTCCCGCGGCAGCCGGGCAGTCGCTGTGGCGCGGGTGGTGTTATCCGCTCGCTGCCGTGCTGGTGGTGGTTGCCGATACCCTGTTGATTATTACCAACGCGCAGCTATTGTCATACCCCCTCACGGCTGCTTTCGCGATGGTGTTGCTGCTGTCGATCAAGCCCGTCCCGCGTTCGTCCCCGTCCGCGAGTGCGAGCGAGTCGGGCCTGTTTCTTGTCCTCACCGCCGTGTTGCTTGCCGTGCCAATGGCCCTGGTGCAGGTCCTGGGCCTCGGTTACGCATTCATCCAGTCGCGAGTCAACCCCGATCCGCCGGGCATACTGCGATTCGAGTCGCCCCGGTTGCATCCGCTCATACTGTACGATGTCCCGCCCAACGATATCGACAGATACTCCAACGGCCGCGAATATGTCTCCAGCTTGAACGACGGAATCCGATTGCTCGCCGCGCACACGCGTCCGGACGAGAAGATTGCGACTCTGGATATGTTCAATCCGTTCTCGTATGCCCTGGGCCGGGAGCCCATCCGGGGCGGCATCGCCGCAGCCGCATACCGGTACACGCTGGATGATCGGCATCACCCCTCGCCCTCCCGGTTCTTCGCGGACGCCGCGGTTGTGATGGTGCCGAAGTATCCTGCTTCGCCCCCCATGTTTTACGACGGTTACCGTAAGATCTACCAGCCGGCGCTGGCGAAGGAGTTCCGTCTCGAAGCCGAATCTTCCAGGTGGCGGCTGTACCGGCGAGCCGCACGCCAGGACGCGTCTTCAGCTTCGAGCGTCCGGACCGCGGGTTTACACTGATGCCCCCGGCGACTGCTGAAAACTCGCCTCTCCTGGCGGCCCGGCCCGCAATCGAGAAGCGCCCGGTTCTAGCCCGGTTTCGAGCCATGATGTGGGGAGTGCTCTTTCTCGCCGCCGGGCTCTTGGACTATCTCCTCGGCGTTTTACTCGCGTCCGTACGCCATCCGTTGGCCGCGTGGCTGCCGGCGGGGAAGATCAGCCTCTTCATGATATGGTACGGCGGCACACCGGTCGTGGCCGGCATGCTTCTGATCGCATTCGAGGTCGTCGTCCTCGTGCCTCTAAAACGGCGCACCACCGAGGTTCCGTTCGACGTCGTCGGGGAACGCCGCGTGACGGCGGTCCTCACCGCCTTCAACGACGAGAAGAGCATCGGCGCCGCCGTGCGGGACTTCTCCGCGCACCCGTTGGTGAGGCGCGTACTCGTGATCGACAACAACAGCCGCGACGCGACAGCCTGCCGCGCCAGGGAGGCCGGCGCCACTGTCATCGTCCATCGGGAACCCGGCTACGGCCAGTGCGTCTTCCGGGCGCTCAGCGAGGCTTCGGCCTGCCACGACACGGAGCTCACCCTGCTTTGTGAAGGCGACTGCTCCTTTCGCGCCTTCGACATCGATAAGTTCATGGCCTACGTCCCGCACGCCCAGATCGTCAACGGCACCCGGATCGTAGAGCAGTTGCGCAGCCCGAGGACCCAACTGACCACTTTCATGTATTATGGCAACTTTGCAGTGGGCAAACTGCTCGAGTTGAAACACGTCGGCCGCGGCACCCTGACCGACGTCGGCACCACTTACAAGCTGGTTCGCAACTCAGCCCTGGCGAGGCTGCTGCCGCATTTGAATCCCGAGATCAACCTGGAGTTCAACGCCCACTTTTTGGACACGGCGCTCGACCTCGGGATCGGCGTGGTGGAATGCCCTGTGACATTCCACCCGCGCGTCGGCGAGAGCAAGGGCGGCAACCGCAGTAACTGGCGCGCTTTTCAAGTCGGACTGCGCATGACGGCGGGCATCATTTTCGGGTGGAAGCCGCCGAGACGGAGCCAATGAGCGGCTATCACGACACCCGCTTTACTCCCGATGCCCGCCGGGAAGTCCTCTGGGGGACTCTGGTCCGCGACTATTTCCAGCGCCTGATTCCAGCCGACGGTTGCACTCTCGAACTGGGCGCGGGCTACGCAGATTTCATAAACCACGTGCGCAGCCGGAAAAGAATAGCCATCGACACCTGGGAAGGGCTCAGGGATCACGCCGCGCCGGGCGTGGATACCCTCATTGGGACGGCGTGCGACCTGAGCGGCATAGAACCCGCGTCCGTCGATTTCGCCTTCGCCTCGAACCTCGCCGAACACCTGACCAGGGTGGAGTTCTCGGCGTTGCTTCGACAACTGCGGCATAAGCTCAAGCCCGGCGGCACTCTGAACCTGCTGCAGCCTAATTATCGTTTCGCCTATCGGGAATACTTCGACGACTACACGCACGTGGCCGTCTACTCCGACCGGAGCCTGTGCGATTTCCTGGCCGCCAACGGCTTCCGCGTCTTGGAGTGCCGGCCGCGGTTCCTGCCGCTCACCACAAAGTCCCGCCTGCCCGTCTCCGCCATGCTGATCAGGCTCTACCTGCTTTCACCGTGGAAGATCATGGGCAAACAGATGCTTGTTCGCTGTGCTCCGTCTTGAGACAACTGTCGACCCGCGGAGTCGGATCGGCCTTAACCTGCATTTCTCAATGCGCCAGCGTCACACCTCCGTCGGCCGAACGCTCTGTGAAAACCTGGGGATTGAACGAATGTGTCCCAAGGCGCGCACTAGCCCTCGCCAAACACCGTGTCGGCGCACCGCCGCGTGGACACATCCGTCAGTCCCTTGGTTTTCACCCTGATACGTAAACTCACGCTCTCGGGGTGTGAGAAATGCGGATTAATTACAAAACCTCCCAGTACGTCATGCCGGATTGTGCACCGGCCGTCAGAGTACGGATGCCCATGTGTCCGGCCTGGTCCAAGACCACCTGGTACAGAGGCAAGTCGCGCTCCTTTACCACATAGCTGCCGAGTTGCAGGAGCCGCGAATCCTCGTAGCTCGAGACCACGATCGGATTCCCGGCCACGGCTCGAATCCGGAACTGCGCGGTGGAAGGCTCGTAGTTTCCGTAACTGTAACACCGGCCCAGACAGGCGCGGTCGATCATGTGGGTCAACGCGTTGGTGCGGAGCGTGGGATCGTTGATCGCGCTCACCAGCCGCTGCCCGGGGGGCAATTGCGAGACCAACCGCGTAATCCGGTCTTCGCAAGCATTCAGCGCGCCCTCATCCCGGTAGAGACAACCGAAAAACAGGAGCGCCACCACCCCCACCGCGTAGCGGTGGTACGCGCGCATCGGCGCCGCCGCCAGCAACGCGCACCAGCAGACGCCCACCGCCAGAGACATGCGCTCGGCGATGTATACCAGCGCGTGCATGTAACCGGGAATCTGCAACCTGGTGGGGACGATGAGAACTCCCGCCGCAGTGAGGACGCCAATCTGGAACGGGAGGCCCGATACCACGTTGCGGGCGCCGGAATCGCGCAGCAATCGCACAACGAGCAGCACCGAAACCAGCAGCAATCCGAGGAACAGTACGCCATACTTGGCATCGAAGACCCAAAGCTGGTCGGTCCCCGTGATCATCATGATCTGTTGCGGCTCCCATAAGTTGGACATCATGCTGATCACCACGGCGCGCGCCGCAACCATGGCTGCCACGGATGCGAACATCAGCATCGCGCGCTTCCGCGGCGACATGCGTCGGGCCAGCCACAGGTACGCCAGCAGGGCCACGGTCCAGGCCACCGGCAGCCCGTGCGCCACGTACGCGACCACCAGGACGGGCGCTGCGGCAACCACTCGCCGGGGCTTCCATTCCCACGCCAGAGCCAGAGCCCAGAAGCACAACCCGAGGCTCAGATAAAAGTTGAACAGGCCCATGTGCAACACCCAGCCGTATGCCAGCATGGCGATGGCCGGCATCAGGCCCCAGGCGCGGCGTCCCGCCACCACCGAGACGAATGCGAAGGCTCCCCAGACGAACGTCAGCACCGCCAGCGAAACTGAAATCCGCTGCGCCGCTTCCGCCCCGAAGGCCTTGAAAAGCCCGCTCAGCATGAGATCGAAAAGAACGTTGGTCGTCTGGGGAACGATGGCCAGCCCCGGTGCCCGCCCGCTTTCGATCAACTGTGCCAGCCACGCGTTATAGATGTGGCTCGACAGGTCGCCCAACTGCAAGCGCGATTGCCAGTAGCAGGGGACCAGCAGCAAAACGGAAGCCAGCACGTAAGCTACCGGGCGCCGGGCGAGCGCAGCAAGCTTGGCTTCCCACGGCGCTGGTAGCGCTGGCGGCGTTACGCCCGATGCGGGTCTTGCCACTGGTGTTTTTGCAGCTGGTGTCGCGATCTTGAGCTTCTTTCGCATCACAGTGAATTATCGCGCGGACCCCGGTGGGAAGTACCACAACCAGATCGATTTGCCTACCTTCTCCGTGGGCTTGATCCGGTCTGGCCACACCGTCAGTCCGGGATACGAGTCCCACAGCCCCAGGCGCCTCTGCTTCAGGACCGTCATGCTGACGGCGGTCCAGCCCGGAGAAGGATTCACCACATCCATGTGCGTATCGATCGGAGGGAAACCAAACTCCTTCTCGAACTCCGTGACCTGGAGTGGAACCCACGTCAACTGCTGCGCGCCGGCCTCGTGCAACCGCGTGGCCAGACGTTTCACATCCTGCCCCCAGTCCAGGTCGGAATCCACCAGGACGTTCTCCGGTCGACCGCCGGCCAATTCATTGAAATAGGCCAGGTAATCCGGGTGGCTCAGAAGGGAAGAGCCGGCCAGCCAGACCACCATTACGGCGAGGACGATGAGAACCCATTTCCGCGCGCGCCCCAGTTCCAGCAGGTGCACCGCGGCGGCGGCCGCCAAAAGCGAGAATCCAACATAGACCGGGAGGATATGACGCACGCCGATATTGATGTGAGTGAATAATCCCACCAGCACAATGCCAGCCGAAAACGCCAGCGGAGGTCCGGCGCGCCGGCGCCACTCCCGCTTCCGAACCGCGAGCATCACGCCGCCGGCGACGAGGAGCAGGAAGGCAATCGGCGTTTTTACCGCCACCACCACCGGGTAGAAATACCAGAAGCCCGCATTGCTGCGCTCGCCGAGCAGGAAACTGGGGTGCCCTTCGGCGTTGTGCCGCATCACGTCTTGAATGCCCTGAAAGAGTTCCGGTGCGGGCAGTTTGCTAAATGAGAAGCGGTAGCCGGCCCAGATCAGGAGGCAAGCTACCAGCACCGCCAGGCCAAGCGACGGTATCCTTTTCCTCGCGGCACTGAGAAGCCAGCCCAGCTTCGGTCGCTCGGTCGCGAGATACCAGGCCAGCGCCAAACCCACGCCGGCGGGAAAGAACACCAGCGTGGAAAACTTCGAGAGCATTGCCAGGCCGGTGCTGACGCCGAACAGCGCTGCGTGACCCATGGTGGGATGCTCCACCCAAATCAACGCGCACAGAAACGCGGCGCCCAGGAATGCCGTGAGCGCCATATCGGTTGTGGCCAGGCCCGCGTGGGCCAGGACCGGCGGAAGAAAGCTGAACAGAAAGACGGCCACCACCGCCACCGACGGGGTGAAATAGCGGCGGCCCCACCCATACACCACCAGGCACGCGATCCAAAAGAACGGCAGAATTCCCAGGCGCGCCAGCTCGAGCGTCAGGTCGTAGTGGTGGCCGTAATAGAGGATGGCGAGACCCTCTTTGGTCATCGAAGCGAGGTCCACGTTTGGCGTGTTCTGAGATCGAGTGCCCAGCAGATAGGGCCCCAGGGCCGTCGCCACTCGCGCCAGCGGAGGATGCTGCGGCTCCCACTGGTAGACGCCCTTGTCCAGCCACTCCATGCCGCACGCAATGTGGGCGGGTTCGTCGTAGGTGTGGTTGAAGACCGTGTAGGTTGCGATAATCCGGATGGATGCAACCACAACCAAGGCCACGGCGATGGCCCGGCCGTGGCGTTCCAGAAACCCTTCCGCGGCCAGGGGCAAGGGGACAGGAGCTGCCGTGGCCGGGGGCGCTCCGCGGCGCTTCTGCTGCTTCACGGTCACTGATTCGAATCTAGCATGGTGAGCCGCGAAACAGCCCTCACCTCACGGAACCTGGCTCGGAAAATCGGGATGCCAGAGGTTGTGGGAGGCATTGCAGTCTTGCGTTAACCCGTAGATTCCGATTGCGGAACAGCCGCCGGGTACAAACGACCCGAGGGCTTGGATAAGA
Organism: Bryobacterales bacterium; assembly: GCA_003142355.1. Next base: position 18,680 of record PLMF01000183.1, read on the forward strand.
GTTCCGGTCCCGTTCGGAATATTGAAGGCGGTCACCAGCGCGGAATCGACAGGAACCTGCGCGCTGTAAGCAGCCCAGATCCGCGCGAGGCAGTCCGCACCCCCACCCGGATCGTAGCCGGCTTTCATCAAGGTAAACACAGCCCATATTCCCGCGGCAGTCTCGGCGCCAGCCGCCGAGATGCCGAGGCCCGGGGTGACGCCGTAGACAGCCACGAAACCGGCGACCGCCGTGCGCACGATCAGAAAGGCGAGTGCGGCGTCATTGCTGCCGAGCGTTTCGAGCGCCACCTTGCTGATATGGACTGTCAGGTCCGACGACTGATAAGTGGCCTTGATGCTGGAACCCGAGTCGACCGCAACATTCATCTGAGCCCAGAACTGCAAGACCTGGCCGGGCGTTACCTCCGTGAAGTTCCTGGAGTTCTGTGCAATTTCCTGCACCAGCGGGATCGACGCGGCTTTCACCCGCGCGAGTGCATCGAACACCCGGCGGTCGTACGGAGGAGGCGATTGCATCTCTCCCTGTGGCAGGGATGATACCAGGCCGTTGCGGCCATTCATGGTCCAGGCCACGAACGGCGCCGGAGGATTGTCCGTTGGCGTGATGGTGATGCTCCCGGCGAACCTTGCGGCGAGACCGCTGATTCGCCCCCCCAGGTCGAACGACGTGTGGGCATTTGGCGCCAGCGTGATGGCTATGGTCCCGCTGCTATTCCCGCTCTGATCGTTCGCGGTGAGCAGCAAATGAATGGTCTGCGTGGTGCTCGGATTCACCAGCGCGATGCCGAGATTGTAGTTGGCGAAGGATTGATAGAAATACGTAGAACCGGTGCCGGTAGCGGCCACGTCCCAGACCGGCGTGCCGTTTTGGCTGGCCTGGAAAAGGATGGTGCCCAACACCGGGACGTTGGACTTAGCCAGCGCCCAGCCCACGACGACCTCGCTGGAACTCGCCGAGCTCGTGTAACTGGCGCTGCCACCGGAATTCAAGCTCGCCGTAAGGGTAGTCTTCGGTCCCGGCCCGAAGTCCAGCGGCAGTGGGTGCCCACTTTCGTCGTAGAAACTCACCGACACGGAAGCCGCCGTGTTGCTGGGGTTGACCAATACAATCGTCGTGGCCCACTTCTGCGACGGCGCTCCGCCGTCCGCGAGTTGCGGAAAGTACAACCGCGTGGAAGCCGAAGATGGAGTGTAGAGGATCTGTGCTGGGGCCGACAGCGGAGCACAGAGAGCCAGCAGGAAAAGTGTGATGCGCATAATCATCCTTTCGCCGCGTTTTGGTCTACCGGCCACAGACGATTATACATCCAACCGTACAATGGGAGCCGTTATCTCAGGTTCTGGTAGTGCCTGAAAAGTGCGATTTCAGGCAGTACCCAGGTTCTCGGTGCGAGCAGCTACAGCGGCTCACGAAAAACTCCTCCACTGTCCGGGGGTGAAGGGGCGGGAGCCACACTGACCTGGGGGCGCTCCGCGACGCTTCTGCTGCTTTACTGCCACTGCTTCGAATCTAGCATGGTGAGTCTAAGAGCTGCGATTGACGCTCTGCCCGGCGCCCAAGGCGCTGTTGGCAGTAGATGTTTCACGTGATGAAACTCCTTTTTGTGGTGGCCCCCCAACGCAGCGCCCCGAGGCTCGGAATACCTTGACGCGGATCTGACTGGCGGGATACATTATGATCGCGTGGCCAGCCGGCGCGCCGCGGAGGGAGAGCAGACCATGAAGACAGCGGAAATCGTAGTTCGGATCCTCGAGGACGAAGGCATTACAGCCGCATTCGGGATTCCGGGGGCGGCCATCAATCCGGTTTACCAATACTTGCAGAGATCGACCATCAAGCATTACATCGCCCGGCATGAAGAGGGCGCCGTGCATGCGGCGGACGGGTACTGCCGGGCTTCCGGACGGATGGCGCTGGCCATCTGCACATCCGGCCCCGGGGCCACGAATTTCGTCACCGGCTTGTATACGGCGCGAGCCGACTCCATTCCGCTCATCGCCATTACAGGGCAGGCTAGCTCGAAGTGGCTGAGCATCGAGGCATTCCAGTGCGTGGATATCGCCGCCATCGCGCGGCCGGTGGCCAAAGCCACGTGGTGCGTCACCAATCCCGCCGATGTCGCCGGTGTGATGCGCGAGGCCTTTCGCACCGCCCGCTCGGGCCGTCCCGGTCCCGTGCTCGTCGATCTGCCGCTCGATGTGCAGATGGCCGATGTGAGTTACCGGCCTGAGGACGACGGGCCTCTGCCGTGGTCCAAGCCGGCGCCGGACCCGGACTCCATCGCCCGGGCGATGGACCTGATTGCCGCCAGTCAAGCGCCGATCATGATTCTGGGCGGCGGAGTCATTCTAGCCGATGCGACCGCCGAATTCAGGGAGCTTGCCGAGCAGCTCTCGCTGCCCGTCATCATGACCTACATGGGAAAGGGCGGGCTTCCGTATGCCCACCCTCTCAATGCCGGCCACGCCGGAATCCAGGTCGGGCAGCCCATCGGGAACCGGTACTTTCTGGACTCCGATCTGGTGATTGGTTTCGGATGCCGGTTCACCGACCGGCACACGGGCAAGGTGGACGTATATCGGGGCCAACGTAAGTTCATCCACATCGACATCGAACCGTCGCAGATCGGACGCGTGGTGCCGGTGGAGTTGGGCATCGTCGCGGATGTCAAACTGGCGCTGGCGGCGCTGCTCAAAGAAGCGCGGCGGCGAGGATACCATCCGGCGGCTTCCCAGAGAGTCGAGCGCTTGCCCGAACTCCGGCGAAAGCTGGCCCGCAAGACCGATTACGAAAACGTACCCATCAAGCCTCAGCGCGTGTTTCAGGAGATCAACGATTTCTTTCCGGCCAACACGATCTTCACCACCGGCTGCGGCATCACCCAGATCTGGTCCGGCCAGTTGCAGAATATCGACCGCCCGCGGCGCTACCTGGCATCGGGAGGCGCGGGCACTCTCGGTTACGAGTTGCCGGCGGCTATCGGCGCCAAAGTGGCCTACCCGGACGACCCGGCGGTGGTGGTGGTGGGAGACGCCGGACTCCTGTTCATGGCGGAAGAACTGGCCATGGCCGGACAGCACCAGATCCCCGTGCTGGTGATCGTGGTGAACAATGGCTACCTCGGCCTGATCCGTCAAAACCAGAAGTACGCATACGGCTACCAACACGGAGTCAGCCTGTGGTACAGCGAGGGAGGCGCCTACCCGGATAACGTCAAGCTGGTGGAGGCGTTTGGCGGGAAAGGCGAGCGCGTCACGGATGCCGGGGATCTGAAGGCCGCCTTCGCCAGGGGGATCGCCTCGCCGGTGCCGTATCTGGTGGATGTGATCGTCGAGGGCGAATGCGACTGCTCGATGGGGGCCTCCATCGACGCGGTGCGCGAGTTCGTGTGAAGTCCGCGCGGGCTATCGGCCGCGGTAACCCAACGCCGCGGAAAGCTCGGCCGCGATGCGCTTCACCTCGCGGCTGAGCGCCGGAAGGCGGGACCCGGTCACGCGAAAGGTCGGGCCGGCAATACTGATGGCCCCCGCCACTTCTCCGGAATGGTCGTGCACCGGAGCCGCGATGCACCGCAGCCCTTCTTCGTATTCCTCGTTGTCCACCGCGTAGCCGCGGCTGACCACCAGGGCCAAATCCGCGAGAAATCGATCCTTGGACACGATGGTGTTGGCGCTATGCCTGGTGAACGCGTAGCCCTTGAGCTGGCGCGCGACTTGGTCGGGCGGGAGAAAGGCCAGAATGGCCTTGCCTTGCGAAGTGCAGTGGAGAGGTATATGCCGTCCGACGGTGGCGGGGGTGCGGACGGTGTACTGGCTCTCCACGTTCACCAGCGAAACCACTTGGCCCTGGCGCAACACGCCCAAATGCGCGGTCTCTCCCGTCGCTTCCACCAGTTGCGTGACATACGGCTTGGCGCGTTCGAGGATATCGAGCCGCGAAGCGGCCGCCATTCCCAACTCGAAGATCCGCCAGCCCAGCCGGTACTTCGTCGAGGCCGGCTCGCGTTCCACAAACCCGTTGTGCTGCATGACCGCGAGCAGGCGGTGGACCGTGCTCTTATGCAGGCCGAGTCTTTCGGCCAGTGCCACATCCCCAAACTTCGCCGATCCGTCCGCCAGTTCTTCGAGGATGGCGAAGACCCGGTCGACTACGCGTACGTGGTAATCCGGCTTTTTCTGGCCGGCTGCCAGTTTCACCATATGAAACTCCTCTGACAGTGTAACTGGTTTGGCGGCCTTCGAGCTTCGTCAATGTGGCAAATCGCCGCGCGGCTTGCCTTGCGAGATCTCGTCGTAGGTGTCCTTAATTTGCCGCTTCAACGAAGCTTGGCTCACCCACGGGGTCACCGCCTCGGGCAGCTTGATGGAGGACTGTAGGTCTTCCAGCTTCTGGCCCGCGTCGATTCCCGCTTTCACCGCCTTGTGCAGTTCCACCAGGAACTGCTCCTGGCCGCCGATCAGCTCGCGGCCGCCCGGGAGGCCGTGGCCGGGCAACACGTACCTTACCTTGAGCTTCTCCGCCGCGCGCAGCACTACGGGCCAGTTGGCGATGTTGGCGTCCATGGTGGCGTTGTGCGGCCCGTTGACTACCGCATCGCCGGTGCAAAGCACCTGCTCTTTGGGAAGATAGACGAAGCCGTCGCCGCGCGTGTGCGCCCATCCGAAGTGGTGGAATTCCACCTTGCGCGAGCCATCGTTGAGCACGAATCGGGGCTGGTCGATGTCCTGTTTGGGAGGCTCCGGCCCGTCCCGCTTGAGTTCCGCCACGTCCTCGCGCGTCTTGGCCGCGGCCAGCCAGCGCGCCGGCTCGAAGCGCTTCAACTCTTCGGCCACTTCTTTGAAGGCGATGGTGGTGGCTCCCGCCTGAGTCCACAGAATGTTGCCGTAAATGTGATCGGCGTGGTGGTGGGTATCGAACACGTACTTCACCGGTTTGGACGAGACGCGCTTGACGTCGGCCATAGTGACGCGCGCGCCGCTCGGATAGTTGGCGTCGACGACGATCAGGTAATCCTTCATCTCGATGATGACGTTGTTGCAGTGCCCCTGGTCCATATCGCCTTCCCGGAACCAGACACCGGGGACCACGATGCGGACGGTTCCGGGCGTGGCGTCGGAGCGCGAAACGAACAACGCGATGCCGCCCAGGGCGGCGAACGACAGCAGCAACAGGGCGCGGATTCGCCTCATGGCAAGCCTCCCTCCGGTCTACTACTCTACACCCGGTCGGTGGAAGTTGGAATGGTAAAATGGAGGTTTCTAGCCGGGGCAACCGCTCTCTAACGTTCGCGGCTCGGAATGAGGCTCCGTGCTGAGCCGCGAACGTTAGAGAGCGGTTGCTCTGTTTACCCGGAGGAGATCAATGGCTGTGAAACCCCGCCGCCCGGCGGCGGAAGTGGACGTTGGGGGAGTGAAGGTCGGGGGCAAGCACCCCATTGTGGTGCAGTCCATGACCAACACCGATACCGCCGACGTGCCTTCCACCGTGAACCAGGTGATGGCGCTGGCGCGCGCCGGATCGGAGCTGGTCCGCGTCACCGTCAACACCGAGCAGGCGGCCGCCGCCGTGCCCAGGATCGCCGGCACGCTGGAGCAGTTCGGCGTGCGCGTGCCCCTCATCGGCGACTTCCACTATAACGGNNTACCGCATCAACCCCGGCAACGTGAACATCGGCCGCAAGACGGACGACAATTTCCGCACCATGATCGAGGTGGCCATCGAGAACCGGAAGCCGGTGCGCATCGGGGTGAACTGGGGGTCGCTCGATGCGGCGTTGCTGACGCGCATGATGGACGAGAATTCGAAGTCGCCCCAGCCAAAGGACGCGCGCGCAGTGACGCTCGACGCCATGGTGGCGAGCGCGGTGGAATCGGGGAGGGCGGCGGAACGTCATGGGCTGGC
>PLMF01000121.1:0-3233 GCA_003142355.1 Bryobacterales bacterium
ATGCGCATGGCGCCGGCGCGGAAAAACGGCGCCATCTCAAAATGCGTGCGGTAACACTCCCCGATGGCCAGCGGAGTCCGGATGCGGGCGGCGAGCGCGGCGTGATGCGCGACGTCCTGGGGCGGAAATGGGCACTCCAGCCAGAGGGCGCCGCGGCGGTCCAGCTCCGCTCCGAACGCCGGAGCGGTTTTGGGATCGAGGCGCCACTGCGCGTCCACCGCTATGTTTTCCGGGCCGCAGATGGCGGCCAGCGCGTCGTAGCTCTCGAGGAGCTCGCGCTGGCTCGAATTGTGGGAGATCGGTCATCACCGCGACTCCCTTCCAGCCACTCGGAAGCGTAACGCCCGTCGCGTTGATGTTCCGCGCCCGCGCACTCCAGCAAAGGCGGCTATCGAATTCTCACGACATCTCCACGCCCGATCGAACCGATCGCGGAAATCGCGGTGGGTACCAATGGCGCCAAATCGCGGAGTCGGTTGGTTGGCCCACAGAGAATCACCATGGCAATCTTCCGTCCACTCAGGTTCTGTTGATCCGGAATGTTCTGGTCCGCGGTAATCAGAACATCAAAGCCGGCTTGTTCGGCAGCCTCTAGGAGGCGCCCGTTTTTCAAGCCTGCAAGATTAGCGAACCGGGCGGTTTCGCACTCGTGGCCGGGGAACAGAAGCCGTAGCCGCTCGTCGATGCATTCGTCGACCAGAAGCCTCATGAGGCGCGCGCGAGCAAGAGCTTCCTGGCTTCCGCGAGCGCTTCCAATGCCAGAGCGCGCGACACTGTCGGGAAGCCCTGTAGAAAGTCCTCCAGCGTATCGCCGCCCTCCAGGTAGTCGAATAGCGTCTGAACCGGCACTCGTGTCCCACGGAACACCGGCACACCATGCATCGTTTCCGGATCTCTCGTAATCGCTTGGGTCACGTCTTAATTGTGCCTCACTTTGCAGAACGCGGGGGACCACCTCACCTGGTCCGTCGGCGCCCCTACGCCACTTCCACCAGCCGCACTTCGGGCTCAGCCACGTCGATGCCCAGGCCGGGCGCCGTGGGCACCGTGTAGTGGCCATTGCGGAACGCGACGGGCGAGGTGGAGTACTCGCCGGCCGTCTCCACCAGCCCCGGCGTGTGAGGCACCATGTGGCAATTGGGCGTGGCGGCGGCGAACTGCAAAGTGGCGAAGAGCAGAGGGCCGAGGGCGGGCGCGAGGTGCGGCACCACCTCCATGCCGGCGCGTTCGGCGGCGCGCGCGATGCGCAGCGCTTCGGTGATGCCGCAACGGCCCAGGTCGGGCTGGACGATGCGCATGGCGCCGGCGCGGAAGAACGGCGCCATCTCAAAATGCGTGCGGTAACACTCCCCGATGGCCAGCGGAGTGTGGATGCGGGCGGCGAGCGCGGCATGAGGCGCCGGATCTTGGGGCGGAAATGGGCACTCCAGCCAAAGCGCGCCACGGCGGTCCAGCTCCGCCCCGAACGCCGGAGCGGTTTTCGGATCCAGCCGCCACTGCGCGTCCACCGCTATGTTTTCCGCGCCGCAGATGGCGGCCAGCGCGTCGTAGCACTCGAGGAGCTCGCGCAGGCTCGCATTGTGGAAGATCTTGAAGCGGCGGCAGCCCGCTTCCCGGCAGGTCCGCGCGTGCTCGAGCCGCTCGGCGCGGGTGTCGCCCGCCAGATAGTTGACGTAGCAGGCCAGCCGCGGCTTGGCGGCGCGGCCGGAAATCAAAGCGGCGATGGGGGCGCGATGGATCTTGCCAGCCAGGTCCCACAGAGCGATATCGACGGCGGCGATGGCGTCGAGCATGAAGCCGCCGGTCTGGCCGCTCACCCGCATCTGGTCGTACATGGCGTCCCAGAGCGTTTCGATCTCCAGGCCAGTTCCGCCGAATTCCTTTCCTTTAAGTGCCGGTTTCAAGATGGAGTGGATGATAGCGCCGGCGACTTCTGGGGCGGCGACAGCCTGCGATTCGCCCCAGCCCGTCAGGCCGGAATCCGTAATGACGCGCGCCAGCAAGGTCTCGAGCCGGTCGGCGCCGCGCTGGTTTCGCGGGATCCGAACGATCAGCGCTTCCAGAGAGACGATTTTCATGTCGGTCCTCTACCCGCTGATTTAAGCACCTGGCGCGGACGAGTGGGAAACGCAGCCGCATGGCGGGATACACTGGTGAATAGCAGGATGAGATTCGCGGTCCTCTTTTTCCTGACCCTGGCGCCGATGGGGCAGGCCGGCGCTTCCGAGCATTTCGTTCCGGAGCACCGCGTGTCCGGGATCGGCGTGGCGCGCGACGACATTTCCAGCGAACTGCTCGAGGCCCGCACTCGCCTCATGATTCAATCGCAGACTTTCATCATCATGCGCGAGCCTCAGGCCGTGGCCGGGGCCAGGCGCATCACCAGCACCAAGCTCCAGGCGCTTTTCCGGTCGGCATCCGAGCGCAGCGGCATGCCGGCGCAGGTGATTGAAGCCGTGGCGTATCTGGAAAGCTGGGGCGACGCCAAGGCCGAGAGCCCCACCGGCCCAAAGGGCATCATGCAGATCTCGGAAGCCACGGCGCGCACCATGGGGCTGAAGGTGGTGCATGGCACGCGCTACAACATCACCCGCGAAAAAGTTCAGGTGCCGAGCAAGAGGAAGAAGCCGAAGTACCGGACTGTGTCTCATAAGACTCCGTACCAGGTAATCACGCGCGACGACCGAATGGTTCCCGACCGTGCCATACCCGCGGCGGCGAAGTACCTGGCGGGCATGGAGGGAAAGTTCGGCGGGCGCGACTGGGCCATTTTCGCCTACCACTGCGGCCAGGGCTGCGTGGCGGAGATGCAAGAGCTGACGCGGCGCGCGCGCGGCATTCCTCAAGACCAGGCAACGGTGGCGCGGATGTTCTTCTCCTGCAGTCCGGTGTGGAACCTGGAGCTCTACCAGGCCGTCGAGCAGCAGATGCAGCGCGACTACTCGCCCACCTACTGGTTCCGCATCGAGCGGGCGGAGCAGTTGCTCGCTCTGTACCGGCGCGATCCGGCCGCATTTGTCTCGCTGGCGGAGCAGTACAAGAGCCAGTTCGCGGGGCCCAATGGGCGTCCCAACCGCGCGCCGCACCGGCTTTCGGTCTGGCTCAAGCAGAGCGATCTGGTGTTCCATAGCCGCGACGATATTCACGGCGACATGGGGAACCGGCTGGTAAGGGCATTCGACCGGCCGGACTACTTCGGCTATTCGCTCAGGATCGCGGCGGACGATCCGTCG
>PLMF01000121.1:3249-10464 GCA_003142355.1 Bryobacterales bacterium
TCGGGGCAGGTGTTCGACATCGATTATGCGGGCCTGCCTCCGGGCGAGCAGGAATGTCTGCGATTCGTGCTGGACGATCTCGGTTGGGACGGATACCTGGGCTTCGTCGAAGACGGTATGGACAGCCTGCACATCGGCTGCTCGCCGGCCTCGCGGGATTTCTTCACCAGCGTGTTTCAGGAAGCAGCGGCGGCGGAATAGCGGCGATTACCTGATCAAGTGCGCGGCGAGGAACGCGCCCCCGTACGCCAGCACGCCCATGTAAGTGAATTGCAGGATGGGCCACTTCCATCCGCCGGTCTCGCGGCGCACCACCGCTATGGTGGACATGCACTGCATCGCGAACGCAAAGAACACCAGCAGAGCCACGGCGCCGCCGGGCGTGAGATCGTGCTGGAGCGCCTTCTGCAAACCGAGCTGATGCGATGCGGGATCCATGCCGTAGATGGCTCCCAGCGTTCCGATGATGGTCTCGCGAGCGGCCAAAGAGGTAACCAGCCCAATTCCGATTTTCCAGTTGAAACCGAGCGGCTTGATGACCGGCTCGAGGGTGCGGCCGAGGGTGCCGGCCAGGCTGTCTTGAATGGCCGGCGCCTTGCCGTTGACGGTCGGCAGGTGGGCCATGATCCAGAGGACCACCGTGACCAGCAGGATTACGGTGCCGGCGCGGCGCAGGAAGACCTTGGCGCGGTCGAACAAGCGCAAACCGATGGACCGCATCGTGGGCCAGCGGTAGGAGGGCATCTCGAGCAGAAACGGCGTGTGGCCGCTTTTCAAAATGGACGACTTCAGCACCCGCGCGGTGACCACCGCGGCGAGGAAGCCTAAGAGGTAAAGGCCCAGCAGGGCGGCCGCACGCGCGCCCAGAAACGGCCCCAGCACCGGACGGTTGGGAAGGAAGGCCGCTATGATCAAGGTGTAGACCGGGAGGCGCGCCGAGCAGGTCATGAAGGGCGCGATCAGAATGGTGGCGAAACGGTCGCGCTTGTTCTCGATGGTGCGGGTCGAAAGGATCGCCGGCACCGCGCAAGCGTACGCCGAGAGCAGCGGGATGAAGGACTTGCCCTGGAGGCCGACCCTGGCCATGGTGCGGTCGGCGATGAGCGCGGCGCGGGCCAGGTAGCCGGAGTCTTCCAGAATCCCGATGAAGAGAAAAAGGAAAAGGACCTGCGGCAGGAAGACCACCACCGAGCCCACACCGCTCCACACGCCCTCGACCAGCAGCGAGCGGAAGATCGAATCGGGAAGCGTCGCTGCAACCCACTTGCCCGAAACTTCAAACAGCCAGCGCAGCCCATCCATGAGTGGAACGGCCGCCGTAAAAATGGTTTGAAAGACCGCCACCACCACCACGGCAAACACCAGGGGACCGGCCACCGGATGGAGGAAAACCGAATCCAGGCGGCGCGTCCACTTCGGCGGAACGGGCGCCCGGTAGGATGCCCGGCTGCCGACCCGGCCGGCCCACTCGCGGCACTTGGGTACGTCGTGGAGAACAGGCAGTTCCATGGGCGCCGGCGCCGGCATGGCGCTGGCCAGGAATTCGAACACCTCGTCGATGCCTTCGCCCTGCCGCGCGCTGACCAGAGCCACGGGCGCGCCAAGCTGCGCCGAAAGCTGGTGTACATCTACGTGGCCGCCGCGGTTGCGCAGGTCGTCCGCCATGTTCAGAATGATGAGAGTGGGCACGCCCAGACCCAGGATGGGCGCCGCCAGCATGAGGTGACGGCTAAGATTGGTGGAATCCAGCACCAGCAGGATGGCCTCGGGCCGGGGCGTGTCCGCCCGCTCGCCGGTGAGCACGTCGTGCGCGACCTGTTCGTCCTCGGATTGCGGCGAGAGGCTGTAGATGCCGGGGAGATCGATGATCCCGACGGCGCGGCCGTCGGGGAGTTCGGCGATGCCGGTATGCTGTTCGACGGTGACGCCGGGGAAGTTGGCGACCTTCTGGCGCAGGCCGGTGAGGCGGTTGAACAGCGTGGTCTTTCCGGAGTTCGGCGGGCCGGCCAGGGCAACGATTTTGGGAGACGCCAGTGGGCTTGGGAACTCGACGACGGATGCGGCGCCACAGCCGAGGCAGTCGCCGCATTCGCTCATGGCATCCCCGGAGCTTGGTGGGTCTTGTCGAGCCGGACCTTGAGGCGCCTGGCGGTTTCGCGCCGCAGAGCGATTTCCGAACCGTCCACCTGGAAGACGCGCGGATCGCCGCCGGGAGCGCTATGTCCCGCCGTGATGCGGACACCGGGCAGAAAGCCTAGCTCCATGAGACGGCGAGCGTCCTTGCCGGGGAGGTCGATGTGGTCGAGGGTCGCGGCGTCGCCGCGGCGGAGGTCCACCAGGGTCGTGAAGGAGGCTTCCGGCTGGACGTTGTTGCCACTCAGTTGCATCTTGGTTCAAGTATGCCGGAGTCTGAAATGATTGTCAAGATCCCCCCGCATACGGTTCGGCGGCTGCGCTTCGCGGACCTGGACCGCATTATGGAGATCGAGCGCGCCAGCTTCGGCGATGAGGCATACGACCGCAACCTGTTTGCAGAGTTTTTCCGCAAATACGGGGAGCTGTTTCTGGTCGCGGAGCACGACGGAATAATCCGCGGGTATATGATCGCCTGCATCCGCGGGGAGCAGGCGGAACTGGTTTCGGTAGCAGTGGACCCCGCGGCGCGCGGTCGGGGCGCGGCCTCGGCGCTGATGGAGAGCACGCTGCGAAGGTTGCGCCGGCGCGGAATCGCGCGCATCGGCCTCGTGGTCAAGGTGACCAACGACAAGGCGCGCGCGTTCTATGAGCGGTACGGCTTTAAGAAAGTAAGAAGAGCGTCGCGGTACTACGAAGACGGAGCGGACGGGTGGCGGATGGCCAGGAACTTGTGAACAATCGCTGTAACGAGGAGGCCGGAGCGTCGCGTCTAAGTGATTGCTGGAGAATATTCATGCTTGAAGCGGGCGGTCCACTGATTCTGAGCCGGAGGCAGGTAATGATGCTGGTGGGAGGCGGTCTTGCGGCTTGGTGGCCGCTCCATGCGACCACCTCGGGTTTCTGGAACAAGAAGCCGCCGCAGGATTGGACCTCCGAAGAGATCGACGCGCTGATCACGAAATCGCCGTGGGCCAAGGAAGCGTCGGCGCAAGGCGCGGCACCGGAAGGGGGGTACGGATCGCGGACCGGCTCACCCAACGGCGGCGGGTATCCGGGAGGGTCGTCTGGCGGCGGAATGGGGATGCCGCGGATCGGAATCCCGGGCATCGGCGGCATCGGCATGGGCGGGGGCGGCCGGCGCATGGGCGGCAATCAGGGCGGCGGACGCGGTCAGCAGCGCGGGACGTTATACAAGGGCACGATCCGGTGGGAAAGCGCCAGGCCGGTTCTGGATGCGCTCAAGACGCCATTGCCGGATGCGTTTGCGAACCATTACGTGATTGCCGTGATCGGGTTTCCCCTGCCGAGCGGCCAGCGCCGCTACCAGGGCGAGCAGGGAGACTATCCTCCGCGGCAGTCGCAGGATGACAATCCTCCGCGGCGATCGCCGGATGACACCCTCGACAACTTGAAGCAGTTCACCACGCTCCAGCCGAAGGGCAAGGAACTGGCCCAGGCCGGAGTCGTCCAACAGCAGACCAGCTCGAACTCCAACTTGCTGTTCGGCTTTTCCAGGGATTCGCTGACCCTCACCAAGGACGATAAGGAAGTGCTCTTCTCCACCACCCTGGGGCGGCTGGTCATCAGGGCTAAGTTCAACCCCAAAGAGATGCTGTACCGCGGCCAACTGGCGGTGTGATCTCTGCCATCGCCGCCGCGCCCGTGCGGGCGCCCTTACTGAACCGTGAAGGGCACCGAGGCGATGACGTTTTCCCATTCCAGTTGCAGCTTGCCCTTGTTGCCGCCCCCGCTCGAGAGCGTCATCTTATAGGTCTCAATGGGAGCCGGTGGTTTGCTCATGGTCATGGCGACGCGGCCCAGGTCCTGCTCCTGGTGATACTCCGTGCCGAACTGGCCGGTCTGCTTGTTGACCACCAGCTTCCACTGCTGGGGATCGAGCCAGACGAACAGGGTGTAGTCTCCCTTGGGCACGGCCAGGCCGCCGATGTCGAGGTCGGCATCGGTGTGGAGCGCGGTGGCCGCATTGGCGCCGGCGCGCCAGATGGTGTTATCGGGCTGGAGCGCGCCGGTGCCGTTGAAGATCTTCCGGCCGCGCATCGAAGGCGCGCTGTACTTGATGGCGATAGTCTTGCCGTCGATGGTGACGGAGGTATTCGCCGGAGGGCTGAGCGGGGGCCCCTTCTTTTCGGCTTTCTTCTGTTCCTGGGCGAGTCCGAAAGCCGTTGTAGCGGCAAGCAGCAGAACGGTGGTCAATGCGCGTTTCATGGTGTGGGTTGTCCTCTAACAGCGAGTATAGCGCCGCCGTCGGTGATATCTTCTAAATGATGGCCGTATCAATGGAATTCCTGCGCGGCCTGCTGGTGTTCCTCGGCATGGCCGCCGCGTTCATGACGGGGCGCTCGGCAGTGGCTGTGCGCAAAGGCTGGCAGAAGCCGTCGCGGCTCTACGGATGGGCGATCCGCACGGCGGTGTGCGTGGTCGCGGTGGCGTTCCGGAATCCCGTGGACACCGTCGATCTCATCGTGTGGGGGCTGGCGGCTGTGGCGTTCGCCGCGGGCATGCGTAGCGCTTCGCGCGCAAAGCCGCCAGAGGACCTCACGCGCCAGATCTTCCCGGACGAGCCGTAGCGTTATACTCAAGTGCGGAGTCGGCAGATCGGAATTTGCCTATGCATCGGAGAACATTTCTCGGCGTTGCCGCGGGCTTGACCCTCGTGGACGCGGGGGCGCAGACCCCTTCATCCATACCTGTCATCGATACGCATATTCACCTGTTCGACACGTCGCGTCCTGGGGGCGTGCCGTGGCCCAGCCAGAACAACCCGGCGCACAAGGTCATGTACATGCCTTCTTTGCCCTCGCGATACCGCAAGGTCGTCGATGGGCTGGGCATCGTGGGCGCCATCGAGATCGAGTGCAGCCCGTTGCTCGAGGACAACCAGTGGGTGCTGGACGTCGCCAAAGCCGACGACATCATGGTGGGTACCATCGGGCACCTGACGCCCGGCACACCCGAATTCAGGCCCAATCTCGAGAGGTTCCACAAGAACCCGCTCTTCCGGGGTATCCGGTATGGGTTGGGCGGGCGAGCCGGCCAGGAAGTCGATAAGCCCGAGTTTATCGCCGACCTGAAAGCCCTGGCCGATGCCGACCTGGTCATGGATACGGCGAATCCCAGCGTGTCGTTGCTGGCAGGGGTCGTGCGAGTGAGCGACCGGGTCCCCAATTTGCGCCTGGTCATCGATCACCTGCCGCAGATGTTGCGGCCCACCCAATCGGTGGCACAGGCCTCCTATGACGCCAGCATGAAGGCGATCCACGAGCGGCCGCAGATTTACGTGAAGGTATCGGAGGTGCTGCGGCGGGTGGACGACAAGATCCCCACCGATCTCGCATTCTACCGCCCCAGGATCGACGAAGTACTGGACGTTTTCGGAATGGACCGCGTGCTCTACGGGAGCGACTGGCCGAACGGCGATCTGTGGTTACCCGTCCCGGTTGGATTCAAGATCGTCCACGAGTACTTCATGGCCAAGGGCCGGGTAGCGGCCGAAAAATACTTCTGGCGAAATTCGACCAAAGCCTACAAGTGGGTCAACCGAACCGCCAGCCAGCCGCAGGCGTGAAACACAGGTTACAATCTTCTCTTACATGTCACTCGTGGTAGTGGGATCCGTCGCCTACGACGGCGTGGAGACGCCGCACGGCAAAGTGGACCGCATGCTGGGCGGTGCCGCCACCTATATTTCGCTGGCCGCCGGCTATTTTACTTCGGTCGGAATTGTGGCCGTGGTGGGGGGCGATTTCGCGCGGGAAGACGTGGACCTGCTGGCCTCGCGCAACATCGATCTCGCCGGCCTGGAGCGCGTCGAGGGCGGCAAGACGTTCTTCTGGGCGGGCGTCTATTCAGCCGACATGAACGACCGCACCACGCTGCGCACCGACCTCAACGTGTTCGCCGGCTTCAACCCCAAACTGCCGCCATCGTACCGCTCGGAACCGTACCTGTTCCTGGGCAACATCCAGCCGGCGCTGCAAAGCAACGTGCGCGCGCAGATGAGCCGTCTCAAGCTCACCGGCGGCGACACCATGAATTACTGGATCAACGATTTTCGCGGCGAGCTGCTGGAGACGCTCGGGCAGTGGGATTTTCTGCTGATCAACGACAGTGAGGCGCGTCTGCTTTCCGGTGAGCACAACCTGCGGCGCGCGGCGGCGAAAATCCTCGAGATGGGGCCGCACACCCTGGTGATCAAGCGCGGTGAATACGGCGCCATCCTGTTCCGCCGCGACTACCACTTCATGGCGCCGGGCTATCTGCTCGAAGACGTGTTCGACCCGACCGGCGCCGGAGACAGCTTCGCCGGCGGGTTCATCGGCTACCTCGCGGGACAGGGAATCGAGCTTTCGGGCGGCGATATGGATTCCGCGGAGCTGCGGCGCGCGGTGATCTACGGGTCGGTCATGGGCAGCTTTTGCTGCGAGCAGTTTGGAGTGGACCGTTTCCGCACGCTCACCCGCGAAGAGATTGAGGCGCGCTACCGGGAGTTCAAGAACTGCACCGCGTTCTAAATGCAGAAACAGCGAACAGGCTCGGGCGTGTGGGTGGTCCTCACCCTGGCCGCCTGGAGCGCCGCGGCGGTCTTCTTTTTCTTTAGCCGCGGCTGGCTGCTCTACTACGGCGACGCCGAAGCGCACCTCAACATCGCGCGCCGCATGTTCGATTCGCAGACTCCAGGATACGACCAGATCGGCACCGCGTGGCTGCCGCTTCCGCACTGGCTGATGCTGCCTTTCGTTCGTTCCGACGAGTGGTGGCGCAGCGGTATTGCGGGGTCCATCTCCGCGGCGGCGTGTTTTGTGGCGGCAGGCGCGTTTCTGTTTGCGGCCGTGCGGCGGGCGTTCGCATCCGCGGCCGCCGCCGTGGCCGCCCGGGAATGCGAGCCGTTCACGGACGGCGTCGCCACGGAGTGGTACCGGCGAAGGATGGTCAGCCTCCTTGTCGGCCGGGCGCTGGCGCAGCTGGCGCCGGGCGCCGGGGGAGGGGGTCGCTAGCATGGCATCGAGAATCGTCACCTTCGAGCTGGGCGGCCGCGAGGTCGAGGTCATGGTCGGGCCC
>PLMF01000233.1:0-1920 GCA_003142355.1 Bryobacterales bacterium
CTGGTCATCGCATCGCGCGGTTCGCAGTTGGCACTGTGGCAGGCCCGTTGGGTGGAGCGGCAACTCACCGCCGCCGGGCGGGTGTGCCGCATCGAGATCATCAAGACCACGGGCGATAAGATCACCGATGTGCCGCTGGCCAAAGTGGGGACCAAGGGCCTGTTCACCAAGGAGATCGAAGAGGCCCTGCTCGACGGCCGCGCGGACCTGGCGGTGCACAGCCTGAAGGATCTGCCGACCGAGCTACCCGAAGGGCTGGTGCTGGCCGCCGTGCCGGAGCGCGAGGACCCGCGCGACGCCGTGGTGGGCCGGCCGCTGGCGGAGCTGCCCCCGGGCGCCAGGGTCGGAACCAGCTCGCTGCGGCGCGCGGCGCAACTGCGGAAGTTGCGAGGGGACCTCAGCGTGGAATCGGTGCGCGGCAATCTGGATACGCGTCTGCGCAAGCTGGATGAAGGCCAGTACGACGCGATACTGCTCGCCGCCGCCGGGCTGAAGCGGCTGGGGTGGGGGGGGCGCATCGCGGAAATCCTTGCGCCCGAGGCGATGTGCCCGGCCGTGGGCCAGGGAGCGCTGGCGATCGAAACGCGCGCCAGCGGGGCTGGGTTTGACGCTTGCGCTGTGCTGGACCACCGGGACACGCACGCCGCCGTCACGGCCGAACGCGGGCTGCTGGCGGCGCTGGGCGGCGGATGCCAGGTGCCCATCGGCGCACACGCGAGGGTGGAAGGCGGCCGGCTGCGGCTCGAAGGCATAGTGGCCTCGCCCGACGGCGCGGAGCTGGTGCGCGGGGAGTCGGAAGGCGCGGTGGGCGAAGCGGAGATGATCGGGCGAAGACTTGGCGCGGAGCTGCTGGAACGCGGCGCGCGCAGGATCCTGGAGGTGGCGCAGACTCTCAGTCTGCCGAGCGTGCACAAAGAGCGTCCCGATGAGTCGNNAGGCAGGAGTGCCTGCGCCACGGTACGGTCTATCTCATCGGCGCGGGGCCGGGCGATCCGGAGCTCATCACTGTCAAAGGGCGCCGGATCCTGGAGCGGGCCGACGTGGTCGTCTTCGATCGCCTGGCCCCGGCCGCGCTTCTCGATCTGGCCCCAGCCCACGCCGAGCGTATCTATGCTGGCAGGAAAGAGTTCGCCCAGACCTGCGCCATGCTCATCGAGCGCGCGCGCCGCGGCCTCACCGTGGTCCGCCTCAAGGGCGGCGACCCATTCATTTTCGGACGCGGCGGCGAAGAGGCCGAAGCGCTGGCGGCCGCCGGCATCCCGTTCGAGATCGTCCCCGGCGTCACCACGCCGCTCGGCATCGCCGCCTATACCGGCGTGCCGCTCACNNATCGACTGGAGCAAGGTGGGGCTGGCGGAGACGCTCATAATTTTTATGGGGCTCACTACGTTTCCCGAGATCGCGCGCGAACTGATGGCGCACGGCCGTTCCCCCGAAACGCCCGCCATGGCCGTCCGCTGGGCCACCCGGCCCTGCCAGGAGACGCTGACCGGCACGCTCGCTACCCTGCCGGGCCTCATCGCCGCGCGCGGCATGAAGCCCCCGGCCACCATCATCGTGGGCGAGGTGGTGCGCCTGCGCGACAAGCTCAACTGGTACGAGCGCCTTCCGCTGTTCGGCAAGCGCATCGTGGTGACGCGCGCCAAAGGGCAGGCCGACGCTCTTTCCGCGCGCCTGGGCGCGCTGGGCGCCGCCGCCATCGAGATACCCACGATTGCGATTCGCCCCGCCGCCGACTACGGCCCGCTCGACCGCGCCATCGCCAATCTCTCCTCCTACGACTGGCTGATCTTCACCAGCGTCAACGGCGTCCGTTTTTTCCTGGACCGCCTGGACCGTTCGGCCACCGACCTGCGCGCGCTGCGGGGAAGGATCTGCGCCATCGGCCCCGCCACGCGCGCCGCCATCGAAGCGCTGCAC
>PLMF01000233.1:1960-16523 GCA_003142355.1 Bryobacterales bacterium
TACCGCACGGTGGTTCCGGACGAGGCCGCCGGGCAGGCTCGGGATGTGTTCGACGCCGCGCCCAAGCCCGATTGCATCACCTTCACCAGCTCCTCGACGGTGGAGAACTTCGTCGCCGCGGCGGGCGCGGAGACGCTGGCCGGAGTCCCGGTGGTCTCGATCGGCCCGGTCACCACGCGCACCGCCCGCCGACTGGGGATTGAGGTCGCAGCGGAGGCGCGGGTCTTCACGGTGGATGGCCTTGTGGAAGCCGTCCTCGGGTTGTACACTGGGATGACTCCCCCGACAAGCGAATGAGAGCGCACATCATCGGCATCGCCGGTCCGTCCAGCTCGGGGAAGACCGAGCTGGCGAAACAGCTTGCGCGGAAGCTGCCCGGGACCTCCATCGTTTCGCTCGATTCCTACTACCGCGGCATGGAAGAGATTCCGCTCGTTGAGCGCAAGCTGGTGAACTTCGACCATCCCGACTCGCTGGACTGGGAACTGCTGCACCGGCACCTGCAGGCCATCGCGGCGGGCCGCGCCTTCAACGAGCCGGTGTACTCTTTCGCCGATTACGCCCGCACCACCGGGACCAGGCGCATCGAGCCCAGCGAGTTCGTGATCGTCGAGGGGCTTTTCGTCCTCTACTGGCCCGAGCTGCGCGCCATGCTGGATACCAAGGTGTACGTCAGCACCGAAGCCGGCGTGTGCTTCAATCGCCGGCTGACGCGCGACGTGGCCGAGCGCGGCCGCACGCCCGAATCGGTTTGCGAGCAGTACCAGCGGACCGTGCTGCCGAGCGCCGAATGGTTCGTTTACCCCACCATGAAACACGCCGATCTGGTGGTTTCGGGCGAAGAGCCGTTGGCGGCATCCACGGGCGCCGTTTTGAACGCCCTCGACCAGGCTCGAGCCGCCGCCGGCGGAAGATGACGAACTCCCCCTTCCTGACGCGAGTGGTGCTCAAGAACTACAAGAGCATCGAAGCCTGCGACGTGGATCTGCATTCGCTCACGTTCCTGGTGGGCGCGAACGGCGCCGGCAAAAGCAATTTCCTGGACGCGCTGCGGTTCGTCTCCGATGCCCTGCGCACGTCTCTCGACCATGCCCTGCGCGAACGCGGCGGCATTCAGGAAGTGCGGCGGCGCACCGGCGGCCATCCCACGCATTTCGGAATACGGCTGGAGTTCGCCGTGCCTGATGGGCCAACCGGCAGCTACGCATTCCGCGTTGGAGCGAAGGCCGGGGGCTTCGAGGTGCAACACGAGGAGTGCGTGCTGAGTGGAACCGAAGCGTTGTCGGGCGATGTGCGATTCAGCGTTCCGGGAGAGGCCGCCGCCTGCGACCGTCTTTACCTGCCCGACGCCGCCGCCGATTTCCGGCCGGTTTGCGAGGCGCTGGGGCGCATGGGCTTCTATAGCCCGAATGCCGACCGCATCAAGGATCTGCAACTGCCGGACGCCGGCGAGCTGCTGGCGCGGGATGGAAGCAACCTCGCCTCGGTGCTGGATCGCATGGGCAAGCGCCAGCCGGAGGCATGGTCGAAGGTTGAGGAATACCTTTCCAAAATCGTGCCAGGTGTGCGCGGTGTGGAAGTGAGCCACGTGGGGCCGCGCGAGACGCTCGAATTCCGCCAGGAGGTGCCGGATTCCGAGAACCCCTGGCGATTCCTCGCCGGCAGCATGTCGGATGGAACTCTGCGCGCGCTGGCCGCGCTGGTGGCGTTGTTTCAGTCCGGCAGCGTGCCGTTGGCGGGCCTGGAGGAGCCGGCGGCCACTCTGCATCCCGCGGCGGCCGCGGTTTTGCTGGACGCTTTACTGGAAGCCAGCGCGTTGCGGCAGGTCTTAGTCACCAGTCACAACGCGGACCTGCTCGACAGTCCCCAAGTGAAAGCAGCTAGCGTGCTCGCGGTGGTCGCTGAAAATGGCAACACCCGCATCGGCCCGCTGGACGCCATTGGAGCCGAAGCGCTGGAGCAACAACTGCATACGGCGGGGGAGTTATTGCGGCTGGACCAGGTGCGGCCCGACACCGAAATCTCCACCCGGCAAATGAGGCTGTTTGACGAAGGCGGGGTGTAGGCTGCAATGCGGTTCACTTCGGATGGCATCCCGACACTGCCCATGTGCCGTGTCAAGCCACTGAGTCCGACCGGTGGTGACAATGGCTGTTGGTGCCAGGTATTGTCCGCCCCACCAACGATACGTCCATGTGAACTGGCGACCGGGGCGAGCGCGACGCCGCAATTCGGTAGCTGGCTGCGAAACCCCGCAGCTTGGGGGTTTCGTTGTTCCCCGAATCGCTCCGTCACCGAATTGCTCCCGGCGGGGTTCCCGGCCCCCCGTGCTCTCTGCTGTTTACCTGGCGACGGGTCCGCCGAGCTTGGTCACTTTGCCAAGAAATTGCCATTCCTGACGGTCTTCCCGACCTTGGCCTTTTCCATAAGTCCACATGTCGCCCGTGCGGCTATCAAAGAAGTAACCGCCCAGGCCAGCTCCTGTGTACTGCACTCCGGCAAATGATCCCTGCGCCTGGACGGTGGTATCAGGGCTGAAGAATGGTTTGCAGGCAATGGCGGTGAGAACCATCGCGATGACGGTGAGAACGGCTTTCGTGTAGAGGTCTGGTTTCATGCACAACAGCGTACCATACGGTCTGGGCAATTCGGTGACATGGGCCATTCGGGGCCATTCGGTGACAGGGGCAATTCGGTGACAGGGGCAATTCGGTGACAGGCAACGAAACTCCCAAACTGCGGGAGTTTCGCAGCCAGCCACCGAATTGCGGCGTCGCGCTCGCCCCGGTCGTCAGTTCACATGGACGTACAGCCGCCGCCCCTTCCTTGTGCTTCGCCGCCGACCGTGAGTCCCAAGCGGCCTACAGCGTTGCGACATCGACCGTAACGATCTGCCCGGTTTGCACGAAATCGACGGCTGTGGCGATTCGCGCCGCAATTCGCCGCAGGGTCGGCCAGTGATTCGAGGATAGGATGACAAGAGCCAACTTACGGCTCGCAAGATTCTGTTGATACCGGACATTTTGATCGCAGGTGAGCAGCAGGTCGAACCCCGCTTGCTCGGCCGCGTCCAGCAATGCGCCGTTCTCCAGTCCCTGCCATCCCAATTCATCCGCCCGCACCACCTCATGCCCTCGCAAAAACCGGGCGAGCGGGGCCGGGGTGCTGGCGTCGAACAGGATCTTCACGCAACCGCCGTGGACTGCTCAAGGGAACTCCGGGCCAAGGCAAGGACGCGATGCACCTGCTCTCGACTAACAGACGGGAACCATTCCAAGAACTCGTCTATGGTCGATCCCTGGTCGAGGTGCTCGAACAACGTGGCAACCGGCAGGCGTGTGCCTCGAAAGCACCATACGCCGCCAACCTTCGCGGGGTTGCGGTCGACAGCACTGCACCTGCTCCAGTCCATACTGCTAGTTTATCCTTAAAACGGCTGGAGAACTGAGATAATCGAGTGAGGACATGGTAGGACGATTCAACTGAACCCGGAAGAAGAGCGGCTGATTGGGCAGGCAATTCAGGCCGGTTTGATCGGCAAAGCGGATGACGTGGTGGCTGTCGGCGTCGCGACCATTCGTCGGCAGCTCCAATCGCGGGCCGGGTCAGAGGCCGAACTGAATACGGAGCAATGGTTGCGTGAGTTCAAGGNNAGCCGGGACTCGATCTACGGCACCCGCGGCCTGTAATGGCATTACTGGCGATTATGCTCTACCCAGGTTCCGTGGCGCCGAAGAACCGCGCATCGTAGTGGAACGGCTCCGCCGGCTGCACCTGGATCTTCGCGAATTCCGCGTGGAGAGGGTTGACCAGCCAGTTCGACTCTGACGGGACCAGCGCCGAGGGGAGCACCAGGATAGCGCTCTTAGGTTCGGCGGCGAAGGAGTCCCCGATCGTGGCAAGAGACGGCGGAGCGGGAACTTGCCGCCAGTTGGGGGGCAGCGTCTGTGGGGTCAGTACCACCCGCGAAACGCGATCCGGGATGTCGGCGGCCACGACCACGAGGTCCTTTGGTGGGTCACTGGCGTCGATGTGGACAAAGTACTCGATCATGGCCAGGGAGAGGTGCTCTGCCAGATAGGCCAAGCGCGTGCCTGGACTGGACCACCGGCCTCCAAATCGATAAGGGCCTTCACCGTCGAGCGGCTTCCTCGAGTAAGGTTTCCGGACGATCCTGTAAACCCGAATCAACTCACGCCGCCGAACGCGATTCGGCCCAGAACGTTCTCGACCGCGCGCGCGCCCAGTTCAGTGTCGATCAGTTCGAGCGGGTTGTGGCCGCCGAGCGCCCGGTTCGGCCGTCTGAGCCACCGGGTTGCGGTTTCCTCATCCCCGATATACTGCTTGGCGAGCGCCACAATGCGAGCCAGGCGGTACAGGCGGTCGGACTCGTAACGCGCCAGGCGGCCTTGATGCCGGCGCCGCTGCAGGCTGCGCGGCGAAAGATCGAGGGTCGCCGACAGTTCCTTGAGGGTCAATCCGGCGGAGCTCATGACGCTGCCCACAACTTTCTGGGGAAAGCCCTCACGGATCGCCGATCGAAGGTCGTTGTCGGTCCGTAGAGTGCGGCCCATCACCCCCTCGCCCCCCAATTCCGCGATCACGGCCTGAAGTTCATTTGCCATTCTGTCGTCCATTGTAGCGCCAAATGACGCCCCGGTGTTTTGCCGGCGTGCCAGCGAACGCCCTACTCCGTCGGCGCGTAGTATCCCAGGCGCCAGTAGGCGTGCAGGGGAGGCAGGCCGCGCGGGGGGACCACTTTGACCTGCACGCGGTGATAGCGGCCGTCGCGCTGCTGGGCGGTGGGCGAGAAGCCCAGCACATAGCGGTTGCGCAGCTCGACGCCGATCTTGGCGGCGATGTCGGGAAGCTCGGACGGGCTGGCCGGGAAGTGGCGGCCGCCGGTCTGCTCGGCGACGTCGTTCAACAGGCTCGGCCCGGCGGCTTCCTCGGGGGTGCGCCCGCGCGCGTTGTCGGCCTCGAACACTCCGATGGCATAAATCAGCGTGTCGCTCTCGCGCACCAGGTTCTTGACCTCGCCTTCGGTGTAGCGGCTGCTGTTGTCGCCACCGTCGGAAATGATGAGCAGGGCCTTCTTGTTCTTGGTCGATTTCTTCATTTCGTGCAGCGAGAGGAAGATGGCGTCGAGCAGCGCGGTGCGTCCCTTGGACTGGGCGAAGGTGAGCTGGTTCTGGATCTCCTCGACGTTCTGCGTCAGCGGCACCACCATCTTGGGCTGGTCGTTGAACTCGACCAGGAAGAACTCGTCCTCGGGATTGGCGGTATGGAAGAACGCGGCCGCCGCCAGGCGCGAGAGGCGCAGCTTGGGTCCCATGCTGCCGCTGATATCGAAGACCAGGCCGACGGCCACCGGTTCATCGTCCATGGCGAAGTGCGTGACGGTCTGTTCCACGCGGTCGTCGAAGACCTTGAAGTGCTCCTTCTCGAGGCCGGTTACGGGGCGGTTCAAGGGGTCGCAGACGGTGACCGGAACCAGCACCAGGTTGGTCTCGACGCGGAGATTGGCGGGCGGCCGCTTGGGCTCCGCGGCACCGGGTTTGGGACGCGGTTGGATGGCAACTTGCGCGTGGAAGGCGAGCGGCGCCAGCAAACCCAGCCCGAGCACCCAACCGGCAAGCCGCCACGAGCCTCGCATGGTCCCTCGGTCTGTATTGTATTACAATGAACTCTTAGCGGAGGTGGGTCTTCTCGAGTAGCAGTCGAGCCGCAGTCGCAAGCCACGGTCCTTCTGTAGTCCGCGAAGCCTCGCATGCCCTTTTTTCCCTCTTCTTTCCCGGCGATTGCCGCGTCTGTGGCCGGCCTTTGGGGGAAGCGACCCGCATCCCGGTCTGCCGCGCATGTTTGAGGGTGCCCGAGCCGCTGAGCGCGGAGTTCTTCTGCGTCAGTTGCAGGGCCCCATTTCAGAACGCCTTTCCGCTGGACGCGGAAGGGCGCTGCGCTCTGTGCCGCTACGGCCTGCGGGGCTTCGACGCGGCTTACTGCTTCGGCGCCTATGAAGGCGTGCTGCGCGAATTGATCCACCTTTACAAGTACGGCCGGGTCAAGACGCTGGCGCGTCCGCTGGGCGCGCTGCTGGCGGCGGCGCTGCCGCGCGAGGAGCGATTCGATGCCGCGACGCCGGTTCCGCTGCACTGGCGCCGGCAGTGGCAACGGGGGTTCAACCAATCGGAGTTGCTGGCGCGGACCATCGCGCGGCGCTGCGGCATTCCCGTCGTCCATGCGCTGAAGCGGGTGCGGCCCACGGTGGCGCAGGCGGGCCTCAGCAACACCGGCCGCCGCCAGAACGTGGCGGCCGCTTTCCAACTCCGGCGCGCTGCTTGGGCTCGAACGGTGAAAGGCAAACGCATCCTGCTGATCGACGACGTCATGACCACCGGCGCCACGGCGGCCGCATGTGCCCTGGCACTCAAGCGGGCGGGCGCAGCCAAGGTTTCGCTCTTGACCGTGGCCCGCGTGGACCGCCGCATGGGAGTATTCTGAATGGCCAGCAATCGACTGCAAAGACCGGTACTGGTGCTCAACGCCAGCTATGAGCCGATCAACATCTGCGCCGCGCGCCGCGCGCTGGTGCTGGTGCTGAAGGGGGTGGCGTCGGCGGAGGAGGAATCGCTGAACGCGGTCCATTCGGCGCGGGCGGTGGTTCGTCTGCCGTCCGTGATCCGGCTGCTGGAATACCGGCGCATTCCCCATCAGACGCGGGCGCTCTCGCGCAAGAACATTCTGATGCGCGACCGCTACACCTGCCAGTATTGCCATCGAACGCTGCCCTCGGGCGAGCTGACGCTGGATCACGTAGTGCCGCGGTCGCGCGCCGGCGAATCGGCCTGGGAGAACCTGGTGGCCTGCTGCCACGTGTGCAACAACCGCAAAGGCAGCCGGACTCCCGAAGAAGCCGGCATGAAACTGGTGCGGCAACCGCGACCGTTCAGCCTGCACACCAGCCGTCACCTGATGCGGATGCTGGGCAAGAGCGATGCGCAGTGGCGGAAGTACCTGTTCTACTAAATACGGGGACATAAATACGGGGAGAGACGGAGCGTTTTGCGATTTTCCCGAATTGCGCCTCAGTCGTAGACGAAGTGCAGGACCTTCTTGAGATCCTCCCAGGCCTCACGCTTGGCGTCCTGGTTGTAAGGCCGCAGCAAGTACGAAGGGTGGTAGGTGACCATGACCGGGACATCGCGCCATTGAAACCACTTGCCCCTCATCTTGGTAACACCTTCCTTGCGACCGGTGAGAGCGCGGGCGGCGGTGCCGCCTAACACGCAGATGGCCTTGGGGCGGATGGCGAGGAGCTGGCGGGTCAGAAACTGCCCGCAGATCTCCATTTCGTCCGGCTCGGGGGTGCGGTTCTCGGGCGGCCGGCATTTCACCACGTTGCAGATGTACACGCCGTCGCGGGTCAGCGCGATGCCCTCGCGTTTGGCCGTGTTCTCGATCATCTGCGTGAGCAACTGGCCGGCGCGGCCCACGAAGGGGATGCCTTGGGCGTCTTCATCGGCGCCGGGACCCTCACCCACGAAGACCAGCGGCGCGGTTGGATTACCTACGCCGAAGACCAGTTTGTGGCGGCCCTCGTGGAGACGGCAGCGGCGGCAATCTCCGATGTCGGAGAGGATCTGCGGCAGCGTTTCGCCAGCGACGTGCTCCTCGGTAACCGGGCAGGCGGCACCGCCTGCCCCACCACTGGGTGCTGCGCGGCGATACAGCGTTTTGATCCCGAGGTCCTGGTAGAACTCGAGGTAGCGGCGGAGGAGATCAGCGTCCATTGGCGGCGCGCAGGGCCAGGCGCAGTTTCAGAGCTTCGTCGAAAATGCGGTCGGCGATCTCGCGCTTGGCAGCGCGGGGCAGGGGGATGAGTTCACCGGTCGCGAGCGCCAGCACGACCTCGTTTTGGTCGGATTCGAAGCCCGTGTCGCTGCCGCCCACCAGGTTGCCAACCACCATGTCGCAGTTCTTGGATTCCAATTTGCGGCGGGCTTCCTGGTGCAGGTTTTGCGTCTCCGCGGCGAAGCCGATGAGCAGGCGATCGCCCTTCTTGCGGCCCAATTCGGCCAGGATATCGGGGGTCGGGTCGAGTTCCAGAGACATGCGGGCTGCGGTCTTTTTGACCTTCTGCTCCGGGACTTTGCTCAGATGGAAATCGGCCACCGCGGCAGCCTTGACGACGATGCTGGCGGCCGCCAGGTTTTCGAACACCTTGTGGCGCATCTCGGCGGCGGTGCGCACGGAAATCACCTCGAGGCCGCGCGGAGGGGCCAGGTGCACGGGACCGGAGACCAGGATGACGCGCGCGCCGCGGGCGGCCGCGGCTTCGGCCAGCGCATAGCCCATCTTGCCGCTGGAGCGGTTGGAGATATAGCGCACGGGGTCGAGCGGCTCCTGGGTGGGGCCGGCGGTGATGAGCACGGTTTCGCCTTCCAAATCCCGACGCTTCCGCGATTCGCGCTGGATGGCTTCCACGATGGCTACGGGCTCCGCCAGCCGGCCGGGGCCGGTCATGCCGCACGCCAGGTAGCCGCTCTCCGGTTCCACGATGCGGTGGCCGCGCCGGCGCAGCGTTTCGAGGTTGGCCTGGGTAGCGGGGTGCAGCCACATGTTCGAGTTCATCGAAGGAGCCACCACCACGGGGCCGGTGAAGGCCAGGTAGAGGGTGGTGAGAAAGTCGTCCGCCAGGCCATGGGCCAGCTTGGCGACGAGGTCCGCGGTAGCCGGAGCAATGGCCATCAGCTCGTTTTCCTGCGCCACCGAAATGTGCTCGATGGCGCTCTCGATGGCGAACAGATCGGTGAGCGTCTTGCGCCCGGTCAGAGCGGCGAAGGTGAGGGGGCGGATGAACTCCTGCGCGGCGCGGGTCATGACGGCCTGGACTTGGTGACCTTCCTCGATCAGCAGGCGCGCCAACTCGGCGGACTTATAGGCCGCGATTCCGCCTCCGACGCCCAGGATGATCTTCATGCGGGCTTACAGAACCGGTTCGGGATGCGGTATCTGCGGCGCCGGGCCGGTGAGGCTGTACTTCACCAAGCCGCGCCGTACCTCCTCCATGGCGATAATGGTGGGCTTCTTGGAAGAGGTGGGCAACACGGGACGGGCGCCGCCCTGCAATTGCCGGGCCCGCTTGGCGGCTACGATGATGAACCGGTAGGTGCTCTGCTCGGCGTCGTCGGGGATGGTGCAGTGAGTGTTGTTGCGTGGGGCTTTGTCCGCCATGATGTCGATACCTCTTCAAGCTCGAAATGTGTCCAGAATGGGCCGAATCTGTTCTTCGATCCTGGATCGCCGCACCCGCTCCGCGCGCACGATGGCGCGGAGAGTGGCAGCGGAGTCATCCAGGTCCCGGTTAATCACAACATAATCGTACCGGTCGTAGTTCCGAATCTCCTCGGCCGCGTCCCGCAGCCGTCTTTCGATGACGTCTTCCCGGTCCTCGCCGCGCGCACGAAGCCTCTGCTCCAAAATCTGCCGCGAGGGAGCCAGGATGAAGACGGAAACAGCCTCCGGAATCCGACTTCTTAATTGTCGCGCACCTTGCACGTCGATGTCGAGTACCAGGTCCTTACCCTGGGCCTGGGCCTCCTCGAGGATGCCGCGGTGGGTGCCGTAATAATTGCCGAAAACCTCGGCCCATTCGAGGAACTCGCCGCGGGCGACCATGGCCTCGAAATCCTGGCGCGAGACGAAGCGGTAGCTGTGGCCGTCGACCTCGTCGCCGCGCGGTTTGCGGGTGGTGTAGGAGACGGAAAACATTAGGCCGGGCAGGCTGGCCAGCAGGCGCGAGACCAGGGTGGTTTTTCCCGAGCCGGAGGGTGCGGAGACGATGAAAACAGTAGTCATGTCAAAGACTTGAGCTCAACCGTGGCGCAAACTCTCAGTCTGCCGGGCCCAGAAGGCACCCCGGGCTCCTCGGGGTGCCTTCCGAGCGTGCTCCCAAAGAGCGTCCCGATGAGTCGNNAGGCACGAGTGCCTGCGCCACATGGCCCCCAGTCACCTGCTCTGCGGTGAAATCCATTCGTCATTCCAGATTCAGCGACTGCTCGCGGATTTTGTCGATCTCGGACTTCGCGGCCAGGGCCAGCTCGGTCATGGTGAGGCCGAGGTCGCCCAGGCCGCCGGTCTTGGAAAGAACCGTATTCGATTCGCGGTTCATCTCCTGCAAGAGGAAATCGAGACGCTTGCCCACTTCGCCGCCGCCGGAGAGCATGGCGTCGAGTTGCGCGGCGTGCGTCCGCAAGCGGACCAGTTCCTCGGCGATGTCGCTGCGGTCGGCCAGCAGGGCGGCTTCCTGCGCCAGGCGCTGGGGGTCCATGGCGGCGCCTGCAAGCAAATCGGCCAGTTTTTCGCGCAGACGCTTGTGGAAGGCGGCGCTGGCGCCGGCGCGAATCTCTTCCATGCGGCCGACCAAGCCGCAGACGCTCCGGCAACGTTGCCGCATCTCCTGAGCGATGGCGGCGCCTTCCCGCTCGCGGAAGGCGTTGAGCAGGACCAGCGCTTCGGCGGCGGCTTCCAAAACGGCCTTGGCGACCGCCTCTTCAATCTCTTCGTCGCCGGCGGCGCTCAGCATCCCCGGAATGCTCAGGGCGGAGTTGAGGTCCGGCTGGCCGCTCAGCCCGTAGCTCCCGGCGGCGTCGCGAAAGGCCTGAATGTAGGCGTCGAGCAGCGGCCGGTTCAGCNNAGCGTCCATTTCCGCGGGCATGCGGCAGTGCATGTCCAGGCCGCGATGGTTCACGCTCTTCAGGGTGGCGACAATCTCGCCCTGCTCGATGTTTCTTCTCACGCGGGCGAAGCCCGTCATGCTGCGCAGGCCCACTAATCCACCTCCGATGCAACGTGCTCGAACTGAAGCTCGTGGAGCCGCTGATAGATTCCACCGCGATTGATGAGCTCTTCGTGCGTTCCCACCTCGCGCACACGGCCCTTATCCAGCACCACGATCTTGTCGGCGCGGCGGATGGTGGAGAGACGGTGCGCGATTACGATGACGGTGCGGTGCTCCATCAGGTTGGCCAGCGCCTTTTGAACCAGCATTTCGGATTCCGTGTCGAGGTGCGAGGTGGCCTCGTCGAGGATCAGGATGGGCGCGTTCTTCAGCAGCGCGCGGGCGATGGCGATGCGCTGGCGCTGGCCGCCGCTGAGCTTGAGGCCGCGGTCGCCGATGATGGTTCCATATCCCTCCGGCATCTGCATGATGAACTCATGCGCCAGCGCTGTTTCCGCCGCGCTACGTACCTCTTCCATGGACGCGCCGGGCCGGGCATAGGCGATGTTGTGGGCCACCGTGTCGTTGAACAGAAACGTGTCCTGCGCCACGATGCCGATCAGCGACCGCAGTCCGGCCAGGTTCAGGTCGCGCACGTCTTGGCCGTCCACTTTGATGGCGCCGGCGACGACGTCGTAGAAGCGCGGCGCCAGGTTGGCGACGGTGGTCTTTCCGGCGCCGCTCGGGCCGACTAGGGCCACCACCTCGCCGGCCTTCACTTCCAGGTCGAGGCCCTGAATCTGGAAGCCGTTGGGCGCGCCGGGATAGCGGAACGACACGTTGTCGAAGACGATGCCGCGCTCGAACTTCTCGATCTTGGGCGCGCCGGGCTTCTCGACGATTTCTTCGATGTGGTCGAGGTGTTCGAAAACCTTCTGCGAGGCGCCCAGGGCCTGCTCGAAAATGTTGTGGATGCCCACCAGGCGCTTGACGGGCTCATAGAGCATCAGCAGGGCGAACACGAAGCTGGTGAAATCGCCGGCGGTCAAGGTGCCGGCTTTGATCTGGATGCGGGCGTAGGTGAGCAGGCAGACGATGGTGATGGCGCCGAACATCTCGATCAGGGGCGAAGAGAGCGCCTGCTGCGCCACGTAGCGCAGATTGGTCTTCAACAGGTTATGCGAAGCTTCGCGGAATCGCCGGGATTCGTAGGGTTCGGCCCCAAACGCCTTGACCACCATGTGGCCGCTGAGGGTCTCCTGGAGAATCTGGTTCAGCTCCGCCTGGCGGTCCTGGGTGCGGCGGCTGGTGCGCCGGATGCGGCGGCCGATGCGCGTGGTCGGCACGGCGACGAACGGCAGCACGGTCAGACTCGCCAGCGCCAGCCGCCAGTCCTTGGTCATCACCACCAGGAGCAGCGAGACAGCCGTAAACGTTTGCCGCAAAAGGTCCGCCAGAATGTGCGAGGTGGCCAGTTGCACCTTGTCGATGTCGTTCATGATCGACGACATGAGGCGTCCGGTGGAATGCGATTCAAAAAACTCCGCGCCCTGCTTCAGCACCTTGTCGAACACCGTGTCCCGCAGGTTGGTTACGGCGGAGAACCCCACGTAATTCACCAGGTAGTTGCCGAAGTAATCGCAAACACCTTTGGTGAGAAAAACCGCCAGGATGGCGAAGGCCACCATGGTCCAGACGTTGTGAATGGAAGCGGGCACGAAACTACTGAGATAGAAGCTGTGGTGGAAGATGGGGTCGGTGTACAGCTTGACCGGGGTATTGGCCGCGGAGGCGTTGAGCACCCGGTCGAAGATGGGACCGATGAGGAGCGCCATCATGGCGGTCGAGCCGCCGGCCGCGGCCATGAGGACCACGGATGCGGCCAGCGACACCCAGTAGCGGCGGGCGTAGGCCAGCAGGCGCAGCAGTTCGGTCATGCGGGCACCCGCAGGCGCGCCAGCGCGTCGAGGACCTGGGCCACGCCGCAGGGCGCGACGACCACTTCCGATACGGAGCGCCACGGGCCCCAGATGGCCGGATCCGAGGCGCCGAAGATCACCACTGCCCGAACTCCCAGGGCGGCCGCCATGTGGGCGGGACCGGAATCGTTGCCGACGTAGAGCGAGGCGGCGGCGATCAGCCGCTTGATCTCGGAAAGCGGCGCGCCGGAGATGGCTCGGAACGCGTGAAAGGGGGAAAAATCATCGCCGCCGCCGCCGATGAAAACCGGCTCGAGGCCGGATTGTCGAAGGTGGTGAGCGACGGCCAGGAAGCCGGCGGTGTGCCAGGTCTTGGCGGGGGTGGTGGCAAACGGGTGGATGATGGCGTAGGCAGCGCCGGGTTGACAGACGAAAGCGTCTGTCCCACCCAGCGCCAGTTTCGCTCGCGGAATCTCCACCAGTGGCGCGCCTAAATAAAACACTGCGCCCGCCAGGTGCTCGGCCGTGTGCACCTTGCGGTCCAACGCCAGGATCTGCTGCGCGCGAGGGATAGGCACGTTGTACACCGGCTGATACCGGAAATGGCCGAAACCGGCGCGGTACCGGGCGCCGGAGAGCGCCGTCATCCAGGCGCTGCGGGCGCCGCCGTGCAGGTTCAGGCACAACAGCGGGCGCCAGCGGCGAAGCGCGCCCAGGGCGGGCGGCAGAATCTGATCCAGGTCGGGATTGCCCTCGAAGACGGCACGGAACCGGTCTTCCACCATCACCGCGAGGCGCAGGTCGGGACGGCAGCGTTTGAGAATATCGAGCGCGGGTGTCGAGAGCACGCAATCGCCCAGCGACCGGAGCCGGAGAATCGCCACCCGGCTGGCCCGCGGCAAACACTCCAGAACGCTTTGCACAGCGCGCCTATTCTTCGATTTTCGCCTCGTCCACCAGCATCACGGGAATGTCGTCGCGAACGGGGTAGACGCGATGGCACTGGACGCACTTCAAGCCGCTCTGGTCGGGCTTGAGCTCCACCGTGGCTTTGCAGACGGGACACACCAGAATCTCGAGCAGATCTTTGCTGATAGCCATAACGAAACTAACAGTTTAGCAGGCGTCACGCCGATCGACGGTTGACCGGGGTGTAAACTGAAGCTGTCTGCGGATATGCCAGCCGACCTGTCCAGCCGAATCGTGTTGCGGTGGGATTCCACGGCGAGTTGCGCCGCGCTCCTGGAGGCCGGCGGCGTGGACGCAGTTTGGCTTCGGACGGCCGGGGACAACGTCGCGGCGGCTTGCCGGGCCGCTGGCGTGGAAGCGATCCCGGCCGGCGCCATCCGCCTGGCGGGCGGGGAGGAGTTCGGCCTGGCGCAACCGGCGGAGGCCGTGGCGGTCAAAACCGGGATGTGGCCGGGCGCGGAGGCCAGCCGGCGGACCGACGATGGCGCCTTTGTCGCTGGAGCCACGACCAGAGCCTGGGTGACTGCCAACGGTTACCTGGTGGCCTGGCTTCGAGCGCTTTACCCCGATCGATCGCCGGTCCTCGGATACGCACCCGATCGCGACGCCGGAGTGGATGCCGGGCAGGTGTTGCCGTTCGGTTCCCTGGAACTGGCGCTGGTGGACGCCTGGACCGCCGGAGGCAACTACATCCTGGCACCGGATGCGGCTTACCAGGATGCGCTCCTGGGCGGCAACAAGACAGCCCTCGCGGCGTGGGCGCAAATGGGCCGCACGGCGCGCTGGCTGAAGGAGCATCGGTCCCTGTTCGGCCAGCGGGCCATGGGCACGATCACAGTGCTGGTGGAACCCGGCGACGCGACCGCCGAGATTGCCAACCTCATGTTTCGCCACAGCGCCTCGCCGGACCTGGTATCGACCAAGCGCGCGCCGGCGCCGGACCCGGCCAACCGGC
>PLMF01000271.1 GCA_003142355.1 Bryobacterales bacterium
ACGCTGTCGATCACGTTGCCCAGTTCTTCCAGGCGAACGGGTGAGCCATCGCGGTATGCCACCACCACGGGGCGATAGTCACTAGCGGACATCAACTGCCCGCTGGCTTCGAGCGTGAAGGCGCGCTGCGGTCCGATGATGGAGCCCGTGGGAAGGTTCACATTCCAGTTGGTCAGGGCGGTTTGAATCTCGTTGATGCCCACCTGCCGCGAGGCCATGGCGTTGGGGTCCATCTGCACGTGCACGGCGTACTTCTGGGCGCCCAGCACCTGCACCTGCGCCACGCCGGAGATCATGGAAACCCGCTGCGCCAGGCGCGTCTCGGCATATTCATCCAGGGTCCACAGCGGCAGCGTGGGCGAGGTCAGGGCGATGTATAAAATCGGCTGGTCCGCCGGGTTCACCTTGGTGAAGGTGGGTGGCGTGGGCATGCCCTGGGGCAGCAGGCGCGAGGCCTGCGTGATGGCCGCCTGCACGTCCACCGCCGCTCCGTCCAGCTTGCGGCTAAGGTCGAACTCCAGGGTGATCTGGGTGTTGCCGAGCGAATTCGACGAAGACATGGAATTCATCCCGGCAATGGTGGAGAACTGGTTTTCGAGCGGGGTGGCCACGGCGGCGGCCATGGTTTCGGGGCTGGCTCCGGGCAAGCTGGCGGTCACGAGCAGCGTGGGCAGGTCCACGTTGGGAAGGTCGCTCACCGGCAGCGCACGGTAGGCCACCGCCCCGAACAGGGCGATAGCCGCCATCAGCAGGCTGGTGGCGATGGGCCTCTCGATGAAGGTCTGGGAAATGTTCATGCGGGTCTCTCCCAACCGCTCTCTGACGTTCGCGGCTCGGAATCGGGGACAGAGCCGCGAACGTCAGAGAGCGGTCCAGGCGAGATGGCACGGTTGTTAGTTGACATGCGTCAGTCTCCCGCCTGCATCACGGGGGACAACACCTTGCGCGACTTCCGCGCATTCCACCGTTCCACGATCGCCGCCATGTACGTATAAACCACCGGAGTCAGATACAGAGTCATCAACTGCGAAAATGCCAGGCCGCCTACCACCGCCATGCCCAGCGGCCGGCGCGCCTCGCCGCCCGCCCCGTAGCCCAGCGCGATAGGCAGCCCGCCCAGCAGCGCCGCCATGGTNNATCATGATGGGGCGGAAGCGGATGAGGCAGCCTTCATAAACCGCCTCGGCGGGTGTCTTGTGTTCCTTGCGCTCGGCCTCCAGGGCGAAATCGATCTGCATAATGGCGTTCTTCTTCACAATCCCGATCAGCATGATGAGGCCGACAAACGAGTAGATGCTCAGATCGATCTTGAAGAGCAGCAGCGTGAGCAGCGCGCCGAAGCCGGCCGAAGGCAATCCCGACAGGATGGTCAAAGGATGGACGTAGCTCTCGTACAGCACGCCGAGCACGATGTATACCACCGCGATCGCCACAATGAGCAGAATCCCCATGTTCTTCATGGAATCCTGGAACACCTTTGCCGTGCCCTGGAACGCGGCTGTAATGGTGGCCGGGAGGTTGGCTTTGGACGCTTCTTCGATCTCATCCGTTGCCTGCCCCAGCGACGTGCCCGGCCGCAGGCTGAAGGAGATGGTGACCGACGGCAGTTGGCCCGAGTGCGGGATGCTCTGCGGTCCGGCGTTCTCCTCCAGCTTCGCCACGGCGCTCAGCGGCACCATCTGCCCGGTGTCGGATTTGAGATAGATCATGTTCAACCCGTCGGTGTGCTGCTGGAACTGCGGCAGCATCTCGAGCAACACCTCGTATTGGTTGGTGGACGAATAAATGGTGGAGGAGTATTGCGGGCCAAAAGCGTCGTAGAGCGACGCGGAAACCTCGTTCCAGTTCAGGTTCAAAGCGGCGGCGCGGTCGCGATCGAGGACAATGTTGACCTGCGGGTTCTTGATCTGAAGATCGCTCGTCACCTCCAGCAGTCCCGGCAGGCGGGCCACAATGCGTTCGAGTTTTTGCGCTTCCGTGTAAAGTTGTTGGGTGTCCGGCCCGTACAGCGTGTAATCGTAGCTGCTCTTGGACATGCGGCCGCCCACGCGAATGGCCTGGGGAACCGTCAGGTAGACGCGCAGCCCGGGGATGCCGGAAACCTTCGGGCGAAGCCGGTTCACGATGTCGGCGACCGTGGCCACACGCTGCCGGCGCGGTTTCAGGTTAATCATGAGCCGGCCCGTGTTGGCGGATCCCATGAAGCCTCCGCCGGTACTCGAGTAGAAACTCTCCACGTCCGGGTCCGCCACTACGATCTGGTCGAGCCGCCGTTGGTATCTGACCATCTGGTAGTAGGAAGTGCCCTGCGCGGCTTCGGTCTGGATGTTGAAGGTGTCGTTGTCGGTATCCGGGATGAATCCCTTGGGCACGGCTACATACAGCCAGCCGGTAATTCCAAGAACCACCAAAAACATCCCCAGCATGACCGGGCGGTGCCCCAGCACCCAGCGGAGACTGGTGCTGTAAGTACTCAGCATGCCCTGAAAAACCCGCTCCGTGGCACGGTAGAGCAGTCCGTGGCCCGAGGTTTTGATTTCCCGCAGAAAGCGGCTGCACAGCATCGGAGTCAGGCTGATCGACACCATGCCGGAAATGAGGATGGCGGTGCAGATGGTCACCGCGAACTCGCGGAACAGCCGTCCCAAAATGCCCGACATGAACAGGATCGGAATGAACACCGCCGCCAGCGAGAGCGTCATCGAGACAATCGTGAAGCCGATCTCCCTCGACCCCGTGAGCGCCGCCTGATACGGCTTTTCTCCATGCTCGATGTGCCGGACGATGTTCTCCAACATGACAATGGCGTCGTCCACCACAAAGCCTATCGAGAGGATGAGCGCCATCATCGAAATGTTGTTGATGCTGAAATTCAGCAGGTACATCACCGAGAAGGTGCCCACGATGGAGAACGGCAGCGCCATGGCGGGGATCATGGTGGCGGAGAAGTTCTTCAGGAACAGGAAGATGACGAGGATGACCAGGGCCAGGGTGGCGGCCATGGTGAACTGGATATCCTGGAAGGCTTCGCGAATGTTCTTGGAGCGGTCGCCGCGAATTCCCAGGTGCACGGAGGAGGGCATCCCGGCCTGGAAGGTGGGAATGAGAGCGCGTATTCTGTCGACCACTTCGACGGTGTTGCTGCCCGGTTGGCGCATCACCGCCAGGTTTATGCCCATGGTGCCCTCAGTCCCATACTCGCCGCCGTAAAGGAGCGCAATCTGCTTGTCGTCCTGCACGCTATCGATCACGTTGGCTACGTCGCGCAACCGGATAGGAGCGCCGTTCCGGTAGGCCACGATCATGGGGCGGTATTGCCAGGCCCGCATGAGCTGGCCGTTGACCTGGACGTTGTAAGCGGTGTGCGGCCCGTACAACGTGCCGGTTGGTATGTTGACGTTCCACCGGCGCAGCGCGCTGTCGATTTCGTTGAGGCCGATCTGGCGCGACGCCAACAGGTTGGGATCGGCCTGCACGCGCACGGCATACTTGGCGGAGCCGAACACCTGCACCTGGGCCACTCCGGAGACCATGGAAATGCGCTGCGCCACCAGGGTCTCGGCGTATTCGTCCAGGTCGGAGAGCCGCAGCGTGGGTGAAGTCAGGAAAAGGAAGATGATGGGCTGGTCGCCGGGATTCACCTTGCGGAAGGAGGGCGGCGTGGGCATTCCAGGCGGCAGCAGCGGCATGGCCTCGGCGATGGCCGTCTCCACATCCACCGTCGCCCCGTCGATGTCCCGGCCCAGATCGAACTGGAGGGTGACCTGGGTGGACCCCATGGAACTGCTGGAGATCATGGAATCCAGGCCGGCGATCATGGTGAACTGCCGTTCCAGCGGGGTGGCCACCGAGGAGGCCATGGTATCGGGGTTGGCGCCGGGAAGGTTGGCTGAAACCGTGAGCGTGGGATAATCGACCTGCGGAAGATCGCTGACCGGCAGCGCCCGATAAGCGATGACGCCGAACAGTGCGATACCCGCCATAATCAGGCTGGTCGCAATCGGCCGCCGGATGAAAGTCTCGGATATATTCACGCTGCCCCCCTGCGGGCCCCCCTCAGAGCCCGCGGTTGATTCGCCCCAGCCATCCCTGATTCCAGAGCCCTATAAGGCGCTGCGCCTGGCGGCGGGTGTTACCGGCCCGGCCTGCCTAAACAGGGCCATTTCCGACTGGCCCAAGAGGGCTAGTCCCAATGCTGTTCACTTAGGGCCTTGAGTGCTGCCAAGTGCAGTTGCCGGCCCGCCGATACCGAAAACGGGTTCGCCGGTGGACCTGTGTTCCTGGACCGGCGCCGGGGGCGTTTCGCCGGG
>PLMF01000009.1 GCA_003142355.1 Bryobacterales bacterium
GGACGCCGGGCTGGTAAAGGAATACCGGGAAAGAGTATGAAACTTGCCGCGCTGTTACTCATCGCGCCACTGGCGGCGGCCGCCGCCGGGCCCAGGGGGCACCGCGCTGTGCCCACGCCGCCCATGGGCTGGAACAGTTGGGATTCCTACGGGACCACCGTCACCGAGGCGGAGGTCAAGGCCAACGCCGACTACATGGCCGATCGCCTAAAAAGCCACGGCTGGCAATACGTGGTGGTGGACATCCAGTGGTCCGAGCCGCACCCGCAGACGCACGGCTACCGCCCCAACGCCGATCTCGTCATGGACGAATACGGCCGTCTCACGCCCGCCACCAACCGTTTCCCCTCGGCCGCCGGCGGCCAGGGCTTCCGTCCGCTGGCCGATACCATCCACGCCAAGGGTCTCAAATTCGGCATCCATATCATGCGCGGCATCCCGCGCCGAGCCGTGGCCGCGGACCTGCCGGTCTTCGGCAGCAAGGCGCGCGCCGCCGCCATCGCCGACACCAAGTCGCTGTGCCGCTGGAACACCGACATGTACGGCCTCGACATGAGCAAGCCCGGGGCCCAGGATTACTACGATTCCATCTTGCAGCTCTACGCCCAATGGGGCGTGGACTACATCAAGGCCGACGACATTTCGATCCCCTTTCACGGAGACGAGATTGCCGCCCTCGACCGCGCCATTGTGAAGTCCGGACGGGCCATCGTGCTGAGTCTTTCACCCGGCCCGGCGGACCTGACGAAGGCCGATTTCTACGCGGCCCATGCAAACCTGTGGCGGATTGCCGACGATTTCTGGGACCGCTGGCAGGACCTCCGCGCCAGTTTCAATCTGCTCGACAAGTGGAGCCGGCACACGCGGCCCGGCGCCTGGCCGGACGCCGACATGCTGCCGCTCGGCCGCATCGGAATTCGCGCCGAGCGCGGCGACGATCGCACGACGCGCTTCACGCGCGACGAACAACGCACGCTCATGAGCCTGTGGTCGATTGCGTGCAGCCCCCTCATGTTCGGCGGCGACTTGCCCAGCAACGACGATTTCACGCTTTCGTTGCTGACCAACGACGAAGTGCTGAACGCCGACCAGTACGGTACGAGCAGCCGCCAACTGTTCCAACGAGGGGACCAGGTTGCCTGGACCTCGGACGTGTTGGGGTCGGACGGCAAGTACCTGGCGGTGTTCAACGTGGGAGATCAAACGCCGCTGGAGATTCGCGTGAATTGGAGCGAGCTGGGTTTGCCGGCAACCTGCGCCGTGCGCGATCTCTGGGAGAAGAAAGAACTGGGGCGGGTGAAGGACGGCTATACGTTCAAGATCCCTCCGCACGGTTCAGGGCTGTACCGGGTCAGGTAGGGGGCACGTCACGAAATGACGTCGCAAGTTCAGCCAACCGCGGCCTGACGGTAGCGGCTTCCGAGCCGCGGCTGAAGCGAGGTGCGCCGGCCTAACGCTGGAATTTTAGTAGTCGGGCACTTCGAGCTGGAGGCCCTCGATCATCCGATAGTGCTTTCGATTGAGGGTGACCAGGGTGAGCGCCTTCTCCATTGCAGTCGCCGCGACCAGCGAATCGAACACGTGAAGCCCGCGTGATTTGGCGTGGCTCTTCAGGAGTCGGTAGGCTCCCGTGCCGATGCTGTCGCTGAGCGGTATGACTGGGTACAGCGACAAAAACCCGTCAATGGTGGCAAGATCCCGCTTGTCTCGAGCGCCCACGATCAGCTCCATGGCGGTCACTTGTGAAAGTGCCCATGATTCCGCAAGACCATCGATGTATCTGATTGCCGCCGCTTTGCCCCGTGAAACGTCGATCAAGACATTGCTGTCGATCAGGAATGGCATGCGATCACTTTATGCAGGGCTGGAATCAGCCGTGGAGTTCCCCGCGAAGGCGGTTTATATACTCGACGCTGTCGGCCATGTCTTCACGGTCCTTCCACATGCCGGCGAAGGGCGAATCGCCGATAGACCGTGGTCTCTTGGCAGGCGCATCCACGGGTACATGCACCTCGACAACCGTGCCCTCTTTGATTGGCGCGTCCTGAAGGGGCCTGAACACGCCATTCTCGTACCTTGCGGGGATGGTCATAGCTCTGTTGTCCAGTATACGCCGTGACAGACGCAGGCCGCCTCCCTCGTTTCCGGGGTGTACAGCGGACGGGGTTGAGAGCGCTGCCCAAGTGTGGCAGGAGGGTTGAGGGCGGTGGTCCGTGGTGCTTCAGGTGCGGCGCCGGTTGAGAAACGCCTGCAGGCGTTCGCGGAACTCGGGGCCGGTCGAGATGGCGGCATAGTTGGCGGCCTCCAGCTCCAGGCCGGCGTCGAGGCCGCTTTCGAGGCCGGTATCGACGCACCGCAGAATGCAGGCGACGGAGGCCGCCGAATTCGCGAGAATCGCCAGCATCAGCTCGCGCGCCGCCGCCAGCAGCCCGGCGGGTTCCACTACGCGGTTCACCAGCCCGATGCGCCAGGCTTCCTGGGCGTCGATGGGCGCCCCGGTCAGCATCATCTCGAGGGCGCGCCCGCGGCCCACCAACCGCGGCAACCGCTGCGTTCCGCCGTTGGCCGGAAAGACGCCGATCTTAGCCTCCGGCAGTCCCAGTTTGGCCGTGGCAGCCGCTACCCGAAGTGAACAACACATCGCCAACTCCAAGCCGCCGCCCAGCGCGTAGCCGTTGATCGCGGCGATCGACGGTTTACCCATGGTCTCCAGGCGCCGCATGATGGCCTGGTCCCGCGCGCATCGCGCCTGGCCATCGAGCGGGCTGGCGCCCGAGAGTTCTTCGATATCGGCACCCGCGACGAAAGCGCGCTCGCCGGCGCCGGTGAGAATCAGGCCGCGGTACTCGCGCTCCACGCGCTCAAAGGCGTCGTCCAGCTCCGCCATCACACGGTTGCTGAGCGCGTTCAGCTTGTGTGGGCGATGGATGGTGACTTGGACGAAACCGGCCGCATCCGGATCGAAGAGGATCTCGGTGTATGTCATCGGCGTGCACCTGCCAGGGTAGCACGCCATTGTGGCGCCGGCACTCCTGCCTGCCGGGCCCAGAGGGCACCCCCGACTCATCGGGACGCTTCCCGGGAGCGATCCAAAGAGCGTCCCGAGGAGTCGGGACGCGGCAGCCTGAGAGGCTGCGCCACGGTGGCACGCTACCGCCCAAAAGCCGCTTTGCACTCCTCGCAGGGGCAAATCCGGCGGAAGTGTTCGAAGGAATAGATCCCCGTCTTGTGCCCATCGCTCCAGTCGATCCGGATGGCGTAATTCCCCACCGGCTCCGCGCCGAGCATCTTCAGCGCCGGCTGGTACATCTGGAACGGACTGGCCTGCTTCGCCGGAGGCGTGCCGTGCGCATTGGTGCACGTGGCGCAGGGGCATTGGTCGCGCAGATACTGCAACCCATAATTGCTGCGGTGCCCGTCCTTCCAGTCGATCTTGATTCCCTTGGACTTGGAAATGGCGATGTGTTCCGGATCGGTCGAAAATGGCATGGTCAGTTGTAGAGGCGCTCCACGTCGCGCACGCCCGAAATGCGCCGCATGGCGGACACCAGCTTTTCGAGCTGCTTCTTGTCCCGCACCTCCACGGTCATCTCCACCACGCCGCCGCTCTGGTCCAGATCCCCCTTGGCCTCCAGGTTGCGGATGTTGGTGTTCTCATCGGAAAGCACGGAGGTGAGCTGGTTGAGCATTCCCGGCCGGTCGTCGGTGTGGATCACGATGCGCACGGGAAAGGCGTCCTCGGCGGCCCGCGCCCACTCGACTTCGATTTTGCGCTCGACGTCGTACATGAGGTTTTGCACGTTGGGGCACATGCGGGAATGGACCGCGACGCCCTTGCCGCGAGTCACGTAGCCGACGATGACTTCGCCGCGAATGGGATTGCAGCACTTGGCGCGGTAGACCAGCAGGTCGTCGACGCCGCGAACCTTGATGACGCCATCGCCGTCGGACTGGCGCGCGCCGGGAGCCTGGACCGTGGCGGCGCCCGGCCCGGAGGGTGCGCCGCCCGGCTCGGCAGCGGCGCCCGCGGGCCTGCCTTCAGACGGGTCCTCTTTTACCACGCCTGGCGCCACTTTGCTCAGCACCTGCCGCGCGGAGAATTTTCCGTAGCCCAGCGCGGCGTACAGGTCCTCCATCTTGCTGTACCCGTACTCGCCCGCGACTCTTTCCAGATCGGCCTTGGCTACCTTGCCGAGCTGCACGCCCAGGCGGCGCGCCTCTTTGTCCAGGTACTTCTGGCCGATGTCGATGGCCTTCAGGCGCTCGCTGGCGTTGATGACGTGCTTGATCTTGTTCCGCGCGCGCGATGTCTTGACGTACGCCAGCCAGTCCTTGCTCGGTTCGTGGCCGGGCTGGGTCATGATCTCGACGATGTCGCCGTTGCGCAGCCCCGAGCGCAGCGGGACGATGCGCCCGTTCACCTTGGCGCCCACGCACCGGTTCCCCACGTCGGAGTGAATGGCGTAGGCGAAATCGATGGGCGTGGCGTCGCGCGGCAGCACGATCACTTTGCCGCGGGGCGTGAACGTGTAGGCCTCTTCGGGGTACAGGTCCACCTTCAGCGTGGACATGAACTCGCCCGGGTCCTGCACCTCGCGCTGCCACTCAACCAGGTGCCGCAGCCAGGCGATGCGCTGATCGTCCGCTGCCGGACCCTTGCGGCCCTCTTTGTATTTCCAGTGGGCGGCGATGCCTTCCTCCGCGATGCGGTGCATCTCCTCGGTGCGGATCTGCACTTCGAACGTCTGGCCCTGCGGGCCGACCACGGAAGTGTGCAGCGACTGGTAGAGGTTGGGACGCGGAATGGCGATGAAGTCCTTGATGCGGCCCGG
>PLMF01000094.1 GCA_003142355.1 Bryobacterales bacterium
TCGGACCCAACTCCTCCCGTAAGACCGGGAACAGTTGGTCTTGCAGAATCGGTCCGAACGACTGGGTCAGAAATTGAAGTAAGCTGTTCATGGGGGCTGCTCTTCCGAACGAATTTTGTTTCGTCACAAATATTCTATTGGGAATCAGTCCCCACTCAAAACATTTTTTAAACTTTTTGTTTTTGCAGGCTCGGGGGGGCAGGATGCGAATTTGCAAGTCCCTCTAAAGCATGCCCCACTCACTTGAACCGGCGCTTGTAGAAGAAATCCAGGCCGAAGAGGCCGTTCTCTTCGCGCAACGCCACCACGGACCACTGCTTGCTCAAAGACCATTCCACGCGCACCACCTGGGGGTTGCTGGTGGTGACGTTGGTGATGTAGGTGAAGGTGATGTCGGGCGTCACCTGCTGCTCCAGCGTGAGGCGCGCCTGGGGGTTGGTCTCCAAGCCCGGCAGGGTCGGATCGATGCGCAGGTTGCTCACGCCGAAGAACCGTTGTAGCCGGCCCGCGACGGGGCTGGTGATGGCCTGGCCCAACAGCGCGGATGCGCCCATCTGCTGCCAGGATTGCGGGGTGGTACTCTGCGCGGCGAGCAGCGCGGGGTCGGAGGTCGGGGCGCGGCCGGTGGCCAGCAGGGCCACAATCTCGTTGAACTGGAGCGGCGGATCGGAACGCGGCGTCAGGTTCAGCTTGTTCAACGGGCCGGAGATCGTGAGCATGACATCGACGCCGCGCGCCCTGGTTTCGAGATCGACGTTCAGGACAGGCTCCACTCGCAAGGGGTTATAGAACGCAATGGAACCCTGGTTGATGGCGAACTTGGTGCCGTAGAACACCACCTGCCCTTGCGTAACGTTGATGCGGCCGATCAGAGCGGGATTGGTGGCGGTGCCGCGCAAGCGCAGGTTGGCTTCGGCCTGGAGGTTCTCGGTGAGGGAGGTTTCGAACTGGGTGTCGAAAGCGGTGTTGATCTGGACATCGAAATTCATGCCGCCGAGAAAGCCGGTCCGGGCGGATGGCGTGCTGACGGGCTCGGCGGATTTCGCCAGCAGCGAGCCGACATCGGATTCCGGATTGAAGCCGGTGCGGCGGACGGTGATGGTTCCGGCGAGCATGCTGCGATCCGAAGTCCCGGTGAGATTCAAGCTGGCGTCCGCGATGGTGCTGACACCTTCGGGATAACGCACGCGCACCTGGGCGGCTTGCGCGTGCAGCCGGAAAATGACGGGACCGCCGCCGTAGCCGGCGAAGCCGGAGATTTCGATCTTGCCGCCGCCGGTTTCACCGCTCAAGGTCTGGATGGTGGCGCGGCTGCCGGTGAACAGGACCACGCCGTTGGCCTTCGAGAGGCCGTTGGGGAGACCGGCGATATCCATGGCCGCGTCGTGGATCTCCATGCGCCCGTTGACCTGGGGGGCGTCGAAAGGCCCGCGCACGGTGGCGTCGGCGGCGACGGCGCCGGAAGCGTTGAAGTCGCGACTGAATTCCCGGACGAGGGCCAGATCGGCGCGGCCGCTCACGCGGAGATCCAACCCACTTTTCCGTTCGAACGGCAGCCTGCCGGCGATGCTGAAATCGGACGACCGTCCCACCAGGCGGGCGCTCTCCACGGTGATGACGGAGTTGGCCATGGTGGCCACCAGGGGGCCGTTATTGTGGAGAGTCAGGGCAGCGGTGGGCAGGCCGGCATCGGGCGCCGGGCCGATCTCGAATTTCGTGATGCGCGCTTCGGCCTTCATCAGTTGCGGCTTGAGCGCGGGACCGTCGATGCGAAGCTGACCCTCCGCCGAACCCGCGAACCGCGAGGCGGCACTGGCGGCCGAAGGCGCCATCCAAACGCGCAATCGGGCGAAGTCGAGACTGGAGAAGGTGACCGTGGCGCTGCCGGGATAATCGCCTTCCAGACGCCACTCCCCATCGCCCCGAACGGTAGAGTCCGCGAGATCGGAGTCCAGGTGCGCTCGCAGCACCGGGCCCTCGGAAGCGGCGGTGAGGTGCACGTCGCCGAGTGGCTGGCCGGTCCATTGCAGGCCTCGCAACGAAACATCGGCGTGGAGCCCGGAGATGCGGAAACCCTGCTGCCCGTTGCGCGGCGGGCCGAGCTCGACATCTCCATCGGCGGCCACCTGGACCGTCCCGTTGAGGCCCGGGCGAGCCTCCTGCAGGGTATGG
Organism: Bryobacterales bacterium; assembly: GCA_003142355.1. Next base: position 2,173 of record PLMF01000094.1, read on the forward strand.
ATCCGCTGCAGCGCCATGGCGTTGCTCGAGACCTGAAAGCGCAGGCGGCCGGCGTCGAAGCCCGCCGGCGCGTGGTCGAAGGTGGCGCTCAACTGGACCTGCTTGGCGCCCGAAGAGAGTTGCCCCGCGGCCAGCCCCACGGTGTGTCCGCTGTAGCTCACGCGCGCCGTGAGGCGGTCGAAAGGTTCGTTGCGGATGGCGCCCTTGGTCACGTCGATATCGGCGTTGACGAGCGGTTTTCCGATGGTCCCGGTCAACTGCGCGGTGGCATTGAGCGTGCCGGTGAGGGGTGTGCTGGCGGCGCCGGCGAGCGCCGCCAGGTCCGCTATGGGGGCATCGCGGACGGTTCCGTTCCCAAAGATCAGGCTGGCGTCGTTGGTCTTCCACTGGTTCAGACCCACCGCGACGTCGAATTGCGCGCGGGAAGGGCCGCGGACCAGGACGGCATTGCGCAGCCCCAGGTTCTCCGGCGATGCGGTGGCGTCGGCGACGAGGGAGTCGAAGCCCGTGGCCAGGTAGGAGAAGCGGGTGACGCGCAGGCGCCCGGCAATCCGCGGGTCATCCAGGTAGCCAGTGACCGTGCCATCGAAAACCACAGAACCGCCGCTCTCGAGCTTTACCGGCAGCGCGGCGGCGCTCTGGCCCAGTGCGGGCAAAAGATCGTCGAGATCGCGGGTTTCCAGGTGCACGCTCATCTCGCGGCCGAAAGCGCCCGAGACAACGGCGCGCGAAGAAGGCAGCGTGACGGAGGAGCGGCCCAGGTCGAGTATGCGGCTGCGCGCCTCGTAGCTGGCGGCAATCTGCCCGTGGACGGGCGGACCTTCGATCCCAGGCTCCAGGTCCAGGCTGGTGGAAACGCGTAGTTCAATGGGCCGCAGCAGCGAGCCTTCCAGGTTCACCTGGCCCGACACCAGGCTGTCCCATGGCAGCGGTTGGGCGCTGTACAGGGCCACCACGCGGCGGGCCTCCAAATCGGCAATGTCGCCGGTGACCGTGTAGCGGTCCAGATTGCGAACCAACACCTGGCCGCGGAAGCTGGCGCCCAGCGCGTCGACAACCACGCCGTGGAATTCGAGATCGCGGCCGCGTAAACCGGCGGTGGCGATAGTGCCCTCGACGGGAACCTGGCTGGTCGCGTTCACCTCGGTGCCCGAGAGGCGGACAGCGCTGAGGCCGATTCCCCTGGTTCCAGCCGCCAGCGCCGCATCGACGCTGAAACCTTGCAGGCGCACGAAAGAGTCGCGGTACTCGACGCCGAAGGCATGCAGGCGGCCGGTGGCGGAGTAGTTGGAAGATCCCGCCCAAACGGCGTTTCCGGCGACTTCGGCGGTGCCGCGCCGCAGTTCCGGCACGCGAAGAATCCGGTTCACGTCGGCGAGAGAAGCGCGTATGTTGTATCGGAAGGAGCCGCGGGGCGAGACCAGGTCTTCAACCGCGCCCGAGAAATCGATGTGGGAATCGCCCGTCGCCACTTTCGCGGAGGTGACGCCGATGCGATTCTTCTCGAACGTCACCGCCAGGGCGACGTCCCACGGCACAGGCCCGTAGCTGCCCCATGCAACTTCGAGCGGCTGCACGGAGAGATCGCCGCGATAGCGCGGCCCGGCCCGCTCGTACAGGAACTTCGCGTTCAGGTTGCGGCCGCGCGCGTCGAACGGAACCTGCCCGCGCGATTCGATCTCGAATACTCCGTTTTGCAGTTGGAAGCGGCCAATCGCCAGGTCGAGGATGGTCGCGACCGTGGAGCGCCCGCCGCGGACCTTGGGCGCCGGCAGGTTGGTGCGGCCGCCGGAATCGATGGTCAGGTAGACTCGCGGCTCGACCACTTCGAGGTACTGAATGTCGACGCGGCGCTCGAGAATCGAGACAATCTTCAGCCCCACGGCGACGGTTCGGGCGCGGAACAGCGGAGGCTTGCCGGAGGGCTCCGTGCCGTGGATGGCGAACGCGCCGATCTCGGCCCGAAGCCGCTTCCAATCGAACTGAAACGCGCCGATTTCGACGCGGCCGCCGGTGGCCGTCTCCACCGTGCTCACCACCCGCTGACGCACCTTTTCGTAGAACCAGGCGCTGCGGAGGACGAGGACAGCCGCCACGACGACGAGAGCGAGACCCGCCAGCCCGCCCGCGGCGATCCACGCGATGCGCCGGCGCATCACTGGAACACCTCGTCATGGAACACGATCTCGGTGCGGTTGCGGGCCTCTTTGAGCCAGGTATTCATTTCCCGGTCGGCGCGCTGGCCGGCGATCGTCTCCTCGATCCGGTCGCGATAGTCTTCGAGGTCGATAGGCTGGCCGGGGTGGGCAGCTTCCGCCGCCGGCTTCACCACCTTGTCGTAGTAATCCTGAATGTCCGGGCCGGTCACCTGGACACCGGATTGAAAACGCACCTCGATGAACAGCAGCAGGGTGCGCTGCCAGAGCAGCAGGTCCTTGACATCCTGGTCGGCGATGCCGTAATCGGCCAGTGCGCGCTGGTATTCCTCATCTTTCGGAAAGCGCTGCTTCCGGAACGCTTCGAGCACCGGCGCCACCTCGGCGGCGCTGGGGATGGGGTATCGGCTGATTTCCAGTTCACGCCGGATGAGCACCTGCTCCACCATGCGCTCAGCGGTGGCCCGCTGGCCGGCCGGGCTGAAATCGGGCTGGACGCCGTCCAGAAAAGCGGCCACCCGGATTTCGCGATGGAGGTCGCTTTCGGCGATCACGCGATTGCCCACCGAGACGGCGATGCGATCGATGATTTCGGCGCGCGCCGGGAGGGTGACCGCCAGCAGGGCGAATGCGAGGACGGCAGTAGCCTTACCCCACCGCTCCCTAACGGTCGCGGCTCTGAATGCGGCCTCGTACCGAGCCGCGACCATTAGTCCGCATTTCTCACACACCGAGACCGAGGGCTTCCGTAAAGGGGCGAAAACCCGGGGACTGACGGATGTGTCCACGCGGCGGTGTGACGACACGGTGTTTGGCGAGGGAGGGCGCGCGCCTTGGGACACATTCGTCAGTCCCCAGGTTTTCGCGGACCATTCGGGTGGCGGAGGTGGAACGCTGTGAGAAATGCGGATTAGGGAGCGGTGGCTCTGCCGGTCAGCCTCACGGGTGGTCATGGCGCTTTGACCACCTGTAAAAACCTGGGACCGGCTTCCCCAGACCGGTGAAGCACCCTACGCGAGTGACGCATCATGCCGGGGGGGGAGAGATTATTATTCATGACCTTTTAAGCCATTGTTTTTCAATTGGTTGAGTGCGTGGGTCGGGGTTTTGTGACGCATCCGGAGGGTCTTTTTTGCAAGATGCGTCACACGGACGGTGCGGAGGATCCGGTGATTCGGGTGCCTCTGTTTAAGTGCCCTAATTTCAATTGGATACCGCTGTCGGGGAGGGCCGGCGTGGGACTGCGCGGGCACCCAGTCGCCAGGAGGACGGAACGAAGCCAAAATACGCCGATTGGGCTGCCGCACGCGAGATGCGGAACAGAGCCAAGCTCGGATCAGGACCACGGCGGAATCCCTCCTGTCCACAGTGTACAACGGTGGGGCAGAGTAAGAAGCCTAAGTGGTTGATTCCGCAGAGACAATGTGTTGTGATCGCCGATCCGCCGCAGATCACCCTCATGGGAGCGGAGCCGCCAATCACTCCGGAATCAGCGCTCTCCAGATTGGCTGCACCCAATCGTCTTTGGCCATGTCGTAAACGATGAAATCGGAGTCGAACTGCCAATAGGTCCACGCCCAGCCAAGCGACTCCGCCGTGCGCGCCACATGGGAGGTGTAGCGGATACGCGAATCCATATCGGCGCCGCCCCGGTCATAGGCCCCGAACTCGCCCAGCAGGATGGGCCGCTTCTGTGCCTTCGACCAGTCCTGAACGGTGGCGAAGTCGTCCTCCACCCTCCGCTTCTCCTCATCCGTACCCCAGGTTATTCCCGACAAGTTGGCTGTGGCCTTGTTCCACCGTGCGCCCTGGTGCGTGAAATTCATCGGCAGATAGTAATGGACTGTGACCAGGATGTTGCGATCGTCGTCCGGGAGTTCCAGCTTATCGAGGTAGTGGATGTTATTCCACGATGCCGGGCCGATCACTACATTCCGCTTGGGGTTCGACTTCCGAACGATCGCCAGCGCATTTTTGATCCAGGCGTTCCAGAGTTCCGGTGTGAGTTGGCTGTTAGGCTCGTTCAGAATCTCGAAGAGAACGCTGTTCGGCGAATCCTTGTAATGCCCGGCTACCTGCTCCCAGAAAGCCATCAGCCTTGGCTTGCACGTCTCGGCGTCGTTTCCGCATACGTTGTAGTCGTGCTCGTCGAGAATGACCGTCAGCCCATTTGCCAAAGCGTTGCTCACCGCCCAATCGAGGGTCTTGAACCAGGCCGAATCGAGCCGGTTCTTGGCGTCCATATGCGAGAACGCCTGCAAATTGATGCGAACCGTCTGAAACCCGCCCCCGCGGAGACGCTGGAAGTGCCGCTCTTTGAAACGTGCTCTCTCAAAGTCGCGCCACAGAGGGTCGTATCCGATGATGTTGACCCCGCGACGCATGCTCTTGATTTGATCCCACGGATCGATCGGAACAAAGCCGGACGGCTGTGCTCCAGCTACACCTGCGATCAGGCAGGCGAGCGCCAGCAATCTATTGGCTCCCGAAATCATATGGCAGCCCTCGGTGTGCTGCTAACGGAGTTCAGCTTCGGAAGCACGATTATCTCACGCATTCGGCGTGAGAGGCGCTGGCGCGGACGGAATTGCCGGACCAGTGGCAAGCGCCGCCCGGATCCCCGTTTCACGTGGACGGGAGTCCGATGGCCACGCCGTGCTCCGGTTGGCCGACAATAAGACTATGCGCGCCTGGCTGATGGATTCCTACGACGGTGTGGAAAACCTGCGGTTGTCGGACGTGGACGAAGCGCAGCCCGGCCCCGGCGAAGCGCTGGTAGCCATTCGGTTCGCGGCGCTAAACCCGGCGGATGCCTTCCTTGCGATAGGTATAGGCGTTAAAATAAGACCC
>PLMF01000100.1 GCA_003142355.1 Bryobacterales bacterium
GGGGGACAGACGGATGTGTCCGCGCGGCGGTGCGACAGCGCCGTGTTTGGCGAGAGGGGGCGCGCGCCTTGGGACACATTCGTTCTGTCCCCAGGTTTTCGCAGACCACTCGGGAGGCGCAGCTACTAATGGCGAACTTATTGTTTAGAGCCAGGAGGTAACTGGAAGAAGGCCCAGCCGCCGTGGCTGTCTTTGTAGAAAATGAAGAAGCCCTCGATCTCACTGGTGGTGACGCGGTTTCCCAAGGTGAGCGTTTGACTGTAGCCGGCTTTGGCCGGATAGACCGTGGTGCCGGACGGTATACCGTAATCCGAGGTTTCTTTGCCGGTCACTTTGCGCGGGGAGTCAACCTTCACGGCATGCAACTCCATCTTGACTTGGGAGCTGGACGATGAAACCTTGGCGAAGTGTTTGGTGAGCATGTCCTTGACTATCTGGTCGGTCAGCTTGTCGCCGGTCTCAAAAGCACCGCACGGGGCAAAGATCACCAGCGCAAAAAACACGCACATCCACTGCAAGAGTCTGTTCATGAATTCTCCTTGATTGGCTGAATGTCATTTGGTTCTGCGAGAGCTCTCTACTATCAGGGCGCGCTCAGTATCCGGGAAAAGCGGGGGACGTTGGCGATCGGGGCCCGGAAGACATCGAGCGACGACCAGCGTCAGGTCGTCGGATTGATTGCCGGCGCTGAACTGCTGCACGGCGGTGAAAACGGCGGTGACCACCTGTTCCAGCGGGAGCCGGCGCGCGCGGCGCAACTCATCAAGGAATCGGGGTTCGCCGAATTCCTCCTCGCCCAGCATGGCCTCGGTGACACCATCGCTCGAAATCGCCAGGAGATCGGCGGGACCCAACTGAATGTCGCACGCCACGCACTGCCACGTCTCGAACAACCCGACGACCGTGGCCGTGGCTTCGAGGCGGTCCACGCTTCCGTCGGCACGCAACAACAGGGGCGGGTTGTGGCCGCAATTGACATACGTGAGACGGCGCGTCGAATCATCGTAGACGCCGACAAAAAGCGTGGCATAGTGTTCGGCGGCGGTGGACTTCCACAGAATCCGGTTCACCTGTTGGAGGGTCTCGACCAGGCCTGCCGCGCCGCGCGTGAGCTGGCTGAGACTACGCAGATGCGCTTGCAGATTGGCCACCAACAGCGCGGCGTGCACGCCTTTGCCGGAGACATCGGCCAGCACCAGTCCCACCTGGTCACGGCCCAGTTCGAGGAAGTCGTAGTAATCTCCACCGACGCGCGCGGCCTGGAGACACCGCCCGGCGCATTCGAGCGTCTGCAATATCGGCACGGTCTGGGGGAGCAGTCTGGTCTGAACCTCTTTGGCGATCTCCATTTCGCGCGTGGTGCGGCGCTCGGCTTCCAGCTTGTCGGCGATGTCTTCGGCCAGGCGGAAATTCTCGAGGGCCATGGCTGCCTGGCTGGCTACGGAGGCCAGCAGACGCTTATCTTCGCCGGAGTAGGGCTCCTCGGACAGGCGCGGTCCGAGCGCCAGCAATCCGGCCATCCGGCCATCGCGACCCAGAATGGGGACCAGGCAACCACCCTGGCGAGCCAGTTCCGCGAGCAGCGGCGAGGTGCGGCGAATGGTTTGAAGCTCGGGCGGCGCTACTCCGGCAGCAGCGCCCAGTTGATCGTTGCCGACGGCCAGATAGACCACCAGAGATGCCGGCTGGAGGGCTGCCTCGAGCTGGTTGAGAAGCAGGTGCGCCAGGGCCTCGCGGCTGGCGGCCGTGCGCGACGATTCCGCCAGATTCTCCAGGATGACCCGGACGTCGTAGGCGCTGCGGAAGAAGGCGCGGTCGATCCTGCCGCTCACCCGGGTGTGAACGCGCGATCCGCCCCAGAGCAGCGCCGTGCCGAACAGCGCGCCCAGCGAGGTGCTCGCGGACTGGCCGATTCCAATCGCCAGCGGCAGATGCGCCAGCGACGCCGCGAACAACAGGGTCAACCCGAAGCTGACGAAACACAGCAGGAACAGGAAGCCACGCTGCACCAGCACGTAGCGCGCGCTGCGCCGCAGCAGAACGGGGATGTCGAGCACGCGCTGCTTGAAAACGGCGTAGGCGAACGAAGCCGGGACCAGCAGCAGGAGGGCCTTGAGGATCATATCCAGCCAGTCCGGCGACCGGAAACCCGTGTACTGCTCCATACCCGCTCTGATCAAGGAAGGGCCGAGGCCGGCCACGGTGCCCCAAAAGATCACGCGGATCTTGCGACGGGAATTCGCCTCTCTGGCGTCGAAATAGTTGGCGGCCAGCGAAACCAGCCCGAGCGCGAGAAACCCGAGCAGAACGCCGAAGTCGAACCGGTCGGCAGCCTGGGGACCGATGAGTCTCGACACAGTGGCGACGGGCCGTGAAACAGAGGGGCGGCTCATCTCGCCGGCCCCCGCTAATCCAAGGACCAGCGAAGCCCATTTGAGCCATGGAAGCCGCCGATCAATGGGAGAGCGCGCCGGGAAGACCGCGCACAGGAAGTAAAACGAGGCCCCTACCATGGCAAGGAAGAGCCCGTTGTACACCTCCATCCAAGGCCGCAGGAGCTCCGGCGCCGTTCTGAGCTCACCCGGAAGCCCGACTGAGGCGATGATGCCGGCGAAAAAGCAGGCCAGGAGCCAGACGTTGCGGTCTTGCGGCCGCAGCAACAGAATGACGAGTCCGACGACCGCGAACGCCAGTGGAAGCGAGTTCCGCAAGAGCCTGCCGGCGGCGCCCGGCAGACTGCCGGGAATCGCCGCCAAGTCCGAATTGCGCCGAAAAACGCCGGTCAACTCGAGTGGAGCGGATTGGCCCGGACGCAGAATGGTCAGACGGATCGAATCTCCGGGACGATGGAGCTTCCAGACTCTCACTTGATCCATCGCGTCCTGGATGGGGCGGCCGTCGAAGGCGACGACCTGGTCCCCGGCCCTGAATCCGGCGATCTCCGCCGGGCCGCCGGTCTTGACGTTGGTCACGACATTGGCATGCAGAGACGGCTGGTACGGAAAATTGAGGCCCAACTCGACGGCGGGTGGTTGTTCCGACCGGACCGCGGCCATCCAGAACCAGGTATAGAGTACGGTGGCAGCCGCGAAAACGATGGCCAGCGCCCGCAACGCGATGGGAAACCATCGCGACCCGCGGCTATTGGAAGAAGATGAGGCGGCCATGGACTCCATCAGCGCCGGAGGTCCCTTCTCAGGTCCATCCAAATTCTGAAATAGAGCCATTCAGCAGGGGGATCGGCCGCCCGCAACCAGGTTTTTCGGATTCTGTCCGGCATTCGAGACATGTTGAAGCGGGTCTCAGGGCGCCGGCGTCACCTTCAGATTGGTGAACCAGGCCTCGGTGCCCGGCCCCACCCAAAGGGCGACGGCTCCGGCGGCGTCTCCCAGTTTAAGGTCTTTGACGATGAGATAGGGCTGCGCCGCATCGTGGACATAGAGTTCCGCGCGCGCGCCCTTGACGACGATCTTGTATCTGGTCCACGCGCCGGCTTCGAGATCGACGTACGACTCATAGACGCCTGGCGACTCTTTGCGCAGGCGTTCCCACCCCCACTCGGGTTCGGCGGTGTACTGCGTGGAGTGGTTGCGCCGCAGCATATCGTCGGCGCGGCCGTTGGTGGGCCGCAGGTAGATGCACTCGTACTTCGATCCGCCGCTCTGGACGCGAAAGGCGATGCCCACAAAGCCGCGGGCCGCGGCGAAAGAACCCGCGGAGGGTTTTCCGGCGAGCTCGACCTCGATGGCGCCGTCCTTGAAGGAGGAGCCTTTCAGCAGGGCGAGGCCGCCGCCGCCATCACGATCGATCAGGCGAGTGGCTTGCTTGTCCTGATAGGCCGCCACTGCCGCGTTCAGTTTCTGCGTCTCGAGATTGGCGATGGGGATGGCCTGGGCCCACGCCGCCATGGAAGACAGCAGGATACAAAACACCGATTTCATGCGATTGCGCTCCTCAGCTTACTCATACCGCAAAGCCCCGGCGGGATCAATCACACGCGCTCACCGCGCAGGGAGAAATGCGCGGGCGACCCGCATTCCTGGTAGGATTGCCTCGATGAAGATTTCACGACGAGCCTTTCACGCGGCGATGCTTTCCACGCCGGCATTGGCCCAGGCGTCGAGGCTGGTCCTGCCGGCCTGGAACAGCCCATCCACGGCGGGCGACGAGTTTCGATTCCCGGGCGCGCCATCGCCGCGCGCGCGCTGGAACGTACCGGGCGGTCCGCGGAAGTACTTTTCGGAATGGCTGCCCGCTCTGTTCGAACGAACGCTGGCGATTGACGAGTGGAAGGGAGAGAAGAGCCAGTTGCGCTGGATCTTCACCGGCCCGATGGGCGGAATCACCGTGGAAGTGGGGGCGGGCAGAGTCCGCCTTGTCGAGCGCTACTTCGACTCGCCGGGGCTTAGCAAGGTGCCGCCCGTCGCAGAGAGACCCGCGCGGCACCCGGAAGGTCTGTGGGAGGAATCGAGCGTGGAATACACGGGCGAGCTTCGCGCCATCACGGTTCTGCTCGATCACCGGCTGTCGGTTCGCGTGGCGCTGAACGGGAAGGAAGCGCTGGTCGCGCATTGCACCCTGGACGTGAACCGGCACCAGGTGGCGTACTCGGGAGAGGAGGGCGGCGTTCGGGGGCGCCTGTTGCCGCCGGCAATTGAGGCCGCCACCGTGCACGTGGACGCTTCCGCCCGCTTCCAGGAGATGCTNNGACGCCTCCCCGCACTACTATGGGGACAACTTCCCGAATTGCGAGACCAGCGATTTCGATTACATGCGCCGGTTGCGGGGCCTGGGCGGGAAGGTGATCTTCGAATTCTGGGAATTACCGGTGTGGGCCAGGCGGCGCGACAGCGCGGGAAAGATCACCGAGCTTCCCGACATCGATGCGTATGCCAAGGCCATGATTCGTTATTGCCAGGTCTCGCGCGAGAAGACCGGCTCGGCGCCGGAGATCGTGGGCATTCAGAACGAGGTGCAACAGCCGCCCGAGGTGTGGCAGCAGATGACGCTCGCTCTGCGCCAGGCGCTGGATGAGGCGGGGTTCGGCGGGGTGAAGATCCACATGCACAATCCGCCGTATCTGGCCGGCGGGATTGCCGCGGTGAAGGCTTTTCGCGAGAAGGACGCGGTGTGGAAAGCCATCGATTACGCCACGTCGAACATGTACGATTATCAGAATTTCTTCTACGATCCCGACGGTTTCGACGCGCTCCTTCGCGAGATGAAAGAGGCCATTGGCGGGAAACCGTTCCTGGCGGGCGAGCTTTGTGTCAACAATTCAGCCTTTCAAACCCGCACGTACCGCACGGCATTCGCCATGGGCCAGCTCTATCACAAGCTGCTGACCACGCTGGACACCTGCGGCATCCTGTACTGCTGGACTCTGCTCAACGTGGTCCAGCCCTCGTACGGGTGGACTCGCGCGCTGATGGCGCCGGACGCCGAACATGGCTTTGTGCCGGCCGCGACCAGCCATCAACTACGGGTGTACGGGGCGTATTCCCGGCGAATCCGCGAGGGCATGATCCGCGTGCAGGCGGCCAGCTCGAGCCCGCAGCTTCTGGCGACGGCGTTCAGCGGGAACGCGGGCGCGCGGACGCTGGTGATGCTGAACCGGTCCGCGGTGGCTCAAAGAGTCACCGTGACGTGGCCGGGAGAGGCGTTCCGGTATATGGAAGTTGTGAGCCCGCAGCAGGAGAATGCCGTGGAGCCGGCGGCGGCCGGCGAGGTGACGGTACCGCCGGGCGCGATTGTCACGTTGACGAACGTCGAGCTGGGCCAGGTGGCGACCGCTCTCTGACGTTCGCGGCTCGGAAACGTTTTTCGATGGTAGAATGACTACCATGGAAAAGCGCCTCGAATTGCTGCAAGGCACGCTGGACATGCTGATTCTGCGGACGCTGCTGTTCGGGGCGGCTCACGGACACGCGATCGCCAAGCACATACAGGTGACTACCGACGACGTGCTGCAACTGGAGCACGGATCGCTGTATCCGGCTCTGCACCGGCTGGAGCGCCGGGGCTGGGTGGTGGCTAAGTGGCAAACGGCGAAAGACCGGAACCGCCAGTTCAAGTACTACCGGCTGACACCGGCGGGCCGGAAACAGCTTGCTGCGGAAGGGTCCAGATGGAAGCAACTGGCGCGCGCGATTACGCGGGTGATGTGGCCCGCGGAAGGAGAGTGAAATGGATTGGTTCCGGAAGCGGCGGGAATCGGACCTCGAGCGGGAATTGCGCGACCACTTGGATCTGGAGGCCGAGGAGCAGCAGGCCAAAGGGCTGACGCCGGAAGAGGCGCGGTATGGCGCCAGGCGGACCTTAGGCAATACGGCGCTGATCCGGGAAGACGTACGCCAGGCGTGGGGCTGGACATGGCTGGAGCGGCTTGGCCAGGATGTTCGCCACGTGGTCCGCGGGATTCGGCGATCGCCCGGTTTTGCGATTGTGGCGGTGCTTTCGCTGGCCATAGGGATCGGCGCGAGCACCTCGGTCTTCACCGTGTTTTACGCCATGTTTCTGCGCTCGCTCCCGGTGCGCGACCCGCAGCAGCTTCGCGTTGTCAACTGGGCCGGCGGAGAAAACGTGCCGGCGCACTCTATCAGCGGCTACAACTACACGGTGAACGGTATTCGCTCCAGCGGCTCGTTCTCCTGGGATGCGTTCCAGGCGATCAAAAAAGGCAGCACTGGCTTTTCTTCCGTGGCCGGCTTTTCCCAAGTCGGCGTCAACGTTGTCACCAAGACCCAGGCCTGGCAGACCGCGGCGCAACTTGTGAGCGCCAATTTCTTCGACGTGCTGGGAACCCAGCCGGCCGTGGGCCGCGCATTCACCGCGGACGCCGATTCGCCGGCCGCGCAACCCACCGTCCTGCTGAGCTGGCGAATGGCACAGCGTCTATTCGGCGGCGATCGATCGGCCGTGGGATCGTCCGTCACCATCAAGCAGGTTTCCTACACGGTGATCGGCGTTCTCCCCCCGGATTTCGCCGGCCTGAGGCAGACCACGCCGGCCGATGTGTACATTCCGCTTGCACGTGCCCACGAACTGTCCGAGTTCTACCGTTTCGACGAGCCCGACACCTGGTGGATTCAAGTCCTCGGACGCGTGGCGCCGGGCAAACGGGACAGCGAGGTTCGCGCCGCGCTCGACGTTGTCCTGGCCCAGGTGGCCGCCGCCTACGGTGCCCTGGTCAAGAAGCCGGTGGACACTCCCAAATCGATTCTGCTCGACGGCCGCGCGGGACTCGACATCCTCAACACCGACATGTCACGGAACTTGCGGGTGCTGTTCGCCATGGTGGGCCTCATGCTGCTGGTTGCCTGCGCCAATGTGGCGAACCTGCTGCTGGCGCGCGGCGGGGCGCGAGCCCGTGAGTTGGCGGTACGGCTGTCATTGGGCGCCGGCAGGATGCGCATCGTCCGGCATCTGCTGACGGAAAGCCTGGTGCTGGCCTTGGCTGGCGGCTTGCTCGGGTTGCTCCTGGCGCGCCTCGGCACAGTCTTGCTTGCCAGGCTTCTGATGCAGGCCGACGATACTTCGCTCGACCTGAAGCCGGATGCCACGGTGATGGCCTTCGCCATGGGGCTTTCGCTGGTGACGGCATTGGTGTTCGGCGTCTTGCCCGCGTGGCGCTCCACCGGCGTGCACCCGGCTGCGTGCCTCCGGCAGGGCGGGGCCGGCGCAGGTTCTTTGCGGCAGCGTCTGGCCAAGAGCCTGGTGGTGGTTCAGATCGCCTTGGCCTTTGTCCTGGTCTTCGGCGCCGGCTTGTTCGCGCGAACCCTGGCCAACCTGGGCAGCGTATCGTTGGGCTTTCGTCCCGACAAGCTGCTGCTGTTTTCCGTGGACCCCAGCCGCAGCGGATACGAAGGGCAGCGCCTCATTGATGTGTACCGACGAATTCACGACGGGGTCGCCGCCATTCCCGGCGTCCGGTCGGCCACGTTCTCCAGCATTCCGCTGCTGGCCAGGTGGATGTCAATGCAGAGCATCACCGTGCCGGGCTACACGCCTCCGCCCAGGGACAGAAGCCCTCTAAACGTCGTTGCCGGCGACCATTTTCTCACCATCATGGGCACCCCGATCCTGCTGGGCCGCGACCTTTCCGCCTCCGACGACGAAGGCTCCGCCAAAGTCGCCGTCGTCAACCAGACCCTGGCGAAGAAATACTTCACCGGCAACCCGGTGGGGCGCGAATTCGCCTTCGGGAGCAAATTCACCAAGCCCATTCGCATTGTGGGTGTGTCGGCGGATGCCAAGACTCACGATATCCGCAGTGAGATTGATCCCACCATCTACCTCTCTTATGCGCAGTACCCCAGCCGCCTGGGGCTTGTGACCTTCGAGGTCCGCGCGGCCGGGGATGCCCTTTCGCTCTCGAACGCCGTACGGCGCGCGGTGACGGCGGTCGACCCCACGCTGCCCGTGGCGCAGATCCGGACGCAGAGCGAGCAGATCAACCGCAACCTGGCCCGCGAGCGTACCTTCGCATTCCTGGCCTCCTTCTTCAGCGCGATCACGCTGGTGCTGGCGTGCATCGGGATCTACGGAGTGTTCGCTTATGCGGTGGCGCGGCGCACCAGCGAATTCGGTGTGCGGATGGCGGTTGGCGCCACCGGGGCCCAGGTGGGCTGGCTGGTGCTGCGGGGCGCTCTGGCGCTGGTCGCGATCGGCATGGCGATCGGCGTTCCCGCGGCGCTGGCGGTGGCGACCCTGGTCCGCGCGAGGCTGTTCGGAGTGGAACCGGCGGACCCGGCGACCATCGCGGCCGCGGTTGTTGCGATGGTGGTGGCGGCGGGCGTCGCGGCCTGGATGCCGGCGCGGCGCGCGGCGCTGTTGGATCCTTTGGCCGCGCTGAGGTATGAATGACGGGCAGGATCGCTCCCTGACGGTCGCGGCTCTGATCGGAGCCGCGACCGTCAGGGAGCGATTGCCTCAGCCCAATTTTGGAGGGCAGTTCTTCCATGGGGCCCAGCCACTGCAGGACTCGGCTATGACGACCGGCCTTTTGAAGCGCGGAGCGACGTAGTCGAGGATGCCCATCAAGGCCTCGGAATTGGTGGTTCCGATGGCCACCAACGCGTCTGTAATGTTCACGGCGACCGCTCGACTACCCCAGAGGCAGCGACCGTCTCACCACGGGCGAGGAGAACACCACGCTGGTGGTGGGGACTCCGTGCTCGAGGAGTTTCTCGACCAGGCCCTCGAGTTCCTCGACGGAATGCGCCACCACCTTCAGGATGAAGGCGTCGCCGCCAGCCACGTGATGACATTCCACCACGTTCTGGAAGCCTTTCACGGCTTTCAGAAACGGCCTGTACCGGGGGCCGTCGCAGCTCATCCGGATGATGGCCAGAATGGGCAGCCCCAACGCTTCGCGGTCGATATCGACGCGGTAGCCGGTGACGACGCCGGCGTCCTCCAGGCGCTTCAGCCGTTCCGCGGTGGCCGCGGGCGAGAGGCCGATTCTGCGGCCCAATTCCGCATAGGACAGGCGCGCGTTCTCCTGCAAGACCGACAGTAGCTTTCTTCCGGTTGCATCCAATAATGCACTTGATTCCATCGCCATATAGCCAATGTACCATTGATTCTATATTCACCAACTGGATTTGGCAGCGGTATTATTAGGTCAGAATGCTGCAACTCCGTGGACAGCCGCTCACGTTGAAAGAAATCGCCGAGATCGCCTCCGGAAGGGTCCGGCTGGAACTGGCGCCCGCCGCCATGGCGCAAATGGAAGCTTCCCGGCGCGTGGTCCGGCGGGTGGCCGGGGAGCATCGGCCGGTATACGGAATCAACACCGGTTTCGGCAAGCTGTGCGAGGTGCGCATCGCCGACGATGCCATCGAACGCTTGCAGCTCAACCTGGTGCGGAGCCATGCCTGCGGGCTGGGCCGCCCGCTATCCGAGGAAGAGACGCGTCTCACCATGGCGCTGCGGGCCAACACGCTGGCGCTGGGGTACAGCGGCGTCCGCCCGCTGATTGCGGAAATGCTTCTGGCGATGGTCGACCGCGGCGTGTTGCCGGTGATTCCCGAGAAGGGGTCGGTGGGTGCGAGCGGAGACCTGGCCCCGCTGGCGCACCTGGCGCTCACGATCATCGGCGAAGGCGAGGTGGAGTACGAAGGCCGGCGGCGGCCGAGCGGCGAGGCGCTGCGGCTGGCGCGAATCGAGCCGATCCGATTGGAAGCCAAGGAAGGCCTGGCGCTGCTCAACGGGACGCAAGCGCTGACCGCGGTGGGGGGCCTGGCACTGTGGCGCGCGTGGCGTGTGGTGGGCCTGGCCGATGTGGCGGGCGCCATGTCGCTCGAAGCGTTGCTGGGAACTCCCGTGGCGTTCGACCAGCGCATACACGCGGCGCGCCCCCATGCGGGGCAGGCTGTCACGGCCGCGCGTCTTCGGAGCTTATTGGAGGGGAGCGACGTGGAAACGTCGCGGCGCAAGACGCCTGCCCGCGTACAGGATGCCTACAGCCTGCGCTCGATGCCGCAGGTACACGGGGCGGTGCGCGGCGCTCTGGAGTATGCGCGTGAGGCGGTGGAGACCGAGACCGGCTCCGCCACCGACAACCCGCTGGTCTTCGCCGACACCGGGGAGATTCTTTCGGGCGGCAATTTCCACGGCGCGCCGCTGGCGCTAGCCTTCGATTCGGCGGCCATTGCCATGACCACGCTGGCGAGTATTGGCGAGCGCCGCATCGACCGGCTGGTGAATCCGGACCTCAACGACGGGTTGCCGGCGTTTCTGGCCGCGGACCCCGGGCTGTCGTCGGGCTTCATGATCGCGCAGGTGGTGGCGGCGTCGCTGCTGAACGAGTCGAAGGTGCTGGCACATCCCGCGAGCGTCGATAGTGTGCCGACTTCGGGCGGACAGGAAGACCACGTTTCCATGGGAATGACCGCGGCGACGAAGCTGCGCGCCATCGTCGAGAATGGCGAGTACATGGTGGCCATCGAGCTGCTGGCGGCGGCGGAAGGGCTGCGGTATCGCGAAGGGTTCGATCCGGGGCCCCGGATCCGGCGCGTGGTGGAGGTGGTGCGGTCGATTGCGCCGCCGCTGGAGGAGGACCGGCCGCTGGCGCGGGACATCGAGGCCACCGCGGCGGGCATTCGACAAGGTAGATTTGATGAGTGGGCGGTTTCATAAATGAAGACTGGGCAAGCTAAAGCATGCCCCACCGGGGGCACGAAGACATGCAAGGGGTGGCAGCAGGAGGCGGCCCTGCGCATGCTGCATAACAATCTGGATCCGGAGGTGGCGGAGAATCCCGAGCAGTTGATCGTGTACGGGGGGACGGGGCGGGCGGCCCGCGACTGGCCGTCGTTTCACGCTATCGTCCGCGCGCTGGAATCGCTCGAAAACGACGAGACGCTGCTGGTGCAGTCGGGAAGGCCGGTGGGCATCTTCCGCACGCATGCCGATGCGCCGCGCGTGCTCATCGCCAACGCCAACCTGGTGGGCCACTGGTCCAACTGGGAGGAGTTCAACCGCCTCGAAAAGATGGGTCTCACCATGTACGGGCAGATGACCGCCGGCTCGTGGATCTACATTGGCAGCCAGGGGATCGTGCAGGGGACCTACGAGACTTTCGCCGCCGTGGGCCGCAAACATTTCGGCGGGCCGCTGGCGGGCAAGATGGTGGTGTCGGGCGGGATGGGCGGCATGGGCGGCGCGCAGCCGCTGGCGGCCACCATGAACGGCGCGTGCTTTCTGGGAGTCGAGGTGGACCCGCGGCGCATCGAGCGGAGGATCGAGACGGGCTACTGCGACCGAATCGCATGGAACCTGGACGATGCTCTGGCCATGTTGCGCGAGGGGAATGCGCTATCGGTGGGGTTGGTGGGGAACTGCGCGGACGTGCTGCCGGAGCTGGTGCGGCGCGGCTTCGTCCCCGATGTGCTCACCGACCAGACCAGCGCGCACGACCCGTTGAACGGGTACGTTCCCAACGGAATGACACTGGAAGAGGCGCGTGCGCTTCGCGCGAGCGATCCCGAAGAGTACGTGGCGCGATCGCTGGAGGCCATAGGCGCGCACGTCGAGGCCATGCTGGCTTTGCAGAAGCAAGGCGCCGTGACCTTCGACTACGGCAACAACATCCGCACACAGGCGAAGAAGGCGGGGGTGGAGCGAGCATTCGACATTCCGGGTTTCGTGCCGGAATACATCCGGCCTCTGTTCTGCGAGGGCCGCGGGCCATTTCGCTGGGTGGCCCTGTCGGGCGACCCCGAAGACATCTACCGCACCGACCGCCTGGCGCTGGAGCTTTTTCCACATAACGAGACGCTGGCCCGCTGGTTGCCGCTGGCACGCCAGCGCATCCACTTTCAGGGCCTGCCGGCGCGCATCTGCTGGCTGGGCTACGGCGAGCGCGCGGAATTCGGCGTGGCCATCAATCGCCTGGTGTGCGCGGGCGATCTGCGCGCGCCGATTGTGATTGGGCGCGATCACCTGGACGCGGGCTCGGTGGCATCGCCCTACAGGGAAACGGAAGCCATGCGGGACGGGTCGGACGCCATCGCCGACTGGCCCCTGCTCAACGCGCTGCTGAACACGGCCGCGGGGGCGTCGTGGGTGTCCATCCACAATGGCGGAGGCGTGGGCATCGGGTACTCGCAACACGCGGGGATGGTGGTGGTGGCCGACGGCACGGATGAAGCGGAGCGGCGCCTGGAGCGTGTGCTGACGACGGACCCGGGGCTGGGCGTCATCCGCCATGCGGATGCCGGTTACGAAGAAGCCATCCGCTTCGCCAGAGAGCATCAGCTCAAGCGGCCGATGGAGCAGGGAACGAAGTGAACTGGATTTTGCGGGGATACGCTCCCTGACCCGGCGGAGCCGGAACCAAACGGGAGCGTCCTTTTTCGACGCGGAGACGCGGAGCCGCGGAGGAAGACGCAGAGAGGAAACAACAGGAGAATCAAGTCAAAACCTGAGGGCGCGGAGGGAGCGGAGAAACGTGAAAAAGAGAGGGCAGAGGGAGCGATGGGTGATGTCACACTGAAAGGACCAAATGGCGAGACAACTGGTTGAGTGCGTTCCCAACTTTTCCGAAGGGCGCGATGCCGCCAAGATGGATGCGATCGTGCGGAGCATCGTCGCGGTTCCGGAAGTGGTCCTGCTGGATCGCGAATCGGACGCCGATCATAACCGCTCGGTTCTGACCTTCGTGGGACCGCCGGTGGCGGTGGCCGAGGCGGCATTCCGCGCGGTTGAAAAAGCGGCGTCGCTCATCGACCTGACCCGGCACCAGGGCGCGCACCCGCGCATAGGGGCGGCGGACGTAGTGCCGTTTATCCCCATCGAAGGCGTGACGCTGGAGGATTGCGTCAAGCTCGCCGAGCGCGTGGGCAGCGAGATCTGGAACAAGTTGAAGATTCCCGTCTACTTTTACGAAGCGGCTGCCAGGCGGCCCGAGCGTGTGAACCTCGAGAACATTCGGCGCGGCCAATTCGAGGCGCTGCTCAAAGAGATGGGGACGGTGCCCGAGCGCCACCCGGACGTGGGCGACCCGGTCTGCCACCCGACCGCTGGCGCCACAGTGGTGGGCGCGCGCAAATTTCTGATCGCCTACAACATCAACCTGGGGACCGCCGATGTCGGCGTCGCCAAGAAGATTGCCAAGACCATACGTTTCTCCTCGGGTGGTTTCCGCTACGTGAAGTCCATGGGGGTGGCCCTGGCATCGCGCAACCTGGCCCAGGTTTCCATTAACCTGACGGATTTCGAACAGACCCCCATGCACCTGGTTTTCGAAACCGTGCGCCGGGAAGCGGAGCGTCATGGCGTGCCCGTGGTGGGAAGCGAGATCGTGGGCCTGATTCCCAGGAAGGCGCTGGAAATGTCGGCCGAGTATTTCCTGCGGTATGAAAATTTCAGCCCGGAGCTGGTGCTCGAGAACCGCATCGCCGATGCCATGGCGTCGCGCGGCGGGTTGCCGGAGTTTCTGGATGCGTTGGCAGCCCCCACCGCCACGCCCGGCGGAGGCAGCGCGTCGGCGGCAGCGGCGGCGATGGCGGCCGCGCTGGGCGCTATGGTGACGCGGCTGGCCAAGCTGGCGAGCGCCGCGTTCGAAGAGGACCGGCGGTTTTTCACTGACGCCGTCGAGCGCGACGCGGAAGCGTTTCAGCGGGTGATGGCGGCTTACAAGCGTCCCAAGGAGGAGCGCGGGCCGTTTGTCGAGGAGGCGCTGCATGGCGCAACCGAGGTGCCGCTGGAGGTTCTGGAACGCGCATGCGCCATGGTGACGCGGCTGGCGGAGCTTCAAATCCCGGCCAAGTTCGCGTCCGATCTGGCGGTGGCGAAGGCGCTGGCGGCGGCGGCCAGGACGGGCACGCTGGAAAACGTCCGGATTAATCTCGACGCTATCAAAGACGGGGATTTCCGGGCTTCCGTGGAAGCGCGCCTTCGTGCGTTGAACCTCGATGAGTGAGCTGGCCGTCTGGAATTGCGCGCAACTGGTCACGCTGGCGGGACCGGCGCGGCCGCGAGCCGGCTCCGAAATGCGGGAACTCGCCATCGTTCCCGGCGGCGCCATGTTGATTCGCGACGGCCGCATACACGCCATCGGGTCGCGCGCGGGGATGGAGCGAGTGGTTTCCGCCGATGCCCAAATCGTCGATGCCGGCGGCCGCATCGTTCTTCCGGGATTTGTCGACGCGCACACNNACCTACGCGGAAATCGCGGCCCGCGGCGGAGGCATCCGGGCGACCGTGCGGCTGACTCGCGAGGCCGGTGAGGCGGAGTTGCTGGCGGCCGCGCGCCGGTACCGTGCGTGGTTCCTGCGCGGCGGCACTACCACCATCGAAGCCAAATCGGGATACGGTTTGTCGCTGGAGGCGGAACTCAAGATTCTGAGGGTCATCCGGCAACTCGCGGCCGACGGGCGCCTGCGCTACGTTCCCACGTTCCTGGGAGCGCACGAGGTCCCCGATGAGTATCGCGGCCGTCTCGACGCTTATGCGGACCTGGTGGTTCACGAAATGCTGCCGCGCATCGCGGAAGAACATCTGGCGGAATACTGCGATGTCTTCTGCGAGCCCACGGTATTTCCGGCCGCGCAGGCTCGCGCAATTCTCCTTGCCGCGCGGGCGCTCGGATTCGGTCTTCGCATTCACGCCGATCAATTCACTCCCGACGAGGGCGCGCTCCTCGCCGCCGAGCTTGGCGCCTCGACCGCCGACCACCTGGAAGCCAC
>PLMF01000355.1 GCA_003142355.1 Bryobacterales bacterium
CCTGTAGTTCCTCTGACGCATACCGTACTTGTGCCATCTGGTGGTCCCGAACGGCGTTGTTGGAAACGACCCGCCGCCGTCAGGCAAATCAGCCGATGCGGTCCAGCACTTCGCCCTCCGGCCCCTTCAATGCAATCTCCAGCGCCAGCGTGCCGTCGGCGTGCGTCGAGCAGCTCAGGCACGGGTCGTAGGCGCGCACGACCGCCGAGACCCGATTGAGCATGCCTTCCTTCATCTCGTTGCCGTGGATGAAGTGGCGCGCCACCTGCCCCACGCTGTGGTTGATGGCCAGGTTGTTGTGGCCGGTGGCGACAATCAGGTTGGCCCACACGATGGCGCCGCTCTCGTCGACTTTGTAGTGGTGGATCAGAACGCCGCGCGGGGCTTCGATCATGCCCACGCCTTCCAGCCGGTTCACGCCGGCGTGGGAGCGCACGTGCGTGTCGAGGATGGCCGGGTCCGCCAGCAGCCGCTCGATCTTCTCCAGACCGTGCAGCAGCTCGATCAGCCGCGCATAGTGATAGTGGAAGGAACTGTGGACCACCGGGCCGAAGCGCTGGCGGTATTCGGCCAGCTCACGGTCGGCCACCGGCGTTCCCAACTGCTCGACCACGTTCAGCCGCGCCAGGGGGCCTACCCGGTATATGCCCGCGGGGTAGCCCAGGGGCTTGAAGTAGGGCGCCTTCAAATACGAATCGCGAAGCGCCGCTTCTCCGATGTACTGGGCGTAATCGGCCGCGGGGATGTCCGCCGCCACCGTGCCGCCGCCGGCATCCTTGAATTTCAGTTGGCCGTCGTACCACTCCAGGCCGCCGGCGTGGTTCACCAGGCCCGCGCACATGGTCGGGTCGGTGCCGAAGTTCTCGATCTCTTCGGTGAAGCGGTCCAGCACCGTCTTGTAGAAGGCGATGGTGCGTTCCGCGATGGCGCGCGCCTCGGGCAGGCCGGCCAGAATGCGGTCGCGCACCTCGGGGGCCAGCGGCGCGTTGACACCGCCGGGGACCACCCAGGAGTTATGGATCCGCTCTTTGGCCAGGCCTTCGATGATCTCCTGGCCGAATCGGCGCAGCGCCACGCCGGCTTTGGCCATCTCCGGGCTTTCTTCGATCAGGCCGAAGATATTGCGGTGCGCCGGGTCGGAATCGAAGCCCAGCAGCAGGTCGGGGGCGGAAAGGTGGAAAAAGCTGAGAGCGTGCGACTGCACGAATTGGGCGCAGTGGATCAGTTCGCGCAGTTTCACGCCGGCCGGCGGCGGCTCCACCGCCATGATGGCGTCGCAGGCTTTGGAAGAGGCCAGCAAGTGGCTCACCGGGCAGATCCCGCAGATGCGCGCGGTGATCGACGGCATCTCGTAAAACGGCCGTCCTTCGGTGAATTTCTCGAATCCGCGGACCTGGGTGACGTGGAAGTGCGTGTCCGCGACGCGGCCCTGGTCATCGAGGTAGATGTCGATCTTGGCGTGCCCCTCGATGCGCGTGACGTGATCGATCGTGATCTTCTTCATAGGACGATTCCTTGACGGCTCCATGACGGTCGTTGCCGAGCCGGGACCGTCAGGAAGCGGTACCTTCTTCCTCTTAGCCAAATTTCACCTTCGAACTCAGATCCGGCACGCGGCCGTCCAGCAACTCGCCCAGCACGAAGACAATGGCCTGGGCGGAGGGCGGACAACCGGGCACGTGCAGATCCACCTTCACCACTTCGTGCACCGGGATGGCATGGCGCAGCAGCGCGGGAACGCCCTCGGTGGGAATCCCGGGGGTTTCCTGGACCCCCTCGATATAGATGCGCTCGAGCAGTTTTCGGGGGACAATCTGGTTGCGCATGGCGGGAACGTTGCCGGTCACCGCGCAATCGCCCAGGGCGACCACCAGCTTGCTGCGCTGCCGGATGGTGCGCACTCTCTCGAGGTCTTCCTGCGAGCTGATGGCGCCTTCGATCAAGGCCACATCCACCGCCTTGGGAAACTCCTGGGCATCCACCAGCGGGCCGTAAACCACCTCCACGCGCTTGGCGATGCCGATGATGACCTCGTCCATGTCGAGCAGCGACATATGGCAGCCGGAGCAGCCGTCCAGCCACACCGTCGCCAGCCGGGCCCGCCTCATTGGTGGCCTCCCCGCCTGCCCGCCAGGCGTGTTACTTTGCCGTCCTGTTTCACCATCTCCTCCACCGCCTGGCCTTTCTCCGCCATGGCGCCAGTGGGGCAAACCTGCACGCATTTGCCGCAGTTGGTGCAGCCGCGCGCCTGGCCCCACGGCCGGTTCATATCGGCCACCACCATGGACCGGGTGCCGCGCGAGCCGATGTCCCACACGCGCGCGCCCTCCACCTCCGCGCACACCCGGACGCAGCGCGTGCACAGGATGCAGCGGTTGTGGTCCAGCACGAAACGCTCGTGCGAAACATCCACCGCCAGCTTGGGGTACGAATACGGATACCGTACGCTGGTGACGCCCAGCCGCTGCGCCATGGTTTGCAGCTCGCAGTGGTTGTTGGAGACGC
>PLMF01000187.1 GCA_003142355.1 Bryobacterales bacterium
CGCTTATTGGGCGGACCCCCTGGCCCGCGGCCGACGCCCTCGTCGGTCTCCCCCCTCTGCTAAGCGCGGGCTTTGCCACTGCCAACCTTGCGCAACTCCAGCACCAAGCGCAAGGCTTCGTTCACTGCTCTCTCGCTACGAAAGGCCTTCCGGATATCGGGCTCCAGTAGAACAAGATTTGTGCCTGCATGGTAGCGTTTCGCGTACTTGCCCCGTACCCCTGCCTTGAGCAACTGCCGAAGATCGTACTCCGGGCGCAACTCGTCGTTCATCTTATCGGCGTGTTTCCTCATAGACTCGTCTTTCGTTCCGGGTCAGTTCCCGAGCGCTGTCAGGTTACTCGGCCCATGAAGGCCGCGCGGACACCTTCTCACGCAGTATCCCAGGGATTGAGAAGAACCAGGCCGAGACCGGCAAAGTCTTTCACGTTCCGTGTGACGCTCAAGCTCCGCCCTCCGCGAACTCCGCTCGGCGAGGAGTGTGATTCCCCGGCGCAACTCACCCATCGTCACGACGCTGACAAACAACGTCTCTTTTGCCTGGCGCTCATGACAGGTCTATGGGACGGCCAGTGGAGGGATTGCGGCTGAAATCAAGTTCGCCGTCCGCAAACAACCCGCGAACAGGCGCGAAGAGTTCAACAAGGTCATTTGCCTCTGCCGGTGCGCCGGACTTGACTGACGCAGCCGAAATACGAGCCGCCTCTTCGAACAAGCTGGCGGCATGAGCTTCCAGTGCGCGGCCACAAGCGGCAGCCTGACGGGCGAGCACCGCCTCAACTTCAGGCCGGACCTCAACAGTGATAGTCATGGGCACCCTCCTGAGCTTCACTGTACCGCCGCCCTTCGTTCCAGTCAACGGAACTGCGCTACGTAATGCGGTCCAGCACTTCGCCGCCCGGTCCCTTCAGCGCAATCTCCAGGGCCACTTGCCCCACGCTGTGGTTGATGGCCAGGTTGTTGTGGCCGGTGGCGACGATCAGGTTGGCCCATTTGATGGCGCCGCTCTCGCCGCCCGATCCCCAGCCCCGGTAATCGGCGCAGGCGGTTGGGGGCCGGTATCGCGGAGCGACGGCGCCAGCTTGCTCATAGCGGTTGCGCCGGGCGGGTCACGTCGGCGGGATGGATCGCTCGGAGTCCTTCGAATCGTTGGAAATCCCGGACATTGCCGGTCGGCAATTGCGTGACGCCGTGAACGTACATGCTCGCAGCCAGGCGGGCATCGTGGACCTGCACGCCCTTGACGTCGTGCACGACGAGAAGCCGCCTCCAACGATCATGCACGTCGCGGCTGTCCGGCAGAAACTCAAAATCCCGCTCGATCACGCGCGCGATGCGATCCGTCTCGGCGGTACTCAGGCCTAACCCATTTCGATCACGGGGACGAGTGGAAGCGTTCCAGAACTCGCCCAGGATCTGAGAGGTAAAACAGAGCCGGGTGCCCTGAGCCACCAGCGCCCGAAGCGCCGCTCTAATCATTGGGTGGTGCGGATCGTCGCTCTTGCTCATCCGCAACAGGATATTAGTATCGAGGAGCCATGCGGCATCCGGCATCAGTCGTGATCCCGATACAGACTCTCGCGCGTGAAGGCCTCGTCGGGCAGAACCGGGACCTTGTTCGAGAACTCCGCCATCTCCCGAAAGGTGTTTTCGAGCCGATCCTGGCTCAGCCTGTCGGCACCGGCGGGAAGACGGACAGCCCCTTCGAGCAGGCTCGCGGCATACGCCTCCATCGCCCGGCCGTGGGCCGCGGCCTGGCGCGCGAGCTCGGCCTGAACCTCAGGTGTGATGGCAACAGTAATCGTCATGGGCCGTTTCTTTCAAACTATGCCCCTACCGTACCCCACCATGCTCTCCGGCGTCAACCAGACGCTCCCGCACGGACCAGCGGGAAAACCGCTGTCGCCAAGTCGTCAGGCATCGGCGACAATGAATAGAGGAATGCCATGGAGAGCTTGAGCGATTTTGAGAAAATGTTGCCGGCTTTGTCGCGTGGGGAGAAGGCGCAGATCCTCAAGTGGATGGTTCGGGACCTTGATGACGATTTCCCCGGTATCGACTCGCGGCCGGATGTGTGCGGCGGCGAGCCTTGTATCGTTCGAACCCGGATTCCCGTTTGGCTTCTCGAGCAAGCCCGCCGCTTGGGCGCCAGCGAGCAGGCCTTGCTGGCTGCCTACCCGAACCTGCGTGCCGAGGATCTGGTAAACGCCTGGGCCTACGCGCGCTCTCATGCCGACGAAATCGAGTCTCAGATTCGCGAAAACGAGACCGCATAGAGAATGGCCCGTTTCTATACCAACGAAAATGTTCCGGTGCAAGTGGTCGCGGAGCTGCGACGGCTGGGGCATGACGTCGTGACTTCGTTGGACGCCGGAAGGGCGAATTCGGCCATGCCGGATGCCGAGGTCCTGGCGTTCGCGGCGGTTGAGGGCCGGATTCTCTTGACCCACAATCGCCGCCACTTTCTTCGCCTTCATCAACATCGAACCGCCGACCATGCCGGTATGGTCCTGTGCACATTCGACGCCGATTTCTGTAGACAGGCGCAGCGCATTGACGCCGCCGTCGCCGCCAACCGCGAAATGACGAACAACCTGGTATGCGTGAACCGGCCCGGCTGATGCCGCCGGGGTCTCAGTGACATCCGACGGCAGGGATTAGAAGGGATCTCAGGGGATCTTATGGACCAGAACCGGGCTTCCGGCCTGCGTGGATTCGCTTCGGCGGCTCAGGCGTGATGCGTCAACTTGCCGGCCGGCACATCGGCGGACCGAAGCCTAAGGACTTTGACTTATGGGAGTAATCCGGCCCGACCTCCTCGGTCTGCCATTCCGCTTTCGCCGGTGGTAGCCTGGACGAATGCGATCTTCGAAGGATCGAGCAAACGTAAAGTTACGTCTGTTCGCATGGTTACGGGGCGTTGGCTTCGCTTCAATCGCCATCGGAACGCTTGGCCTGATGCAATCCTTCTTTTGGCTGTCCGTTGTATTCTTCTATGCTGGCGTGGTTGTGCTTGCTATCGATCTGTGGCTTGAACGGCTGCCATTGGGCTGGAAGTTCATGGGATGGGCCGTCATCCTCAGCATCGCTATAGCATTTCTGGTCGCAGTCGTGCTCAGAAAGAACCCATTGCAAATCGACTACTCAATTAGCGACACACATGAGATCGACGTGGTCATTCACAACGGTTCTGATAGCGATGACTATCGCGATGTCGATCTAACCTTAGGCACTGATAGTGATCGCGCCTACTTCTATAGCCTTCGCAACCTTAGTAATTTCCCTAGTGCTTTGACCGGGTGAAA
>PLMF01000436.1 GCA_003142355.1 Bryobacterales bacterium
TTCATCGAGCGCATCTCCGCCTATCCCGAAAATATCGAGGCCGAGGCCACCATGACCTACACGCGCACTCAGACCCCCGTGGGCATGGGAACGCCGGCACCGGCGCCGGCGCCGGTTCCCGCGGGCGCCCTTGGCGGCGGGCAGATGCGACCCGGAAGCGCCACGATCGTGCTGCATCACAGCATGGTGAAACTGCCTGAAAAGCTCATGATGCCGCGGGTATTCGACGAGCGCGTCGGCTACTTCTCCACCAGCCTGATGGACTACAGCAAGGATGAGCACCGCGCGCCGCGGGTCCGCTACATCGCCCGCTGGCGTCTGGAAAAGCAGGACCCCAGCGCCGCCGTGTCCGACCCGGTGAAGCCGCTGGTTTATTACATCGATTCGGCCACGCCCGTGAAGTGGCGCGAGTGGTTGAAGAAAGGTGTGGAAAGCTGGCAGCCTGCTTTCGAAGCCGCTGGCTTCCGCAACGCCATCATCGCCAAGATCGCGCCGACGTCCGAGGAGGACTCCGACTTCAGCCCCGAGGACGTGCGCAATTCCTTCATCCGTTGGCTGCCTTCCACCATTGAGAACGCCGTCGGGCCGAATATTCACGACCCGCGAACGGGCGAAATTCTCAACGCGCCCATCCAGTTCTACCACAACATCATGAACCTCCAGCGCGCCTGGTACTTCGTGCAGGTCGGCCCGCTCGATCCGCGCGCGCAGAAGATGCCGCTGCCGGACGACCTCATGGGCAGGCTGCTCGAGTACGTGGTGGCGCACGAAGTCGGCCATACGCTGGGCTTCCAGCACAATATGAAAGCCAGCTCCACTTATCCGCAGGAGAAGGTCCGCGATAAGGATTGGATGCACACGATGGGCGCGGCGCCCTCCATCATGGACTACGCGCGCTTCGACTACGTGGCCCAGCCCGAAGACAAGATCGACGTCGAAGACCTTGTGCCCCGCATCGGTCCGTACGACGTTTGGGCTACTAAGTGGGGCTATACGCCTATCCCCGAAGCCAAGACCGCGGAGGAGGAGAAGCCCACGCTCGATAAGTGGGCGCACGAGCAGGACACCACGCCGTGGTTGCGATTCTCGACTTACAACTCGGCGGGCTCGGACCCCGGCGAACTTACTGAAGCGATCGGCGACGCCGACGCTATCAAATCCACCGCCCTGGGCGTGAAGAACCTGGAGCGTGTGGCCAAGATGCTGATGCCCGCCACCACC
Organism: Bryobacterales bacterium; assembly: GCA_003142355.1. The sequence continues at coordinate 1,222 of PLMF01000436.1, forward strand.
GCCAAGGAGGGCGAGCCCTACGACGATCTCGCCGAACTTTACGGGCGCATGCTGGGGCAGTGGACGCTCGAGATGGGCCACGTGGCGGCCATCGTCGGCGGGTTCGACACGCGGGAGAAATATGTCGGGCAGGAGGGCCTGCTGTTTACCCCGGTGCCCAAGGCGCGCCAGGCGGCGGCGGTGAAATTCCTCAACGAAAACGCCTTCACCACGCCCACTTGGGCGATTGATCGGCAGATCCTGCGCCGCATCGAACCGACCGGCGTTCTCGGCCGCATCCGCACCGCTCAGAACAGCGTGCTGACCAACCTGCTGAGCAGTTCGCGTTTGGCCCGTATGGTGGAGCAGGAAGCCCTGGACGGCAGCGCCGCCTACACGCCGGCCGATTTCCTGGCCACCGTGCGGAAGGGCCTCTGGAAGGAACTGGACGCCCCGCAAGTGAAGGTCGACGCTTACCGCCGCAACTTGCAGCACGCTTACCTCGACCTGGTGAATAACAAGATCAACGGCGCGGCGCCCGCAATTCCCGCCGGGATACCCGCCGAGATTTTGGCGCTGCTTCCGGCCGCCGCCAGCGCCGATGAGAAGTCGCTCTACCGCGCCGAGCTGCGGTCGTTGAATGCATCCATCGCCGCCGCGCTGGCGAAGACCGCGGACCGGGTGAGCAAGGCGCATCTGGAAGGCACGCGCGACCAGATCGCCAAGATTCTGGATCCGAAGTTCGCTCAGCCCGCGAGCCCGTCGAGCAACGCGATCCGGCTGGGGATCGACGAACTCGAGACCTGCTGGCCGGATTACATCATTCGGCCGTAGGGCAGGCTTGGCCACAAAAAACGATGGTCTGCCCCACTCAGCTACGGGTCGAGCGGATCCTCGATGTACCGGCTTTGGTCCGGGTCGGTGCTCACCAGCGCCTTGCGGTCGAACGGGATTGCGTACCGATACAGCGCGGCGGTCTCTTTATAACCTCATTTCTGAGCCGCTGGCCCCATGAGTGGGAAGCGCCGCGCCCGCTTGACACGGCAAGCGGGCCGGAATAACATTGTTATCATCATGCGGGCTGTACACGTAAGCATTCGACAGATAGGCAACTCCCACGGAGTCATCATCCCAAAACCGGTACTTGCGCAACTGGGTCTGGACGGCAAGGCGGGAGCGGAGATGACGATCGAGGATGGTGCACTGGTGTTGCGCGGACCCGCGAGTCCGGCCCGCGCCGGTTGGGCCGAGGCCGCCAAGCGAATCGCCGCGGCTGGTGACGACGAACTCGTGATGGGCGAGTTTGGTAATGCGGAGGATGCGGAGTTGGTCTGGTGACGCGTGGAGAGATTTGGCTCGTCAATCTCGATCCTACTGTCGGAAGTGAAATCAGGAAAACGCGCCCGTGTGTGGTGGTGTCCCCGGCCGAAATGCACGATCATCTGCGAACGGTACTCGTCGCACCCATGACTACGGCGGGTCGCGAGGCACCGTTTCGGATCGGCGTCACTCATGGTGGCCGGAAGGGTCTGATCCTGCTCGATCAGGTTCGCGCCGTGGACAAGACCCGGCTGGCGAAGAGACTGGGAGTAGTCTCGGCAAAGACGCTCACCGCCACGTTGAGGACGCTGCAAGAGGTATTCGCAGAATGAGATTCCTCCACTGGAGTTGGCTCCCCAGTCTGGGTGTAGTCCCGTGCTGTAGTGCTTGACACCGCGCCAGGTAAGACAGTATCTTACCTGCATGAAGACCACCGTCTCCTCCAAGGGCCAAAGTTCCCCGGCTCGTTTTCCCTGGTGTCTCACGGCGCCGCGTGAACCGTTCAAAAGGTGAATCGCAACGACCCCTGCATGATGCGCGGCGTGCGGGTGGACGTCACGGTGCCGAACAGCGCGTCGGTCCGGTTGCCCGCCAGGTCAAACCGCGCCGTGGTGTCGAGGCCGGAATACTGCGTGTGGTTGAAGGCGTTGCAGGCTTCCCAATTACGTCGTGACCACTCACCGCACCATGGTGGGCGAGATCAAGAAGGGTCGGCATATTGCGTCCATCTCAAATGCGGCGCCCCTCCGCGAAATATGTCATATTGGACATAGGCCACAGATGGCTAGCATAGGGGACAAGCCGCTGGTTTGGTTAAAGGGCGAAGTGAAAACTCCTCCGTTCAGCAATCAAGCCCGCTTGGAAGCGGGGCTGCTTCTCAGGCGGCTCCAGCAAGGGCAAGGGTTGAGTTTGCCCCACTCGCGACCAATGCCCGCAATCGGTCGCCAGTGCCACGAGCTACGAATCAGCGATCATGACCAAACGTGGCGAATCATTTACCAGGTCGCGCCGGATGCGATCGTCATTCTCGACGTCTTCAGCAAGAAGACCCAGGCTACACCGGTCCAGATCGTGGAAGTCTGCCAAAAACGCCTGGCTTCCTACCTGCGAGCGATTTCAGATAAGGAGCACACATGAAGCGAATCAAGAAGCAACGTTTGGAACGTGCCGGCTGGGTGGTTGGCGACAGCGCCCAGTTCCTGCAACTGAGCGAGGAAGAGAATCGCTTTATCGAATTGAAGCTGGCGCTCGCCACCGGAGTCCGCGAACTTCGCGAACGAAGGGGGTTGACGCAGGCCGCGTTGGCGCACCGGCTGGGATCGAGTCAGTCGCGCGTTGCCAAGATGGAAGCAGCCGACCGCTCGGTGTCGCTCGACCTGATCATGCGGTCACTCCTCACCATAGGAGCTACTGCAACCGACATTGCCAGGTGCATCAAACGTGCCGAAACCGCGCGAGCTGCCTAGAAATACGGTGCGCCGCGAGGTAAACAGATGACGCAGGCACAGGATCTACCTCCGGAAGCTCTCGCGCGAGGATTGACCTACGCGGGGTTTGTCCTCGTGGGATACGAACTCGATCTTCAAGCTCAGCAACTACCGCACTCGAATGGAGATCGGAGCCGACCCAGAGTTTCAGGCTCTAGGAATCGACTGGGGGACCGTGACGGGGGGGAATACCTGCTGTTTCAGAAAATCGTTGAGAGTGTGAAGCTCTTGAACGAAAAGTTTGACGGCGGACCGGAGAACTGGTCGTCGTAGACCCCATCCCGGACTCGAACCGTTCACGGGAATCGTGCGGCCAGCACGGGCTTCCGGGCGCTGAAACCCGTGGCCAGCGGCAGCATGTGGCTTCTCGCCGCCTCGGGAATCGGGCGTAGGGGCGAGGCATGCCTCGCCCCTACCCCACTTTGTAGCCTTCCCAGCGGGCTACCACGGCGCTGGCCAGGCAGTTGCCGAGCACGTTGACGGAGGTGCGGGCCATGTCGAGCAGGGCGTCCACGCCCAGCAACACGGCGGCGCCTTCCATCGGCAGATGGAACGTCGACAAGGTGCCGGCCAGAATCACCAGCGCGGCGCGCGGAACGCCGGCCACACCTTTGCTGGTGAGCATCAGGGTCAGCATCATGAGTAACTGGGCGCCGAAGGAGAGATTGACGCCCGCCGCCTGCGCCACGAAAACGGCGGCCAGCGAGAGGTAGAGCGCGCTGCCCACCAGGTTGAAGCTGTAGCCGGTGGGGATCACAAAGCCCACGATGTGCTTGGGCACGCCGAACTGCTCCATGTTTTCGAGCGCCAGCGGCAGGGCGGCTTCGCTCGAGGCTGTGGAGAAGCCGATCAGGAACGGCTCGCGCACGGCGCGATAGAACCCGCGCACCGGAATGCGGAACAGGATCAGGGCCGGGCCGAGCACGAACACGATGCAGAGGATGGACGAGACGTACATGGTGGCGATCAGCTTGCCGAGACCGAACAGCACATCCACGCCCTTGTTTCCGATCACCACCGCGAGCGCGGCGCCGACGCCGAGAGGGGCCAGGTACATCACGTACCGGGTGTAGCGGAACATGACCTCGGCCAGGGACCCGCAGAACTTGACCACCGGCTCGGCTTTGGCGCCGATGGCCGCGCAGGCGGCGCCGAACAGGAAGGCGAAAACCACGATCTGGAGGGCGTCGTTGCGCGCCATGGCGTCGATGATGCTCGAGGGAAAGATGTGCTCCAGGACCGAGCTGAAGGTGGCTTCGGTCTGCGGTATGGCGGCTTCAGCGGCGCTGCTATGAATCGGAATGCCGGCGCCGGGGCGCACCAGGTTCACGGCGGCGAGCCCCAGAAACAGCGCCAGGGTGGTGACAATCTCGAAATAGAGGATGGCCTTGGCGCCGATGCGGCCCATGCGTTTCATGTCGCCGCCGCCCGCGATGCCCACCACCAGCGTTGCAAAGATCAGCGGCGCGATGATGGAGCGGATCAATTGCAGGAACACCCGGCTGACGGGCGAGAGTTGCCTGGCGAAGCCCGGCGCGACGATTCCGAGGGCCACGCCCGCGGCCATCCCGATGAAGATCCAGGTGGTAAGGGAGAGGCGTTTCACCGTTCGCCCCATTTCAGCTTCTGGCGGAGGACGTCGAAGAACATCATGTGCGGCGGGCGGACCAGGCGCAGGGTGTAGTCCGAGCTGCGGCAGACCAGGGTGTCGCCTTCGCGGATGGGGTTGCCCACCTGGCCATCGATGGTCAGGAACACGCTCTCGTCGGGCGAGCGCGAAATGACGCGGATCACGCTGGTTTCGGGCACCAGCACCGGACGGTTGGTGAGCATGTGCGGGCAAATGGGGGTGATGCAGATGGCCGGAACCGAAGGGAAAATGATGGGGCCGCCGGCGGAGAGCGAATACGCCGTGGAGCCGGTGGGTGTGGAGATGATGAGGCCGTCGGCCTTGTAGGCGCAAACGAACTGCTCGTCCACGTGCGCGTCGAGATCGACGATGCGGGCGATGGAGGCTTTGGTGAGCACGGCGTCGTTGAGGGCTTCGTAGGCGGCCACAACCTGGCCATCGCGCACCACTTCAGCGGCCAGCAGCCGGCGCTTGGCGATGCGGTGCTCGCCGCGGAAGGCGCGCTCCAGCTCGGGGTACAGCTCGTCGATGGTGATGGCTGTCAGGAAACCCAGGCTGCCGAGGTTCACGGGGAAGAGCGGGGTCTCGCGCCTGCCGATGGCGCGCGCGGCCGAGAGCAGTGTGCCATCGCCGCCTAGCACCATGACCAGGTCGCAGCCTTCGGGAACTTCCGGCCGCGGGAGGCCGCTCGATCGCCCTCCGGGCCCGGCGTAGAAAGCGGTCTGCTCGTCGATGCGAACCGCCATGCCGCGGCCGCGCAGCCACTCGATGAGCTCGGGCACGATGTTGGCGGCCGCCGCCGAGTTCGGTTTCGAGATGATCCCGACGGTCCTAATGGTGGGCATAGAGGAGGAACTCCTTGTTTCCTTCGGCGCCGAGGATGGGACTTTCCATCATGCTGGTTTCGAATCCGAGTGCGCGCACGGCCCGCGCGACCCGCTCGCAAGCAGCCTGGTGGACGGCCGGATCGCGCACGATGCCGCCTTTGCCCACCTGGCCCCTGCCGGCTTCAAACTGCGGTTTGATTAGTATAACCATTTGCCCGGCGGGCTGTAAGAGGGGCACGGCGGCGGGCAAAATGAGGGTGACGGAAATGAAGCTGACGTCGCAGGCGATGAAGTCCACCCGCTGGCCGATGTCCTCGAAGTGAAGCGCGCGCGCGTTGATGCCTTCGTGCAGCACCACGCGCGGATCGGTGCGCAGTTTCCAATCGAGCTGGCCGGCGCCGACATCGACGGCATGCACGCGCGCGGCTCCGGCCTGGAGCAGAACATCGGTGAATCCGCCGGTGGAGGCGCCGATATCGAGGCAGGTCCGGCTGGCGACATCAATGGCGAAGTGGCGGAGCGCGCCGGCCAGCTTGAGGCCGCCGCGGCTCACGTAGGGCGGGCGCGCGAGAATCTCGATGCGGCTGTCATGGGGGACGGCCTGGCCGGGCTTGGCGGCTTTTTGCCCGTTGACGAGCACCTCGCCGGCCATGATCAGGGCCTGGGCCTTCTCGCGGGATTCAGTGAGGCCGCGTTCCACGATGAGCCGGTCCAAGCGCGTTTTCATGACTTAGTGTCCCCCAACCGCTCCCTGACCCGGCCGAACCGGAACCAAACTGGAGAGCCCTTTTTCGACGCAGAGACGCGGAGACACGGAGAAAAACGCGGAGAGGAAAAGGGGAAGAACAAAGTCAAAATCTGAGGACGCAGAGGAAGCGGAGAATCGTGAAAAAGCGACGGCAGAGGAAAGCCGGAGGCAATTCCGGATGTCAGAGGCGACTTTCAGAGCCGCGACCGTCAGGGAGCGGTGCTTGGTGCTTCTCATGACTTGCGACGGACAATGTGGTCGGCGATCTCGTGCAGGCGCGCGACGCGCTCGCCGAACGGTTCCAGCACCCGGTGGGCGCACGCGCATTCCTCTTCGGCCATGCGGCGCGAGGTTTCCAAACCGTAGACCGCGGGGAAGGTGATCTTGCCCTGTTGCGCGTCCTTGCCGGCGGTTTTTCCGAGCGCTTCGGAGGACTCTTCCACGTCGAGGATATCATCCACAATCTGGAACGCCAGGCCGACGTGTTCGCCAAAACGGGAGAGCGCGGCGTACTGGCTGTCGTCGGCTCCCGCGCAGATGGCGCCGAGCCGCAGGCTGGCGCGCAGCAGGGCCCCGGTCTTGGCGCGGTGGATGGTCTCGAGCAACCGCGGTTCGGGAGGCTTGCCTTCGCCTTCGAGGTCGGCCACCTGCCCGCCGATCATGCCGGCGACCGTGCCGGAAGCGGCGGAGAGTTCGGCCACCAGGCGGACCTTGCGATCGTCGGCGGTATTCAATCCGGCCAGAACCTGAAAGGCGAGGGTGAGCAGCGCGTCGCCGGCCAGAATGGCCATGGCTTCGCCGAAGACTTTGTGGTTGGTGAGCTTGCCGCGGCGGTAGTCGTCGTTATCGAGCGCGGGCAGGTCGTCATGGATGAGCGAGTAGGTGTGGATGAGCTCGAGCGAGCAGGCGGCCTCGACCACTCCATCGGCCGAGGCAGAGACCGCCTGCGCGGCTTCGACGCATAGGATGGGGCGAATGCGCTTGCCGCCCGCGAAGAGGCTGTAGCGCATGGCGCGATGGATGGTTTCCGGGGGCGTCGTTTCCGGAGGGACGAGGCGATCGAGTTCCGAATCCACCAGTCGTTGTTGCTGGGCGAGGTATTCGCGCAGGTTCATGCTTTCTCGGGTTTTTCGGGGCGGAACGGCTCGGCGGCGATCTTGCCCTCTTTGCGGATGAGCATCTCGACGCGCGTCTCGGCCTCCTCGAGTTGCTTGCGGCAGGTATCGCTGAGGCTCATGCCGCGCTCAAACAGCTCGAGGGAGCGCTCGAGCGAGAGGTCGCCGGCTTCCAGCTCCTTGACCACTTTCTCGAGCTCGTCGAGCGAAGCTTCGAAGGACTCGGCCGGCTGTGCGCCGGAGTCGTTTTCCGCCATCGATTTATTCTAGCAGGGGTGATCGCGGCTGCCGCTTCTGCCACGGCTACGTTGCTGTCCAGAGCGCGACCAGGGGGTCGCGCGCGGAGTGTGCCCAGCATGGG
>PLMF01000106.1 GCA_003142355.1 Bryobacterales bacterium
GTGTTTCTCGACGTCCAGATGCCTAAACTGGACGGCTTCGAGGTGCTGGAGCTGATCGAGCCGCGCAGCCCGGCGGTGATCTTCGTGACGGCGTACGACCAGTACGCCATGCGCGCTTTCGACGCCCACGCGGTGGATTACCTGCTGAAACCTTTCAGCGCCGAGCGGTTCGAGCGGGCGCTGGAGCGGGCCAAGGCGCGGCTGGGAGAGCGGAAGCCCGCGGCGGAGTTGGCGCGGGAAGCGCGCGCGCCCAACGAGCGGCCCCAACGGCTGGCGGTGCGAGACGGCACGCGGGTGCACGTGATCCCGCTCGAAAAACTGGATTACGCGGAGGCGCAGGACGACTACGTNNGTCAACCTGGAGCGCGTGGCGCGCATCGAGCCGTACGCCAAAGAGAGCCGGGTGGCGATTCTCAGCGACGGCACGCGGCTGCCCGTGAGCCGCTCCGGCTACGCGCGGCTGCTCGAAGCCATGGGTGATTCGCAAGGCAGCCGCAACACCACGCGGTAGACGCCGTCCGCGGGGCCGGCCTGGAAAGCCGCGTCCTCTCCGTAGCGCACCTGGAGCCGGCGGCGGATGTGGGCGAGTCCCATTCCCATGTTGTGCGGCGCGGACGCTTCAGGGTCGAAGGCGTTCTCCACGGTGATGGAAACCGATGCGCCGGAGCGGTGCGCGGCGAGCCGTATGCCGCCGCCGTCCACCAGGCCGGCAATGCCGTGCTTGACGGCGTTCTCGACCAGCGGCTGCAGCAGCAGGGCGGGAACGGCGCAGTCTTCGCAGGCCGGCTCGATTTCCTCTTCGACGCGGAGACGCGGGCCGAAGCGCACCTGCTCGACCTCGAGGTAGCTGCGGGCCAGGGCCAACTCCTCGCGAAGCGGAATGCTCTCGCGACCGGCCAGCCCCAGGGTGCCGCGGAGGAAGCCGGAGAGGCGTACGCACATTTCCCTGGCGCGCGCGCCATCCATGGTGGTCAAAGCGGCGATGGAGTGCAGACTGTTGAACAGAAAGTGGGGGTTGATCTGCGCCCGGAGGGCCTGAAGCTCGGCTTCGCGGGCCAGCGTGCGGGCTTCGGCGGCGCGGCGCTCCGCGGCGCGGGAGTCGTCCACCGCCAGCGCGGCGTAGTGCAGCCCGGCCGAGAGCAGGTAGAGCAGCACGCCCATGCCGAAGAGCGGGGCCGCCTGCGGCGCGGGCCGTTCGAGCAGGTACGCCACCAGCCGTGCACTGCCCATGAGCAACAAGCTGACCACCGCAGCGGCGGTGCCCCAGGTTGGCAGGAGATAGGACAAGCCCGAGAGCCGCAACGGCATGCTCTGGCAGATATACCAGGGCGACAGGCAGGCAAATGCGTAGACCAGGCAGGCAGGCGCCAGGCTGGCCGCCGCGTCCCACCAGGATATTCCGCCGGAGGCCCAGGTCACGTAGACCAGCAGCGCCAGGATGGGAATCCACGCCAGCAGGTACGCAACGAGGCGCCGGCGCGAAGCCAGGATGGGGTGCATGGCGGATCAGTTCTTCACGTCGACGCCGCCAAAGACCGCGTCGCCTTTCACGAAGAGCCGCTTCAGTCCGGGGGTCTGCGGATTCGGCTGGGTGGTGTGATCGTCAAAAGCGCCGAAGACACCGTGGCCATCGATGACGACGCTCCAGGTCTCCGGAACGCGGATATCGACGCCGCTGAACACCGCGGAGACCTTGAGTGTGGCGGAATCGCCCGTCATGATAGCCCCGCGGAGATCGATGTCGTAGCCGCTGAATACGGCATCGATATGGCCGCCGGTGAAATCCTGCATGTTGATCTTGCGCTTGCCTCCGCCGAACACAGACGCTTCCCGCAGGCTTCCGTGGACGTACAGGCCCGGGCGGACGCGGTGCCACGAGGTGCGTTGGAACAGCATCATGAGGCCGGCGCCGATGAGGATCAGCGGCCAAAGGTCGTGCAGGCGCACGTTCAGATACCCCATGGTCTGGCAGAGAAAGATGGCGCCCACGCCAACGAATATGGCCCCGGCGACGTGACCGGCGGGGGAGTTGGCATCCACCAGCTTGACCAGCCCGATGGCGATCAGAATCACCGGCCAGTAGCGGGCCCANNACGATGAGGGCGGGGATCAGCCGGTGGGCCGTGTGCCAGTCGTGACTGGTTTGATTGTCAGTTGGTAGCATGACCTCAGAGTACGGCGCGCAATGGATCCGCGCCTCTGTTTTTCGGCGAACAGCGGCTGGTTACCGGCGAGCGGCGGAAAGCATCTCCCGGAGTAGCTCCCGCTGTTTCTCACCGATGGCCGCCCAGTCGAAATTGCGGACCACGTGCCCGTAAGCGGCGTGGGCCATCTGCCCCCGGCGCTCGGGGTCGGCGATCAAGGTGGCGACGCCGGCGGCGAAGGCCTCGGGCGTATCGGCCACCCATACGCTGTGGCCGTGGAGCAAGCCCAGGCCGGCGCATCCCGAGGTGGTGGAAACCACGGCGCGCCGCATGGCCATGGCTTCCAGCACCTTCACGTTGGTGCCGGCCGAGACGGTGGTGGGCACGATCACCATGTTGGCTTCCACGTAGAGCGGGCGCACGTCCTCGATGAAACCGAGCAGGCGAATTCGCTCTTCCGGGCGCGGCTCGGGAGAATCGGCGAAGGCGCGCCAGTAAGCGAGATGATCGGGGCCGCAGACCACCGTCAGGGTCATGCGAGGAAACTTTTCGCGCAGCAGCGGCCAGACCTGTTCGGTGAAGAAGCGGTAGGCGGCCACGTTGGGAGAATGGCGGAACGAGCCGATGAAGAGAAGGCGTTCGCCGGGCTGTTCGGGTTCGGGGCGGAAGCGATCGAGGTCCACGCCGTTGGGGACCACCACAGTAGCCGCCGCCGGTCCGAGCAGCTCCGCGTCTTTCGGCGACATCGCCACCACGCGGCGGTAACGGCGCACCTGGCGGGTTTCGAAACGGCGCCAGCGGAACCAATCCCACCAGGCCGCCAGTGTATGCTCACGCCGCGCCACCTGGCCAAAGAGGTCGAAGGTGACGTCGTGCTCGACCAGAATGTCGCCGCCGTAGCGCGCCAGTTGCGTGTATTCCACCTGCACCAACTCGAAACCGAAGGCGCGGCGCTCTTCGGCGAGGGCCCACCACATGCCCGGCGAGTGGAATTCGCGCACTTCGGGCGGCAGCAGCGTGGACCAGCGCGGCTCGCGGTAGCGCGGCTTCCCGACCAGCGCCAGGCGCGCGCAGAATTCCAGCAGTGGTGCGGCGTCGGGCTCCTTGTCGGTGTCGAAGAAGGAGAGCAGCTCGACGTCGAACTCGCAGGCCATCTCGCGCAGCAGGTTGTAGATGCGCACGGCGCCGCCGTGGGAGAGCGGGTAGGGAAAATAGGGAGAGAGCACGGCCACGCGGCGGCGCTCGGGCGAGGTGGCGCGGCCTTCGATGGCGCGATAACCCTTGGTGACCTTCGTCCGCTCGCGCTGGGGCCACGGCCACCACCAGGGGCGCAGATAAATGCGGTCGAGCGGCACGCCGCGCCAGAACAGGAACGAGGGAAGGTTGAACCGCAGGTGATGGCGTTCGAAGCGCGAGTTGTAAGCCAGGATCTTGCGCGGCGCCAGCCTATACGCCGCGCGGCGCAGGGCGCTGGGCTGGCGGGTCAGCATCACGGGGACGAGGCCGATTCGATAGCGCTTGAGCTCGATGCGCAGCTCCGGCCAATTCTCTTCGGTCACTAGGAAGTGCCGCCGGTCGGGCACCAGCTCGCGGATTTCCTCCGCCATGCGCCGGCACAGGTCGGCGTCGCCGGTCGCGAAGGTGACGACTACCGCTTCCGGGTCCTTGCCCAGCAAATGGTAGAACCACTGTTTCAGGTGTTGACGTAACAGGGACACTTGACTATGGACCGTGAATGCCGACTCGGTCCGCGAGCGGCCCGGAGCCGGCCTGTCTGCAAAATGCCCAATATTGGAGGCTAACACGGCGGCGGAGGTGGAGCGAGTTCAGCGAATCCATTGCGCCGACTCCGGTTTTAGCCGACTCCCAGCCCATCCAGAAAGGTCCGCGTCAGATGACCGGCCACTATCGGAGGCCCCGGCGTTCCGCAATCTCGCGTTCCAGCTCGCGCCGGTTCAGCAGCTTGCCGCCTGAAGCTTCATACCGGCTGGCCAGCTTCTGCAGAACCCGGCCAAGCTCGGATGCCTTCTCCCCGCGAGCGTCACCATTCTTGCGGGCGACGAATTTGCGGGTTGCCTTTGCCATACTCTCTTTCCATTCTACGGCAGCGGCTCAATATACCCGGGTTCCAAACCGTCGTCAGAGGCGCCCGCTTGGTACCCAACGGTGGAGGCTAACACGGCGGACGTGGAACGTTCTATAAACCGGAATTACTTTACAATGGGACTTCTCTACCCCGAACTATGAAGGTGTCTAGAGATCAAGGATGATGATGACGAAGGAGCACATTCTGGCGGAGATCCGCCGGACGGCCGCCGCAAATGGAGGTGTTCCGCTCGGCGTTTCACGCTTTTTCACTGAAACGGGCATCAAGCAGTCTGACTGGGATGGGAGGCTCTGGGCGCGATGGGGCGACGCTCTGATAGAGGCGGGGTTTCAACCAAACGAGTTCAACACCGCCAGGACGGGTGAGGACTTGCTGGACAATCTTGCTGGACTCGTACGGGAACTTGGTCGATTTCCAGTCATGCGTGAGATCAAACTCAAAGCCCGAAGGGATCCCAAGTTCCCAAGCCACACCCCATTCCGACGGCTTGGCGGGAAGCGGGCGCTCGCCGCTCAGTTGGAGAAGTTTTGCCGGGACCGAGGCGAAAATGATCTCGCGGAACTCTGTGCTGTAGCGGCCAAGACCGGCGATGCCGCCGCCGCCGAGGGAGGTCCTGAGGAGACCGCCGCTGGTGAATTGGGCTATGTCTACTTGATGAAGGCTGGCCGCTTCTACAAAATTGGCCGAACAAACGCTCTGGGCCGTCGAGAGCGAGAACTTGCCATCCAACTTCCCGAGGCGCCGAAGGTCATCCACTCGATCAAGACGACCCTGTGGGGATCGAGGAGTACTGGCACCGACGCTTTCAGGATCGGCGCAAGAACGGCGAGTGGTTCGACCTCACGTCTCAGGACCTTGCGGCCTTCAGAAGAAGAGAATTCATGTGAAGACCCAACCGGTATTACAATCGCCGGGCATCGACACCTTTCAAGCGTGATGCAGCGTTAACCGATTTCGCTCCAGATATGGGCGGGCGCAAACAACGCCAAATGCCGAACGTTCGTAGTGGCGATCACTGTTTCGTCACCGGCACGAACGAGAGCCCCGGCCTGCGCGGCGAGGATCATGTCGGCGTCCAATGAGGCGTCGTCGGCTGATTGCCGGCCCATCTTTCGAGCCGATGCCCAAAACTGCGCGGCTTTAAGCATCACTGGCGTTGTGATCGGCGCATATCCCAGCATGCTCTTCAACGCGTCCAGACGGCCGAGGCCTCTCTCCTTGCCGGCCCGAAGCAACTCGCGGCGCACTTCGTAATCCGCAATCTCCGGAATCACAACCTCGACTCCTTTGTAGGCAAGACTCGCGAGCCAGTTCTTGCACGCCTCGTTGTCGGAGGAACTCTTCGGATTCGTGATCATTCCAAGCGGACCAGCGTCCAGCAGAACGATCAGGCTCATGAAAACAGCTTGTAGCCCTCGGGTCGATCTTCGTCCAGAGAACGGCGCAGGACTTCGAAGGTCTCCTGCTGCTCCGACGCATCGCCGTGCATCCACTCGTCCAGCAATCTCGCTAACGCCGACGGGTCCCGCTTCGAGTTGCACGGCGGTTCCCGATGCCGAGGCATTTGGAATGGCTGTTGGTGTTTGGTAGTGTCGGGCATTCCTTCACTTTCGATTCTACACCACAGGGCGCTCATTCTACGGACCTCGTGCCCCATAGCACCGCGCAGGCGGCCAGCGGCGCCAGCGCAGCCGCGATGGCCAGCGGAGCGTAACCATATAGGTCGATCACCTTTCCGAACGCAGGCGAAATCAGAGCCTGCACGGCGCCGTAAGAGGCCACCAGAAGCGATACGGCGAAAGCGGCGCGCGCGCCGCCGAAGGCATCCAGAGGAAGAGTGTACATATTCACGCTGAAGGCCGCTACCGCAAAGATGCTCAGAGAAATCCCGGCGGAGGCCCAGGCTGGCGTGGGTGCAGATGGGATAGCGGCGCTCGCTATCGCCACCACCGACGCCGCCAGGCACACACGGAAGCGCGCCGCGACGGGCGCGACGCCCCCGCGCTCGATGAGGCGCAGCGACAGCCATCCACCGGCGAAGCCGCCCAGCATGGCGGCGAGCGGGGGAATCCATGCGTACCACGCCGCTTGGACCAGCGTCAGACCATGCACCTCGACCAGGTAGAGGGTGGTCCAGTTGGTCCACAGAGAGTAGCCGACCATGCTGAGCGCGTTGGCCACCACGAAGGCCCACAGGCGGCGGTCGCGCAGCACGCTGGGACAGGCTTTCCGGCTGGTCTCGGGCGAGGAGGGAGGCCCTGCCCGCCGCGCGGCCCAATTCCACAGCGGAATCCACGCCAGGCCGAGCGCTCCGGTGACGACGAACGCCTGGCGCCATCCGCCGCGCATGGCCAGCCAGGTGGCGATGGGCGGCGCGAGGATCAGGCCGAGGCTCAAGCCCGCCTGGCTCAGTGCGTTGCCCAGAGCGCGCTCGGCGGGCCGCAAATATTGGTAGATGGCCTTGCCCGACGCCGGAACGCCGGCCGCCTCCCCCACGCCCAGAACCGCGCGGCAGCCCACTAATCCGCCCAGGCCGCGCGTGAAGCCCGTCGAGATTCCGGCGCACGACCACAGTCCCACTGCCAGACTGATGGCGCGGTTGAGGCCGATACCATCGATCAACATGCCGGCGAAAGGCGCGCTGGCCATGTAGGCGATGGAGAACGCGGTGAGAATCAGGCCGTACTGCGTGTTGGAAAGATGGAATTCGGCGCGGACCAGCGGCGCCAGCGTGGCCAGCGACTGCCGGTCCAGGTAATTGATGGCGGAAGAGAGCACGAATACCGCCAGCACCAGCCAGCGGAAGCGCGCGGCGTTGGGGGGCGGCGTCACTGGAACTCGATGGTGGCCACCTCGCCCGCGGTAGAGAGGCGGGCGTTGGGCTTGGGGAAATATTCAATGGCCACGCGCCGCGGCTTCTGCACGCCGCAACCCAGCGTCAGCTCGCCGCGGCCCATGATCGCCACTTTGTGCGGGTCGGTGACCAGCAGCTTCACGGTCTTGTGGCCATCGCTCTCGATGACCAGGCGCGCCTGCGAGCCCAGGCAATCCACCTGTTTGAGAGTGCCCGCCAGTTTGCCCGAGGGGTTGGGGCCGTCCCACCAGGGCACGGCTTTCTCGCTGGGCTTGGGGGTCCCGTCGTTGTATTTGTTTTCGGCGGCGTGCAATTCCGCGCGCGCCTGGGTTTTGAGCCTTTCGATGGCGCGCGCTTCCTCCTCGGCGCGCCGCTTCCTTTCGGCCTCTTCGTAATCCAGGCGCTGCTGCTCGATGGCCATGCGGGCCTGGCGCATGTGCTCGCGTTGGACCGGGTCGGTGGCGGCCTGTTCCCCTGCTCTCCACGCTTTGGCCGCTTCCGCGAAGTTGTGATCGGCGAGGTAGCATTCCGCCAGGGCCTGCCAGTAGGATGGGTCGCGCGGGTTGCGCTCGGCGGCCGCCTTCCAGTGCGCCAGGCGTTTTTGCGGGTCGGTATCGCGCCGGGCCATCAGGGCGAAGGGCTCATCCAGCTTGGGATTGATGCCAGCGGCGCGCAGCAGCGCCTGCGTGGCCTTGGCGTCGTCGGGCTCGAGCTTGGCGTATTCGATGAAGCAGCGCGCGCTGGCGCTCGAGGCTTCGATGGATGCCGCAAAATGGCGGCGCGCCTCGTCGTTGCGGTGGCCGGCGAGCGCCAGCAGGCCGAGCCCTTCCTCGGCCTCCGCCAGCTTGACGCGATCGCGGATCAGGCTCTGATACTCCGCCGCCGATTGGCTGCCCGCCAGGACGTCCGCGCGTGCCAGGCGCGCATCCGCGTCGGCGATGGGCTTCTCCGGAAAATCGCGCTCCGTCATGGGCCGGCTGGAAAGCGAGGTGGTCTGAAAGTGCCCTTCCGCGAAATGGCGTTTGGCTTGTGCCTCGATTTCGGCCATCGACTTGCCGAAGGCATTGCGGTAGGCCGGGTCCTGGTCGACGCCCTTGCGCAGGTTGTAGAGCAGCACGCGCAGCTTGCCGAAGTATTCGGGGTCCACCACCAGCAGATGCACGCGCGCCCAATCGAG
>PLMF01000181.1 GCA_003142355.1 Bryobacterales bacterium
TGGCCTTCACCAGTTGCTTCCTGGTGACGCTGGTGGTCAGCCTGGCCACCAAGCCGCGCCCCGAGAAGGATCTCGAGGGGCTGGTCTATGGCCTGACCAAGATCCCCGAGGACCGCGGCAGTTGGTATCAGCGCCCCGCTCCCCTGGCCGTGATCATCATAGCGATCTTGTTGATATTGAATTTTTGGTTTGCCTGACATGCTGGACTTAAGAGTGCCTTCGGGCTGGTTCTTCACTGTGCTCGGTCTCATCCTGTTGGGGATGGGCATCTTCGCGCCGGAAACGCGCGCCGCACTGAGCGATGCCAACGTCAACCTGTACAGCGGTCTCGCCATGCTGGTCTTCGGCCTGTTCATGCTGTTGATGGCATGGCGCGCTTCGCGGAGAGCTTCATGAAAGCGGACTTCCGCAAGCTCTACGGCTCGGCGGAAGGGATGCGCGTTTTTCGTGCGCCGGGCCGCGTCAACCTGATCGGCGAGCACACCGATTACAACCTCGGGTTCGTGCTGCCAGTGGCGCTGGATCTGGCCACCTATATCGCCGCGGCGCCATCGGCCGACGCCAAGCTGCGCATTTATTCCGAATTCCGGAAAGAGATGCGCGAGTGGAACGCCGCCGATCTCGGCGGGCTCGCCCCGGCGCGCCATTGGACCGATTACCCCATCGGCGTGGCCCAGGAACTGCTCTGCGCGGGCTTGGCCATCGAGCCCGCCAACCTGCTCGTCCGCAGCACCGTGCCGGAAGGGTCCGGCCTCAGCTCCTCGGCCGCGCTCGAAGTCTCCACCGCGCTCGCTCTTCTGGCTGGCCGCTCGCTCGATCCGTTGTCGCTCGTCCGCCTCTGCCAGCGCGCGGAGCGCAACTTCGTGGGCATGCCTTGCGGCATCATGGACCAGTACATTTCGGTCTTCGGCCGCGAGCACTCGGCCGTGGAAATCGATTGCCGCAGCCTGGGTCACCGTTTCGTCGAGCTTCCGGCGGACATCACCTTCGTCGCCGTCAATACCATGGTGAAGCACGCCCTGGCCGGTTCGGCTTACAAGGACCGCGTGGCGGAGTGCGCCGCCGCCGTCGCGGGCATCAAGCAGAAGCTTCCGGGCGTCGAGAGCCTGCGCGACGTCTCTCCCCAACAGCTCGAATCGGTCGCGCCTTCCCTGCCCCCGGTTGTAGCGCGCCGCGCCCGCCACGTCGTGACCGAAGACGCGCGCGTGGGCCGTTTTGTGGAAGCCAGCGCGCGCGGCGATCTGGCCCTCATGGGCAAGCTGCTGGTGGAATCTCACCGCAGCCTGCAACATGATTACGAAGTGAGCTGCGCGGAGCTGGATTTCCTGGTAGACACGGCGCTGGCCATCGATGGCGTTCTCGGATCGCGCATGACCGGCGGCGGCTTCGGCGGCTGCACCGTGACCATGCTTCGTCCCCATGCCGCGGCGCGTTTCGGCCAGGAGATGGTGCGCGCCTACCAGCGGCAGTTCCACGCCACGCCGCAAGTTTATCCCTGCCGCCCCTCGGCCGGCGCCGGCGAAGTGAAGGATAGCGAAGAATTCTGAGAGGATTCCACCCGCCATCCGACTACATAGCAAACACATGAGAATGTCCTCCATGGCGGGGCAAGCTCTCCTCCGATGCCCCGCCGTGTAGGACGCCGCGGCTCCCGCGCTACACTCGTTTCAGATGCCGCGCTGGCTCAACGCCGCTAATCTGCTCACGTTCCTCCGGTTCGTCCTGGTTCCCTTCGTGATCCTTGCCATCCTGGACGGCCGCCACACCCTGGCGCCGGCGCTGTTTGCCGTCGCCGCCCTCACCGACGTCCTGGATGGCGCCGTGGCCCGCCACTTTCGCCTCGCCACGCCGGCGGGCGCCTGGCTCGACCCCGTTGCCGACAAGTGCCTCATCAGCGGAGTCTTTCTGGCGCTGGCCGCCGCGGGCACCGTGCCCTGGTGGTTGGTGGGCATCGTCTTCGGCCGCGATTTCTACATCCTGGCCGGGGTTGCAATTGTGATGTTACTCACACCCGTCAGGAAATTCCCCCCCAGTATTTGGGGAAAGGCATCCACCTTCGTTCAGGTTCTCACGGTGGTCGCGTGGATGGCCGGAAACGTGGGCCCAGCTCGGGTAATGCTTTGGCCCTGCGCGGCTTTCACCATTTGGAGCGGAATCCACTACACCTGGCGCACGCTTCAAGTCCTGCGCGATCTGTAGCGCGAGAAGTGCGCCGCAGGATGCGCCCCATTGGTTCTCTTCGCATTGACGGCCTGCCCGCGGGGGAGTAGTCTAAAAATTGGGACTGGGATTCCGATGACTCGCTACTTGCCCGCGCGGCATTACCTCTGGCTGGGAATCACGGCCGTCGTGCTGGCCGTCTTCTCCGGATGGGTGGCCTGGGAATCGCCGTTGGCCTTCGTACCCACGGTCCTCTTCGTGCTCACCGCAGCGTTCCTTTTCCTGATGGCGTTTCGCCCCGCCGTCGAAATCAACGAAGGCTACCTCTCCATCGGCAAACGAATTATCCCCTGGATGGACATCCGGCGCCTCGACCGCACCGGCTGGGTCTCGCCGTTGATTATCCGCATCACCCTGTTTGACGATTCGCGCCTGTTGCTGGTATATCCCGGCGATCTGGATTCCTGCAACAGCCTGCTGCGGCATCTGCGCCGCCTCTCGCGCGATGCCCTCATCGACGGCATCCCCTACCGCCAGTATTGGGGTGAAGTGCTGGCCGCCGGCGCCGAGCGCAAACCCGCGCCGCCGCCCCGCTATCGCATCCTCAAACCGGAGGATGAGGCCGAGGTCGAGCGCCTGTACCAGCGGCTGAAAACGGTCGGTAATCTCGATCAGAAGAACAACTCCACGGACGAGAAATAATTCGTGTCCCGCCCTCGTTTCTTCCGCCTCGTGCTGTTGGCCGCCTGCCTGCTTCTCGCCGCCGCTGCCATCCTCGGCCGTTCACTCTGGCTCCCGATGCTCGGTTACGCCCTGGTCCACGACGACGGCCCGGCCCAGGCCGACATCGCCGTCGTGCTGGCCGGCGATCAGGTCGGAAATCGCATCCGGAAAGCCGCCGAGTTGATCCGCCAGGGTTATGTTCCCGCCGCGCTAATCAGCGGTTCCGCCGGTTTCTACGGCTTGCACGAGTGCGATTTCGAAATCGCCTATGCCGTCCGCCTGGGCTTCCCGG
The DNA here is from genome assembly GCA_003142355.1 of Bryobacterales bacterium. Next base: position 3,176 of record PLMF01000181.1, read on the forward strand.
CGCAATGGTTCATCGCCTTGCCCCATTCCGCGCTCAGCACCCGGGACGAAGCCCCCGTCGTGCTGGCCGAGCTGCGGCGCCGCAACGTACGGAGCTTCCTGCTGGTCACCAGCGACTTCCACACCGCCCGCGCGCGCCGCATCTTCCTGGCCGCCGCGCGCGCCCTGGGGGGTGGTCCCGCCATGCGCACGGTGGCGGCCCCGGACCAGTTCTTCCGCCCCGATTCCTGGTGGCGCAACCGCGAAGGGCAGAAGACCGCCTTTTTCGAGTGGTCGAAGACCGTCGCCACCGCTCTCGGCATTTGACCACGTGGGCATAGAAGTTTCGGCGCTATTTGCCGCACCGGGAGCCCGCGCGGAAACCCGCTCTTTCCCATGGGAAACAAACGCATCGGAGCGAATGTAATCCAAATGGAAGGTGTCCGTAAGGACTCGCCGGCATGTTCCGAGCATAATCACCGCAGGAGGTAAGACGCGTTGCTTATCAGGCATCCGATATGCGCCGCTCTTTCGACGGTGTTTGTTTGCTCGACGCTCGCTGCGCAGAGGCAGTGCGGGCTCAACAACGTACGCGGGACGTGGTCCTATAGCGCTGTAGGCTGGGCAGTACCCTTGCAGCCGGCCAACGCCACGCCGGTCCCTTACGTGATGATCGGCGTAATGGTGGTCGACTACGGAGGCAAGATCAGCGGTCCGGGCACTGGAATCATGGGCGGGGTCGTCATGCATCCTGATCTACGGGACGGGCTTTGGCCCTACAGACCCGCCGCTTCCTTCGGCTCAACTGGTCACTGCAGCCGGCTTGGCCGGTTGAGTTGTCGCGCCGGCGAGCAAGCAAGTTCCTCTTCCCGCGCGGCATCATTCTCGACCGCGACCTCTCGAACGTGGTTGAGGCCACTTTTCATAGCTGGCGCGGCGGCGGATAATGAAGTTGAGGTTTATCGTGTCTCTCGAACAGGCGATCCTGGAAGTCGTGCGGATGTTACCGGCTGAGAAACAGCAAGAAGTTCTCAACCACGCCGCCAGGCTCCGTCTCGAAGCAGGCAGCAAGATCCCCTTCAAGAGTGTCAAAGGCTTGTGGGCAGGCCTGGGTATCTCGCTGTCCGCGGAGGAGATCGAAGAGAATCGCCGGGACATGTGGCGGAACTTCCCCAGGGAAGACATCTGATGCCTGCTGTTGTTGTCGATATACGCACACCATTGTCTGGTACTTGTCGGCTGACCCCCGGCTATCGGCAAATGCGGCCGACACTCTCGACTCCGCCACAGCCGCCGGGCAGCGCATTCATGTCCCATCGATTTGTCTCGTGGAACTAACCTACCTGGTCGAGAAGGGCCGTTTGCCTGTCGCGGCACGTGAACGATTGATCCACGCATTGGATGACCCGGCAGTTCCGTGTCTGTTGGCGCCCCTCGACCGCACGGTCGCCGATGCCCTTGAGTTCGTAAGCCGCCTTGAGGTTCCGGATCTGCCGGATCGAATTGTGGCCGCCACGGCGGTTTCATTGCGAGCGCCTCTCATTAGCCGCGACGGGAAGATCCGGGCCTCCCAGGTCCAGACGATCTGGTAGCGCACATTCGGTGGCGCAGCCTCTCAGGCTGCCGGGTCCGCACTCATACGGGCACGTTTTTTCCGCACCGCGAACCACGTGTCCCCAGCGCATCTGCGCGACCCTGGAACAAAGGGCAGTACGGCGACCCGGAACGACCTGCATATCCCGGACGATCTGCTGAGCGCGGTGAATGAAGCGGCGGATGCCCTGCGGCGATGCCTGGCTCAGCGGAAGCCGCCGCGCGTTGCTGGTGCTGGACCCCGTGGCCCTGGGAGCGGAGCCCGGAACGGTCCATCTTCTGCGCGGCTGGAAGCACGCCGGCGTGCCGCTGCAAGGGGTATACTGAACAGGGTTCTGAAGTCCAAAATGGAGATTCCAGGTTATATGAAGAGGACCGTTCTCCAATTCACTGTCATGGCCGCGGCGTTGGTTTCCGCGGCGGCAGCGGGTGCCGTCGTGACGCCGCCCACCTTGAATGTGATTCCGCAGCCCGTGTCGGTCCAGATGCGGAGCGGCTCCTTCCGCCTGCGTCCCGGCACGCGTATCGTGGTCACGGCCGGCAAGCCCGAGGTGCGGCAGGCGGGCGCTTACCTCGCGAACGCCATCGCGGCCCCCACCGGTTGGCGGTGGAAAATCGTGGAAGCCGCCAAGCCGCTCGCGCGCGCCAACGTCATCGCCCTCCAACTCACCCAGGGCGATTTCCATCCCGAAGGCTATGACCTCACCGTCGCGGCGGGCGGCGTCCGCATCCAGGCGGATACAGCGGCCGGCCTTTTCTACGGCGTCCAGACACTGCTGCAATTGCTGCCGCCGCAAATCGAAGCCTCGACGCCCCAGCACGCCGCCTGGAGCGTGCCGTGCCTGCACATCGTGGATTATCCCCGCTTCGCCTGGCGCGGTCTCATGCTGGACGTGAGCCGCCACTTCTTTCCCAAGGAGTTTGTCAAGCGCTACATCGACCGCATGGCGCGCGCCAAGCTCAACCTGTTCCACTGGCACCTGGTCGACGACAACGGCTGGCGCATCGAGATTCAATCGCTGCCGCTGCTCACCGAAGTCGGCGCGTGGCGCGCTCCGCGTCTGGGCCTCTGGGGACAGAACGAACCCGTCCAGGACGGCGAAGCCGTCACCTACGGCGGCTTCTACACGCAGGGCGACATCCGCGAGGTGGTGGCCTACGCCCAAGAGCGTTTCGTCACGGTGCTGCCCGAGATCGAAATGCCCGGCCATTCATTGGCCGCGCTGGCCTCTTACCCCGAGCTTTCCTGCACCGGCGGACCCTTCCACGTCGATCCCGGCACGAGGTTCTACACCAAGGTGGACAACGCCCTCTGCCCGGGCAATGAAATGACCTTCGAGTTCATCGACAAGGTTTTCACCGAAGTCGCCAAATTGTTTCCTTCCGAGTACGTTCACATTGGCGGCGACGAGTGCTACAAGGGCTTCTGGAAAACCTGCGAGAAATGCCAGAGGCGCATGGCCGAAGAGCACCTCGCCAATGAAGAGGAACTACAGAGCTACCTGGTGCGGCGCGCCGAGAAGATTCTCCAATCCAAAGGCAAGAAGCTGATCGGCTGGGACGAAATCCTGCAGGGGGGCCTCGCGCCGAACGCAGCGGTGATGTCCTGGCGCGGAATGGATGGCGGAATCACCGCCGCCAAAATGAATCACCCCGTGGTAATGTCGCCCACCGGTTTCACCTACCTGGATTATTACCAGGGCGACCCGGCGCTTGAACCGCCCACCTTCGGCCGCCTTCTGCTCAGCACGGTATACAAATTCGAGCCGGTGCCCGAAGGCGTGGATCCAAAGTACATTCTGGGCGGCCAGGCCAACTTGTGGACGGAATCGGTGCCCCATGCGCGGCACGCCGAGTACATGACGTGGCCGCGCGCCTTCGCCCTGGCCGAAACCGTGTGGTCCCCCAAAGGCGCCCGCGACTGGGACGATTTCATGCGCCGCATCGAAGCGCAGGTCCAGCGGCTCGACAACGCCCAGGTCGACTATGCCCGTACGGTCTATGATGTCGCCATTACTCCTGCGCGCGACAGCGCGGGCAAACTCACCCTGCACATGAGTTCGGAGCTGAGCGGCACGGATATCTATTACACCATCGACGGCACGAATCCCGATTCCTTCATGTTGAAGTATCCGGGCACCCCGGTCGTCGTGCCGGAAGAAGTACCCGTGGTGAAGGCGGTGGCGTGGCGCGACGGCAAGCCATCCGGCCGCGTGCTTTCGATCCCCATGCGCGACCTATTGGCCCGCTTGCCGCGCCCGCGCAGTTGACGGTTCGGAATCTCATTGTCGGTCTCCTTGAGCTCGCAGCGTACTCACGGTCGTGCTCCTCGTTTCCGGAGTACCGCGCGGTAAGCTGGAAGAGGGCTCATGAAGTACATCGACGAGTATCGCGACGCCGGGATTGCGCGCGCCCTCCTCGCCGCGCTCGAGCGCAAGGTGACGCGGCCGTGGGTCCTCATGGAGATCTGCGGCGGGCAGACCCACACCCTGATGCGATACGGCATCGACACCCTGATCCCGTCTCAGATTGAGCTGGTCCACGGACCCGGCTGCCCGGTCTGCGTGACGCCGCTCGAAGTGGTCGAGAAGGCCATTCAAATCGCCTCCCAACCGGACGTGATCTTCGTTTCCTACGGCGACATGCTGCGCGTGCCCGGCTCGGCTACCGACCTGCTCCGCGTCAAAGCCTCGGGCGGCGACGTGCGCATCGCCTATTCGCCCATGGAAGCCGTCAAAATCGCGCGCGCCAACCCCGCGCGGCGCGTGGTCTTTTTCGGAATCGGTTTCGAGACCACCGCCCCGGCCAACGCCATGGCGGTCCTCCAGGCCAAACGGGAGGGCCTGCGGAACTTCTCCATGCTCGTCTCCCATGTGCTGGTGCCGCCCGCCATCCGCCTGCTGCTTGAATCGCCCGCTAATCGCGTCCAGGGGTTCATCGCCCCGGGCCATGTGTGCGCGGTGATGGGCTATTGGCAATATGAGGCGCTCAGCAAGCAATACCGGGTCCCCATCGTGGTGGGCGGATTTGAGCCGGTGGATTTGATCGAGGCCATCGGGATGCTGGTGGCGCAGCTCGAAGAAGGCCGCGCCGAGGCTGAAAACCAGTACGTCCGCTCGGTTACGCTGGAAGGCAACCGCATCGCCCAGAAAGTCTTGCTGGAGGTTTTCGAGGTGGTCGACCGCAAGTGGCGCGGCATCGGGGCCATACCGCAAAGCGGTTTCCGGCTGCGTCCCGAGTTCGCCGAATACGATGCCGAGAAAATCTTCGGCCTGGCGGACGCCACTGTGGAAGAGCCCGCCGAGTGTATCAGCGCGCAGGTGCTGCAAGGCCTGAAAAAGCCCGTCGATTGCCCCGCCTTCGGCGTCCGCTGCACGCCCGAGCACCCGCTGGGAGCTCCCATGGTTTCGGCCGAAGGCGCCTGCGCCGCGTATTATCAGTACCGGCGTGATACCGTGAAAACGTCATGATGTGCCCGGTGCCCCTGGTTACCACGGACAAAATCCTGCTCGGCCACGGCAGCGGCGGCAAACTGAGCGCCGAGCTGATCGAGAGCATTTTCCTTCCCGCGTTTCGCAACCCCGTGCTGGCGCGGCTGGACGACCAGGCCGTGGTGACCATCGGCGGCGCGAGGCTGGCCGTCACCACCGACTCGTTCGTGGTCAAGCCGCTGTTCTTCCGCGGCGGCGATATCGGCTCGCTCGCCGTCCACGGCACGGTCAACGATCTGGCCATGGGCGGAGCGCAACCGCTCTTCCTCACGGTGGCGTTCATTCTCGAGGAAGGGTTGCCCCTGGACACCTTGCGCCGCGTGGTGGAGTCACTGGCGGGGGCCGCGCGCGCGGCCGGCGTCCAGATCGTCACCGGCGATACCAAGGTGGTGGAAAAGGGCAGCGGCGACGGCATCTTCATCAACACCACGGGCATTGGCCTGGTGCCCGAGGGCGTCGAGCTATCCGCCAGCGCCGCGCGGCCCGGCGATCGCGTGATCCTGAGCGGGTCCGTCGGCGAACACGGCATGGCCATTCTCTCCCAGCGCGAAGGCCTGGAGTTCGAAACCGCGCTCGAGAGCGACTCCGCCGCGCTCCACACGCTGGTGGCCGCCATGCTCGCGGCCGACGGCCGGATTCATACCCTGCGCGATCCCACCCGCGGCGGCGTCTCCAGTTCATTGAACGAAATCGCCAAACAATCCGGCGTGGGAATTGAGATCGAGGAGAGCGCCATCCCGGTTCGTGAAGCGGTGCGCGGCGCCTGCGAGTTGCTCGGCCTGGACCCGCTCTATGTGGCCAACGAAGGCAAGCTGATCGCCATGGTGGACGCCGCCGCCGCCGGCGCGGTGCTGGCCGCCATGCGCCGCCACCCGCTAGGCCGCGATGCCTGCGCGATCGGCGCCGTCACGGCCGCCCACCCAGGCATGGTGACCATGCGCACCCTGCTCGGCCCCAGCCGCATTGTAGACATGCTGGCAGGAGACCAGTTGCCGCGCATTTGCTAGTGGCGCAGGCACTCATGCCTGCCGCGTCCCGACTCCTCGGGACGCTTTTTTGCCTACCCCTATTGCATTCCCATATGACTAGCGGTAATATGGCATTCCAATAGGAGGCCTATGAACGCGAAATCCGATGTTTGGCAAGGAACCCTGGCCCTGATGGCGCTCCGGACGCTGGATGCGCTGGGGCCGCTGCACGGTTACGGAATCGCCCGCCGCATCGAGCAGACCAGCGGCGACCTGCTCTCCGTGAACTACGGAACCATCTATCCGGCGCTTCTCAAGCTGGAGCAGGAGGGCTACATCCGCTCGGAGTGGGGCGTGTCGGAAAACAATCGCAAGGCCAAGTACTACAAGCTGACTCGCGCCGGCAGGAAGCAGCTTCAAAAGGAAGCGCTCCAGTGGAAACAGGCCACCACCATCATGGACCGCTTCCTCGCCCCTGCCAAGGAGGCTTCATGAGGCAAGTGCGCGCCTGGTTCGTCCGCATCCTGGGCTTGTTCGGCCAGAACCGGCGAGACGGCGAGTTTGCCGAGGAACTGGAATCCCACCTTCAACTGCACGTGGAAGACGGCATTCGCTCCGGCCTCACCCCGGCTGAGGCACGGCGAGCGGCAATCATCCGGCTGGGCGGCATTGAACCCACCAAAGAGAGCCACCGCGACCGCCGCGGCATTCCATTTCTGGAGACGCCGGCGCGGGACCTGGCCTACGCCGCGCGCATGCTGCGCCGCAATCCCGGATTCACGGCAACGGTAGTGCTCACACTCGGTCTGGGCATCGGCGCCACCACCGCCATCTTCACCGTGGTCAATGCCGTGCTCCTGCGCCCGTTGCCCTACCCCCACCCGGAGCGCCTGGTCTATATCGCCATGAGCTTCGGCGAGCCCGGCGACCACGCATTCTCCTACACCCTGGATTACCCTGCGTGGCGGGACCACAGCCGCACCTTGAGCCAGATTGCAGGCTACCGGATGTTTCAGGCCAACTGCACCGGAGGAGGTGAGGCGGAACGGATCACCGGCGCATATGCCACCAAGTCCCTTTTTTCGCTCCTCGGCGTTCGACCCATGATGGGACGGACTTTTCTGCCCGAGGAAGATCGCCCCGGCGGTCCGGCGGTGGCCATCCTGAGTCACGCTTTCTGGAAGCGTCGCTTCGGCGGAGATCCCGCGGTCATTGGCAAGGCTCTGACTTTGGATGCGAGCACTTATACCGTGATCGGTGTGCTCCCGGCGACATTCCTGATTCCCGACCGGGAAGAATCCCATTACGACCTCTGGGTGCCCTTTGCGATCAGCGACTCCGGCAAGGCGAAGGGGATTCTGTTGCAGGTGGTCGGACGGCTCAAACCCGGCATCGGCATCGGCGCCGTGCGCTCCGATTTGGAGCCGCTCATGCAGCAATTCCGCAGAAAGAGAAGCGTCGTCGTGTCGGACTGGCACGAAAGGGTCGCGGGCGGCGCACGGCGTTCGCTGCTCCTCTTCCTGTGCGCAGTCAGCTTCGTGCTGCTGATCGCCTGCGTCAACGTCGCCAACCTGCTGCTCTCGCGCGCGGCCACGCGCGACAAAGAGATGGCCGTCCGGCGCGCCCTGGGTGCTGGTAAGGGGCGCGTCCTCCGGCAACTTCTTACGGAGAGCATGCTGCTGGGCGTGCTGGGAGGCGCCGTCGGCCTGGCGCTGGCATTCTGGGGCAAGAACCTGCTCATTGCCTGGATCTCGCGCAACCTGCCGGCGCTCGATCCCATTCGTCTCGACTACCGCGTTCTGGCTTTCAACCTCGCGCTCGGACTGCTCACCGGCGTGGCCTTCGGGCTGGCGCCGGCGCTTCAGGCATCCAAGGTTCAGTTGAACGAGTCCCTCAAAGAAGCGGGGCGCGGCGCCGCCGACGGCCAGTCGGGCAACCGCCTCCGCAACCTGCTGGTGGTTCTTGAGGTGGCGCTCGCCATGGTGCTCCTGTGCGGCGCCGGTCTGCTCCTGAAGAGTTTCTTGCGCATGCGCGGCATCGACCCTGGCTTCCGGTCCGACCGCATCCTCACCTTGAACGTAAACCTGACGTTTTCCCAATACCCGAAACCGCTGGAGCAGACCAGGTTTTTCCAACAGGCGATCGAGCGGATCGGAGTTCTCCCCGGCGTCGAAGCAGTGGGTGCGGGCACTTCCATTCCCCTCGGAGGTTACAGCATGACTGTATCTGGAATGGCCATCGACGGCAAGCCGGATACCGACGTCGCCTCTTCGCTGGTGATGGTAAGCCCGGATTACTTGCGGACCTTGGGCATTCCCCTGGTGCTGGGGCGCTACTTCGGCGATTCCGATCGGGAAGGCGCGCCCAGCGTCGTCATCGTGAATGAGTCGTTCGCCCACCGTTTCTTCCCCGGTGAGAACTGCCTGGGCAGGAGAATTCAGAACCCCGCTCGGAAGACCGACTGGATGACCATCGTGGGTGTGGTGCGCGATATTCGCCCCTGGCCCCAGGTGGCGGTCGCTCCGGAGATGTACCTCTCTTATTTGCAGGCCGAACAGGTGCATCTCAGGATGACCGGCGGGGAAATGGGATCGGAAATGGGCCTGGCAATCCGCACGGCGGGTGACCCGATAAGCCTGGCCGCGGCTGTGCGCAGCCAGATCGCCCTGATCGATAAATCCCAGCCAGTGCACGACATGAAGACCCTGGACGAGCGTCGCGCGGGATCGCTCGCACCGCGCCGCCTGAACATGCTGCTGGTGGTCACATTCGCCGCGCTGGCGCTGATTCTCGGGGTGATCGGCATCTACGGCGTGGTGTCCTACTCCGTGGGCCGGCGTACCCACGAAATCGGCATCCGCATGGCGCTGGGCGCGCACCAGGGCCAGATTCTGGGCATGGTGCTGCGCAACGGATTGGGTCTCATCGCCGCCGGCGTCGCCATCGGTCTTCTGGCCAGCGCCGGCCTGACGCGGCTGATATCGAGTGAGCTTTGGGGCGTTTCCGCGACCGATCCGTGGACCTTCGCGGCAGTCATATGCGTTCTCGCCGCCAGTGGTTCCGCCGCCTGCCTGCTGCCGGCCTGGCGCGCGGCGCGGGTGGATCCGACGCGGGCGCTGCGTTACGAGTGAAGCTTGCGCGCGGCCAGCAGCACTCCGCCGAGCAGGCACAGCATCAGGCTCGCAGGCTCCGGCGTGTAGATGTCGCCACCGTGCAGATTGCTGACTGTGGTGCTCGTGCCTATGGCTGTGGCTGTGGCGCCGTTGGGATTGCTGGAACTGAGCCCGGTAATCTCATATAACGGGTGCGGCCCACCACAGAACTCCGTGGCGAACAGATTGTCGCTCTTGTCGAAGGCGATCCCCATCAGACAAGGGTTGTTGGGCAACGTGCCGACCAGCGTGCCCGTGCCGCTGCTCTTGTTGATGCGGTATATGCTGCTGGTGCCAGTCGGGGGATCATCGTAGGAGCTGGCAACGGCATACAGACCGCCCTGAGAGTCGATGGCGAAGTCCATGAAGTGGTCGAAGCCCATGGGGCCCACGTCAAAGAAGTTGGAGTGGTCCGGAGGTACCCGGTACAGCTCGCCTCCATTCGGGTCGCCACCGAAATAGACGGTGCCATCACTCGCAACTTCCATGCCCATCAACCCCGCCGGCAGGCTCGAGACCAGAGTTCCAGCCCCCGTGGACAGGTTGACACTGATAACCACAGGATTGCCGGACCCATCTTGGCCGAGCGCGTAGAAAACGCCCGAGGGATCGAAGGCCGACCCGGTGAGATTATAGTATCCGCCTGTAACTGCGATTGTGCTAACGGCTAACCCCGTGCCAATGTCAATGGCGGTCAGCGTGTTGGGACTAGTGCTAACACCGCTGAAAGCGTAGAAAATCTGATCGGCCGATGCCGCCGGGCTGAGCCATGCCAGGAGACCACAAAGCAAACAAACGTACCAGAATCTTCGCATGGGCGAGATTATACCACAAAAGGGCGGCCTCGAGGATATGGAAAAGTCCTCCCGATTTGGGTAACTACGGCCTCGATGGCCCGGCTGCAATCTCTGGCTCGAGCGCCGCCAGCCGGTACCGCTCCGCCAGCACGCCGGCATCGACGGCAGCCTCGAATTCCTTGGTCCTCAAGTCGGTTGCCATCCTCCGCAACTGCCGGACATAATCGCCGGCTCTCCTCTTGCCGGCTTCGTCCAGTCGAGCGGCGGCATCTTCGGCTTCGGCAATCCGTTCCTTCTCAAACTGGTCGATGGCCGCCGCCAGCTTGCCCCGCTCTTCCACGGCGGCGGGCCCGCGGGCGGCGAAGAACGCCCGATTCTGGCGGAGCAGCGCGGCCAGGTCGGCGTGGACCTTGCCCACCACTCCGCTCCAGCTTTCGATCCCCGGATTCACCTGCTCCGCCGGTCTCTGAAAGCTGCTGGGCTTGGCCATGGCTGGAGAATCGTAAATGGCGTTGAAAACCAGCTTGTAGGCGCCGTGCGATTGTCCGCGCCACTGCGGCTTGAAGCCAAACAGATAGATTCGCCCATCGCCTTGAAAGACTTCGAGCGCGGCGGCTTTTCCTTGAATGCGTTCGGGGTGCAGCAGGTAACCGCTCTCCAGCGGATTCCGGTCCCTGGGGTAAGTGGCCAGAACCGCGCCCCGGAAACCGCTCTTCAGCTCGAACACCGGTCCCCGCTCGAACATGATGATCGGCTCGCGCGGCATTCCCCACAGCGCCGGATGCGCCAGGTCGCGCAGCTCCACTCGCAGCAGCGATCCCGAGCAGTAGAACTGGTCGTTACTGAGGCCGCTCAGAGTATTGGCCACCGGCAAATGGAGCTCGTCGATGGCCATGAGCGAGGCGTTGTTGAACGCGATCAGAGTGCCGCCCCCGTCGACGAACGAGCGCAAAGCGTCCACGCCGGTCTCGCCCAGGCCGCCGGCGTACTCTCCGGGAATCGACCCCGGCGCAAAACCCTCCACGATCGACCTGGGCATGGCGTCGGGGATGATAATCGCATCCAACCGCTCTCGCAGGTGTCCGGCCTGAATGTCGCCGTTGCGCAGCGTAATGGGCGCGAAACCATAATCCTCGAGAATCCATCGAGTCCACCCCTCGTCGATGGCCGGAACCCAGGAGCGGTACAGGCCGACGCGAGGCTTTTTCGTCGAGACCGCGTCCTGCGGCGGTTTGGCGACGGCCACGGCGTTCACCGAATACTTGCGCGCGATCTCCGCCAGGCGCTCCCGATCGATACCGGAGACCACCATGGCGCCCGCTTCCCCGTCAGCCTTGGCAAAACCGGCCTGGGCGCCAGCCTTGAGGGCCTCGTTGATGGCCTTGAAACTGGCGTTGGTCCGATGGCCGATTACATAGGCCGCACCGGTTCCCTGAACGCCGCCCTCGGGAAACGCCACTTCTTTGATTGGCTGGAGGCCGGCGCGCTGTTCCGGGGTAACCGGCATCAGGACGGCCGCCACTTCCACCCCCATCTGCATGGGAAGGGTCCAGCCCGCCACATCGTAGGGCCGGATGGGCGGCCCATTCGGGGACTCTCGCAAATCCGGGTAATGTTGCGGCTCGAACAGCTCTTTCACCAGCGGAGCGAATGGCTGGTCCATCAGCACCACCCACGCGCCCCGGTACTCGCGGCCATTGGCCGCAAATGGCTGCGCGGCCTTGTGCACCTCGATGCCGTTGACGAGCAACTTCTCCACCAGGATTGCGGCCGTGGGCAGGTCGCGCTGCTCCTGCGGGATTACGTAGGCAAATGGCGGCTCGTTGCGGAACCGCTCGATGTTATCCCGGCCGGCCTGATAGCGGTTGAAGAGCAGCACCTCGCGGTATTTCGCCGCCGTGTCCAGCACCGCCATGGAGCCGCCCAGCATATAGCGCACGGCATCGCCCAGGCGCCACCAGCCGCCTTTCCAGGGGCTGTTGTAGAACACCTCCGAGCGCAAGGGCTGGCGATCCTTCGGAAAGTCTTCGACCGTGTAGAAGTGGGGTGTCGCATAGCGGTACAGGGCCGTCTCCGTGAAGAAAGAGATGCTGTTCCGGAAAATGCCGGCGAAGTCCAGGAACCCCGGATACCAGTTGTCGAAGCCCACGCGGTGGACCGCACCGGGCATCTGGTGCTCGTCCAGATACGCGCCCATGTTGATGCCCAGCACATTGAGCCAGCGCATCATCAGCGGGTGAATATTGGAGGAGATCGGCTCGGTGAAAGGCGGGATGAAAATCCGTGCCGGAAACGGCGCGGTCTGATGATGGCAGTAGAAGATCACCGGGTCGAACTCCAGTTCCGCGCGGGTGACTTCCCGCGATTCCAGCATGTTGTTCATGTAGCCGTCGCGGTTGTTGTCGTGGCCGACATACTCTTGATACAGATCCGGCAAGGGGCTCACCTCGTAGGGCGTGCCCAGGTTCTTCCGGTACCAGGCGGCGATCTCGTTCTGGCCGTCCGGGTTGAGCGTCGGCCAAAGCATGACAATCACGTTATCGAGGATGGCGTCGACCTCGGCGTCGCCCTGGGTGGCCACCAGTTTGTAGGCCAGCAAAATCGACTGCTGCGCGCCGGCCACCTCGCTCGAATGCATGCCGCCATCGATGTGCACGATGGCCTTCCCTTCACGGGCCAGCGCCTGGGCGGCGGCGTCATTGATCCCGCGAGCCAGGGCCAGCCGCTGGGAGATGGACTTGTACTGATCCAACTTGGCCAGGTTCTGGGGCGAAGAGATGAGCGCGATCTCCCAATCCAGGCCACGCGTTGTCTTGCCCACGGAAATCAACTTGATCCGGTTGGAACTCGCGGCCAGACGGTGGAAGTACTCCCGCGATTCGTCGTAGCTGGCGAGGTAGAAATCATCGCCGGGCTTATGGCCGAGCACCGATTCCGGCGTGGGAACGGTTTGAGCCGCGGCCGGGCGCGGCGATACCACCAGGATGACAGCCGCCAGGGCCGAAGCGCGGATAACGGACTTTGCGAACATGCCTCAAATGGTAGCCAGATGATCTGATGGATGTAAAGGCTGCCCCGCGAACAAATTGAGCTTGTACATCTTCATCAGCTTCGGGAACAGTTTGCGAATGACGCGAACGCTGGTCCGCATCGGCAAAGAAAGGCGCGAGTTCAAAGGCTCCGGGAGGTCCACCATGCCGCGGGATTCCACCAGGCGCAGCCCGATATTCCAACGCTCAATCTCCCTCGGGTCTTCGCATGCCCATGTGAAACGGGCCCCTAGTTTCCGGCGCGCGTGGTCCTTGTTCGCCCCCTCTACGGCTCTGCGGCTGGTGGTGTCGAAGGCGATCTTCACGCACGGAAAATTGCCCGCGATCTGCGCCAGCGCCGCCTTGACCTCCTGCTCTTTCAGGTAGATGAAAACGGCTTCCGCAACAAAGAAGTAAGGTCCGGGGCTCTGGCGCACCGCTGCCATCCAGTCCGCATCGAGAACCGACCCGGCCAGGGTCGTGCGCCGCTCACTGTCCGTGAAGAATCTCCGCCGCAGTTCAACCACCTCCGGAAGATCGAGGTCGAACCAGTGGAGGCGGCCGTTGTCGAGCCGCTCAAAGCGTGTGTTGAGTCCGGAGCCGATTTCGACGACGGTGCCTTCCGGATGGCTGCGCAGAAATTCCTTGACACACTCATCGAACATGGCGCTTCGCAATACACAGCCAATGACGCGCCACCTTTGGTTGAACCTCTGGAAATCCCAATCGATGGATTCCACCATTCCGATGGCCCTGGAATCATCCAGGATGGGGTGCTTTCTGCGGCTCTCGACCGCGCGGGCGTAGAGCGGAACCAGTAGGGTCTCCGGCACCGTGCCGAGCCGGATGGCCTGTCTCGAATCCGTGTTCATCGTCAGACCAAGTATAGCGTCAGTCCTGTCCGGCCCTGTTTCGCTCAGCGCGGCCGCGCTCGTACTGCCGGATGACGCCGGCCGGGTCGGCCGGCCATGGCCAGTCGGCCTGAGCGCCCGGTTTGACTTCCCTTCCCGGTTTCCCATAAGATTCTCGTGTCGCTTATGAAACCCGTATCGAGAGCTTCGATTCTGCTCCTCCCGGCCCTGCTCCTTTTCGGCGCCGAGCCGTACCGGAAGCCGCCGCAAGCGGTTCTGGACGTCCTGAACGCGCCTGCCACGCCAGCCCTGTCGCTCAGCCCCTCCCACGCCTACGCGCTCCAGAGTTCGCCGGTGCGCTATCCTCCCATTGCGGAACTGGCGCAGCCCATGTTGCGGCTCGCCGGGCTGCGCATCAATCCCAAGACCAACGGCCTGCACAATACCACCTTCGATAGCAGGCTGACGTTGCGCAAGATCCCCGAAGGCGCCGAGATCAAAGTGGACCTGCCGGCCAGTCCCAAGCTGGGCCCCGGACGCTGGAGTCCCGACAGCGCCCACTTCGCCTTCACTCACACTACGGCCAACGGCATCGAACTGTGGATCGGCGACACCGCCACCGGCAAGAGCCACAAGGTGGAAGGCGCGCGGGTCAATGGCGTCATGGGCGGAAGGGGCGGCGGGCGCGGTGGCTTCGGCGGCGGCCCTTCCGAAGTGCAGTGGATGCCCGATGGCAAAGCCTTGCTGGTGGAAACGGTCAAGCCCAACCGCGGCGCGCCTCCGCCCGAGCTTGCGGTCCCCACCGGTCCGCATGTGCAGGAGAGCCTCGGCGGCGCCGCTCCCGCGGCCACCCTCGAAGACATGTTGCAGAACCCGCATGACGAAGATCTGTTCGAGTATTACGCCACCTCGCAGCTCGCTCTTGTCGAACTCGCCAGCGGCAAGGTGACACCCATCGGAAAGGCGGGAATCGTCGAGTCGGCGCGCATTTCGCCCGACGGCAAGAACCTGCTGGTGACCACCGTGCACCGACCCTTCTCCTACCTCCATGCCGTACGATCGTTCCCCAGGGAAATCGAGGTCTGGGACCGCGCCGGCAACGTGCTGCACAAGGTGGCCAGCCTGCCGCTCGAAGACAAGGTTCCGATCAACGGCGTGCCCACCGGCCCGCGCAGTGTCCAATGGCGGCCCAGTGAACCCGCCACGCTCATCTGGGCGGAGGCGCTGGATGGCGGCGATCTCAAGAACAAGGCGCCTTATCGCGACCACATCCTGGCGTTGAAGGCGCCATTCACCGGCCAGCCGATCGAGCTGCTCAAAACCGAGCAGCGGTTTCAGGGAATCCAGATGGCGGAAAAGGGCGGCATGGCTCTGGTGGAAGACTTCGAGCGCGTGAAGCGCTGGTCGCGCACCTTCCAGATCGACTTGGACCAGCCTGGCGCGGCCCCCAAGCTCATCTGGGCGCGCAATAATCAGGACCGCTACCACGACCCCGGCCGTCCCATGGAAAAGACCCTGCCCAGCGGCGGCGGGGCCATCCTGCAGGATGGCGACAACATCTTCCTGACCGGCACTGGATCGTCGCCCGAGGGTGATCGGCCTTTCCTCGATCGCTTCAACCTGGCTACCCAGAAAACCGAGCGGCTGTTCCGCTCGGATGACCAGCACTATGAGACCCCGGTAGCGCTCCTCGATGCGCACGGAGAGAAGTTCCTGACTCAGCGCGAGAGCCCCACCGAGCCCCCCAACTACTACGCGCGGACGCCCGCCGGCGCCATGACCGCGGTGACCAGCTTCCCCGACCCCCAGCCCTCCATACGCGGCATCCGCAAGCAACTGGTGAAATACAAGCGCAACGACGGCGTGGACCTTTCCTTCACGCTCTATCTGCCTCCCGATTACAAACCCGGCACGAAACTGCCGACTTTAGTGTGGGCCTATCCCTACGAGTACAACGACGCCGCGACCGCCGGCCAGGTGAGCGGCTCCACCCAGCGGTTCACCGAGATGACCGGCTATTCCCAGTTGTTCTTCGTGCTCGACGGCTACGCCGTGCTGGACAACGCGGCCATGCCCGTGGTGGGCGATCCCGACACGGTCAACAACACGTATGTCGAGCAGATCGTGGCGGACGCCAAGGCGGCCATCGACAAGGCCGCGGAGATGGGCGTCACCGACCCCGCGCGCGTGGGTGTCGGCGGACACAGCTACGGCGCTTTTATGACCGCCAACCTGCTGGCGCACTGCAACCTCTTCAAGGCCGGCATCGCCGAAAGCGGCGCCCACAACCGCACGCTCACCCCCTTTGGTTTTCAGAGCGAGACGCGAACCCTGTGGCAGGCGCCCGAGGTGTACATCAAGATGTCGCCATTCATGTACGCCGACAAAATCAAGGCGCCGCTGCTGCTCATCCACGGCGAGGCCGACGACAACTCCGGCACGTTCCCGATTCAGTCCGACCGCATGTACCAGGCCGTCCGCGGCAATGGCGGCACCGTGCGCCTGGTCTTCCTTCCCTTCGAAGCCCACGGCTACCGCGGCAAGGAAACCGTCGAGCACGTCTTGTGGGAGAAGTTCGCCTGGTTCGACAAGTACGTGAAGAATTGAGTGGGGCGGGCCCCCTGGCCCGCGGTCGACCCCCTGGTCGACCTGCTCAAACACAGGAAGAGCCGGACCAAGGGGTCCGGCGCGGACGTGGGCGTCCGCCCCACTTCAGGCCACCAGCGTCACCGGCGACTGTTCGTTGTGCCAGCCTTCGAGGCTGTTCTCGCTGACGCCCATGCTACGCATCGACAGACCGATTCGATACGCCGACGGCATGTCTTCCAGGTGACCCAGACGCCACTCGACCAAATAGAGCAAGTGCGCCATAGGGGAATGGATTGCTTCCGGCTGATGGTGGTAGCGGATGGCCTCCACTTGCCTGGCGGGCAATCTCCAATGCGCGGCAATGTCCGCGCCGGCCTTTCCATGGTCGCACCCCATCAGGAGGTTCTCGGCGTACACCGGCGGGCATCCATGATCGAGCAGCCCCTGCATCCTGGCGGAATCGAATAGATTGAGCCGGTCCATCAGCAGCTTCCCGACGTCGTGCAACAGCCCGCACAGAAACGCTTCCTCGCGGTCGATCGCCGGCGCCCGGGCCGCCAGGTGATGCGCCAGTTCCGCCGCTTCCAAGGCATGCTGCAGCAGCGGCCGCATGGATGGCCGGGTGAAAACCGGCCGGAAGACGGTGGCCAGAACGATCTTGCGAGTAGTCAGGTAACCCAGGCGCATGATCGCACTGCGAATCGTGGATATCTCCGGGTAGCCCGTGAACAATGCCGAATTGGCAACCCGCACCAGGTTCCCGGCGACCACGGGATCGGCCGCCGCGATTTTCTCGATCTGCCCGACGCTCGATTCCGGCTGGTCCAGAAGTCGCAGAATGCGAAGCGCAGACTGCGGAAAGACCGGCTGCGGAAACTGGGCGAAAGACTTGACGTTCGTTTCCCGCCCCACGCTCTCGAGCGCGTTCACGGGGTCCATGCTCCACGAATTCTCTTCCGCCAGGCGGCGCAGCTCGGCGACGATTATCGCCGGTGAACGCGGCTCGGTGGCGCGAAGCTCGTAAAGCTCGTCAAAGCGATTCGCAACATGGATGATCTCGGCCAGCAGCCGCAGGTGTTCCTGAGCGCCGGCCGGGTGGTGAAACGTGCGCAGCAACGCGGGAACCAGCCCCTCCTCGCCCGCCGCGGGGGGAAGATCTTCGACCGGCGAATGGTGCAGCAGCGCCGCCGCCCCGACGCTGACCTTCACCGGAGAGGCCAGAAACAATTGGTGGGCAATGCACTGTACCACCGCCGCGACCCGCCGGCAGTGATCCAGCAGACACGAATCGGTTGGCATGCACGCACTGAGTTCCGGCGACACGGTCTTTTGGCATATCGGGGAGTTTCTCAGGTTTTTCGCCGCTATCCTTGGTTAACAGCGCCCGTCGAGCGCCGCTTACCCCTTCTCCGGCATCACCATCAGCACCACGCGCGATGGATGCGCGCGATCATGGTACACCGTCTGGCTGGCCTTGATGAGCCGGGTCTCATCCGCAATCGGCGCGCCCGTGTCGGGGTTGCGGTCGAACCTGGGAAAGTTGCCGCTCGAAATCTCGACCCGGATCCGGTGGCCCTTCAAGAATACGTTGCTGGTCACGCCCGCGTCCACCCTCACCATGTAGATCTCGCCCGCCTGCGCCAGCTCCGGCTTCTCCAGAGAGTTGCGGTATCGCAGCCGCAAAATCCCGTCCGTGAGGTTGCGCGCGTAGCCGTCCGGAAACACGTCCACCAGCTTCGCCGTGAAATCCGTATCTTTCGCGCTGGTCGAGACGTAGAGCACCACCCGGACCGGCCCGATCGCCTCCACGTCCCTTTTCAGCGGCCGGCTGGTGTATACCAGCACGTCCGCGCGCCGCTCCACCGGGCGCTGGTCCATGGGCCCCCACGGGAATACCCGCGGATTGCAGCACACCGCGCCGCCACGCGTCGGCGCCGGGTCGCGCGGATCGAACTCATAATGGTCCTGGGATATGTGCCGCGTGGGCCTGTCGCTCAGGGCGCCGTCGCCCTCGAGCGTGTTGGCGCGGCCGCTGCCGTCCAGGTAGAGGTTGCGCACGCGCGCCTGTTCCGGCGGCCACTCGCGCTCCTCGCGCCATCGGTTGGCGCCCATCACGAAGATCTCGACCGGCGGCTTGGAAACCAGCGGCGTGTCTTTCCCCATCAGCCACTGGTCGAACCACTCCAGTTGCAGCGAGCGCATCGGCACCGAGGCCGCCGGTCCGAAATCCACACCCGCGAATCGGTACGACATGTTGTGCGGCCACGGCCCCACCAGAATCCGGTTTAGCCCCGAAGTCTTGCGCAGCGCCGCGTACGCCTCCAGATCGCTCTGGGCGTAGTTGTCGTACCACCCCCCCACCGCAAACACGGGGATGCGGACCTTCTGCATCTGCTCTTTGGTGCTGATGGCGCGCCAGAACGAATCGAACACCGGATGGTCCACCGCCTCCCGGTACATCTCCGACGGCCTGCCGGTGGCCGCCACGTCCGCCGTGCGCAGCGGCAAGTGCAGCACAAACTTGCTGAAATCCGGCTGATAACCCGGCACCTTGAGGTTCTCGGACATCCACTCCAGCCGGTTCCCCAGCTTCATGGCGCCGCCCGTCGAGTAGAACCGGTCGCGGTAATCGTCGTACCCCGAAACCACCGGGAAGATGGCTTTCAGGTGCGGATTGTTGGCCAGGGCGGCCTTCCATTGCACGATCCCCACATACGACCCGCCCATCATGCCGATCTTGCCGTCGCTCCACGGCTGCCGCGCGATCCAGTTCAACGTGTCGTCGCCGTCCGCCGGCTCCTGTTTCAGTGGCTGGAACGAGCCCTCCGATTCGTAGCGCCCGCGCACATCCTCCACCATCACCGCGTAGCCGTGGTCCACGAAGGCCTGGTAATTCGAAGTGATATCGGCGCCCTTCCCATACGGCGTGCGCACCAGAATCGTAGGCACTCGGGCATGCTCGGAGGGCAGAAAAACGTTGGCCGACAGGCGCACTCCGTCGCGCATCGGAACCGGCACGTGCATTTGCCTGACCGTGACCCTCTGCCCCCAGGCCAAACCCGCACCGGCCAGGCAGAAAACCAAGCGCGCTATGTGCAGCACTCGCACAACAAATCCCAATACTGTTTCCCGATTAGCTCCACCCGATGATGCGCCCCAACATGCCTGGCTCCCCGAAGGCCAATGGTGCGGGCCACCTCAGAAATAGATGTTAGCAGAATCATGTGTTGGCGCAAGGACTCCCGCTCCGCCACGCCCGGCGCGATCCGCACGCAGGCGTCCTCCGGAAACCGCGCGCACTCCGCGGCGTCCGTCACCATGACCGGCTTGCCGATCCCCATCAGCCGGATTGTGATCCCCGAAGTCTCCCCCGCCGCCGGATAGCGCAGGTTGACGCACGCATCCACCGCCGCCCCCGCCAGCCAGAACTCACGCTCCTCGAGATACCCCAACCGGACCACGCCGGCCCCGCCCATGCGTGGTTCCACCGCCCGTTCCAGGTCCGTCGAGACGAATTCGCCCGCCACCAGCAGTGCCGTCCGCGGGTTCTCCCGATGCAGGTCCGCGAAGGCTTCGAGCACCGCCGGCAACCGCTTGGATTCCCGCAAATACCCGAACACCCCGAACAGGAACGTCCCCGGCTCGACACCCAGCCGCCGCCGGTACCGCGCCACATCCGCTTCCCCAGGCTGCGCCGGCGCCTGAAAAAGATGAGGAATCTCTACCACCCGCGCTTCCGGCGCGTGTTGCTTCACCGCGCGCGCCCCCGCCGGATTATGCACCACCACCGCGCGTGCGCGTTCCGCCACCCGCCGTAACAAGGCGTAGCGGAAGTACCGGCTGTCGGTGGCCGACGTCGCGCGTCCGCGCCAAAGCTCCCCCGCCAGCCCGCGGTCCCACTCGCCATAGTTGTAAACGAACTCCTCTATATAGGCCGCTTCGTCGAGCTGTCCCAGCAGGAAATGGTGCAACACGGCATCATGCAGCGTCACCACGCCGGGCCGCTCCAGTGCGCGCCGGTAAATCTCCGCGTGCAGCGGGTTATTGCCCAGGTGGTAGAGTGCTACGTCGCAGTCGTCCGGCGCCATCTTCACGCGCCCGTGCCGCCGCAGCTCGGCCACGAGCGCCGCCGCATAATCCGCCACGCCCGTCCGCGCCGGCGGCATCGGCGAATAGAACCCGACTGTCACGCATCTACTCCGTGACCCGGAAGCGCAGGAGCCAAACGGGAAAGTCTTTTTTGACGCGGAGGAGCGGAGAATCGTGAAAAAGCGAGGGCAGAGAAAAGTTGGAGGCATTTGCAGACCCCAAATGATCCTGCGCTCCAACCCACGTGTCTCCGCTTCCTCCGCGACCGAACCTCATGGCTGCCATGCTCCCGCAAACCCACGCATAGCCCCGATTTCCTCACTCCTGCTCTTCTCCGCGTAATATTTTTCTCCGCGTCCCCGCGTCTCCGCGTCGAAATCCAAGCCCCCTATCCAACTCACGCCTTCCGCTTTCCGAACAGCGCCGTCCCGACCCGCACGCACGTAGCCCCTTCTTCGATGGCCGCCTCCAGATCGTGCGACATCCCCATCGAAAGCTGCCGCAGCCCGTACTGCTCCGCCAGTTCCCGCAGCCGCCGGAAGTAGGGCCGCGACGCCTCCGCGTCCTCCGTCCAAGGCGGCATGCTCATCAGGCCGAGCAATCGCAGGTTCCCACACCCGCCTACCGCTTCAATCAACTCCGCCAGCGCCGCCGGGTCTGCCCCGCTCTTGGCTTCTTCTTCCGAAAGCTTCACCTCCAGCATGACCTCCAGCGCGCGCCCCGCGTCGTTCAATCGGCGCGCCAGCTTGGGCGAATCGACCGTCTGGATCACCTGGAACAGCTCCGCAGCCTTTTTGGACTTGTTGGACTGCAAATGCCCGATCAGGTGAAACCGGGCATGCGACAAATCCGCAACCTCCGGCCATTTGTTTTCAAGCTCCTGCACGTAGTTCTCGCCGAACTCGCGCAGCCCCAGTTCATAGGCTTCGCGGATGGCCGCGGCCGGAAACACTTTGGTCACCGCCAGCAACGTGATCCCGGCCGGATCGCGGCGCGCACGCTCCGCCGCCCGCGTGATGCGCTCCCGCACCGCGGCCAGCCTTTCGCGCAAGGTGCCCATTCCCGGTTGCACGCTTCAGTATACCGGGACTCTGGGGCGGTGGAATGAACCTGCCCGGAAACGATTTGTCGTCATACCGACATTGAGATCTGTTACCCTAGTTTAGTCTGATTTTGGAGGTTTGAAGTGCGTCTGAAATTCGCCGTGCTGCTCGTGTTATTGGTGTTTGTGGCCGCCCCGGTTTTTGCGCAAGCTGGCGGAGTGGCGGGTATCTCCGGTGTCGTCCGGGATCCATCGGGCGCGGTTGTGCCCGCTGCCAAGGTGGTGATCTCGAGCGCGGGGCAAGGCACCCTCCGCACCCTTGAAAGCAATGATGCCGGACTTTTCACGGCGCCCGGCCTGGCGCCCGGCTCGGGCTATCAAATCACCGTCACGGCCGCCGGTTTCGCGGCCTATGAGGCGAAAGGCCTGGATTTGCAGGTCGGCCAGAACCTCAGCTTGAATGTCAATCTGACGGTCGCGACCAGCGCCACCACGGTGGAAATTACGGCCGCCGCTCCGCTGGTGGAAAACACCAAGAGCGACGTCTCCGGCGTCGTCGACAGCAGGTCCATTCAGGATCTGCCGATCAACGGCCGCCGCGTGGACTCCTTTGTTCTGCTGACGCCGGGCGTGAGCAACGACGGCAACTACGGCTTGCTCAGCTTCCGGGGCGTGGCTGGCCAGAACTCGTTCCTGGTGGATGGCACCGACACCACCGAGCAGTTCTTTAACGAAAACGCCGGCCGCACGCGCATCTCGTCCCAGATCTCGCAGGACGCCGTGCAGGAATTCCAGGTGGTTTCCTCCAACTACTCGGCCGAATACGGCCGCGCCATGGGCGGCATTGTCAACACCGTGACCAAGAGCGGCACCAATTCGGTACACGGCACCGGCTACTGGTTCTACCGCAGCACCGCGTTCAACGCGCGCGATCCGTTCAGTGCATACGTTCCCTCCGAGAAGCGCCAGCAGATCGGCGGCTCGCTCGGCGGGGCGATCAAGCGGGACAAGCTGTTCTACTTCATCAACGCGGATGTAACGCGGCGTAATTACCCCATGACGTCCAGCCTCAGCACGACCGCGGTCAATGCCGCGACGCAGACCTGGAACCTTTGCGGCGTCGGCACCTCGACGCAGCCGGCCGCTACCCCCGCGCAGTGCGCCGCCATCAACGCGCTGCTGCCGCGCTTCTATGGCCAGATTCCGCGCTCCCTGGGCCAGGAACTCTACTTCGGCAGGTTGGATTATCACTTCTCCGACCGCAACTCTTTCAGCGCCAGCTTCAACTTCCTGCACGAGCGTTCGCCCAATGGCATCCAGAGCGCAATCTCCTCCACCACCGGCACCGCAATTACCAGCAACGGCGACGACGCCGTTACGGTGCGCAATGGACGGGCAGTGTGGACCACCATCGTGGCTTCCAACTTCGTAAACGAGCTGCGCTTTGGGATGGCCAGCGACCGCCAGGCCGATACCTTCGACAGCGCGGAACTGGGAGGCGGGCTGGGGTACCTACAGGTCACCGCGAACGGCACCCAGCTCGGGCCGGCCAACTACCTGCCGCGCATCGAGCCCAGCGAGCTCCGCTTCCAGTTCCAGGACAACGCCACCTGGACCAAGGGCACTCACACCATCAAGTTCGGCGTCGACATCGCGACCACCGAGGACTACGTCTTTTATATCAGCAACCTCTTCGGGAGCTACTCCTACCAGACGGTCAACGCGTTCGCGCTGGACTACAGCGGCAATACCACCGGCGCCAAGAACTGGAATAGCTACTCGCAGACGTTCGGCAACCCAGTCGCGGACTACCGCATGAACGACTACGGCTTCTACCTGCAAGACCAGTGGCGTGTCACTCCGAAGCTGACCGTGAACTACGGCGCGCGCTACGAATACGCGCACTTGCCGCAGCCGGGTGTCTGCAACCAGGATTATCCCCTGACGTGCCACATTCCGTCCTCGCCCACCAACCTGATGCCGCGCATCGGCGCCGCCTACCAACTGAACGACAAGACCGTCCTCCAGGCCGGTTATGGAATGTTCTACGCCCGTTTCCAGGGCGGGACGATCGACGATCTCTTCACCAGCGGCAACGGCAAGGTCCAGACCAGCGTCTCGCTGGCGGCCACGCAGGCGGCGCAACTGGCGGCCGGCCCGGTGTTCCCGAATACCCTGACAGCGATTCCGACGGGCGGCAGCGTTTCGGCCGCCAGCATCCAAATGCTGGCTCCCAACCTGAAGACGCCCTATTCGGAGCAGGGCAACATCGGGATCCAGCGCCAGCTTATGTCCGATATCTCCATGAACGTTTCCTACATCTGGAGCCGCGGCGTGCAACTGTACGGCGTGCGCGATCTCAATATGCCGACCACTACCACGAACTTCACGTACACCATCAACAGTGCGAGCGGCAGCCCGACGGGCACGTACACCGTGCCGGTCATGACCGGCAAGCGCCCCGATACCCGCTACGGCACCGTCGCCTATGCCGAAAACGGCGTCAACAGCTATTACAACGGTCTGGCCGTGCAGGTGAACAAGCGCTTCACCCACGGGCTCCAGGCGCTGGCCTCGTACACCTGGTCGCATGAGATCGACGATGGCCAGAGCTACGGCGAAAGCACCAACAACCTCTGGTTAACCGGCGCCAGTTACTGGCTGAATAACGGCAACTACAAGGCCGACAAGGGCAGCGGCACGCTCGACCAGCGCCGGCGCTTCGCGCTGTCATGGGTCTGGGCGCCCACCTTCACGCACCGCACCGACGCCTTCTCCAAGTATGTGGTGAACGGCTGGCAGCTTTCGTCCATCACTACGATGCAGACGGGCTGGCCTTATGGCAGCTCGATTGTTTATCTGAGCGACACACCGGTCACCGGCATGTTCTCCAACTACAGCCTGAATGGATCGGGCCTCAGTTCCCGCGTGCCGTGGGGGCAGGTGAACGACTACCGCTACCCCTCGATGTACCGCTCCGACGCACGCCTCAGCAAGATCATTCCGATCACCGAGCGCGCCCGGCTTTATCTGAACTTCGAGGTGTTCAACCTTGCGAACACCTGGGCCGCCACCAGCTATGCCAGCAACCGTGCCTATCAGGAGGCCAAAGGCGTGATCACGGCGTCGCCGCAGCTCCTGTATAACCCGTCCGGCGCCGCCATGCCCCCCGATGGCACGGAGGCCCGTCGCATGCAGATCAGCGGCCGCTTTGTCTTCTAGGCTTTCGAACGATATGCAGTGCTGGGGGCGGGCGGGCCAGCCGCCTGCCCCATTGTTCATCCCGGTATAGCCGTACCGTTACTCTGCTGAACGCGCGGAGTCCACCCGGTTTGTTCTGCATTTGTAATTCAATTTAAGCCTCCCTTCTGGTATCCTGTCCCTTCAGGGAATAAAGGAGACAAATGATGCGTGAATTCAGCCTGTTTCAGAAGTGCGCAGTACTGTGCACCTCCCTGCTGGTGGTGCTCACGGTTCTAACGGCTCCGGCCTTTGCCCAGGCGACGGCCGCCTTCGGAACCGTTTCGGGAACCGTACTGGATGCGTCGGGCGCCCCCGTGCCGGGCGCAAAAGTCGCTGTTTCCAATTCCTCGCTGGGCCTCAACCGCGAGTTGACCACGACGGACGGTGGAATTTTTGTCGCGCCCGCGCTGGTCCCCGGTGAAGGGTACAAGGTAACAGTCGGCAAAGAAGGCTTCGCCTCGTATGCCACCGCCGAGTTCGGAGTTCACGTGGGGGAGACCGTGAACTTGAAGGTAGCTCTGGCCGTCGGCACTGTCACGCAGACGGTGGACGTGGTCGGCGCGGCGCCGGTGGTGGACGACGTCAAGACCGAAGTGTCTCAAGTGGTGGGCAACGCCATGATCATGGACCTGCCCATCAACGGCCGCCGCGTGGACGGCTTCGTCCAGCTCACGGCCGCGGTCGCCAAAGACGCCGACTTCGGGCTGGTCTCATTCCGCGGCATGGCCGGCGGGAACAGCTTCCTGATCGACGGCATCGACACCACCAATCAGTACTACAACGAGAACGCCGGCCGCACCCGTGTCGGCTCGCAGTTCTCGCAGGACGCGGTGCAGGAATTCCAGGTGCTTTCCTCGTCCTACGCGGCGGAGTTCGGCCGCGCCTCCGGCGGCGTCGTCAACACCATTACCAAGAGCGGAGCCAATGACTTCCACGGCACGTTTTTCTGGTTCTTCCGCAACCGCACGCTCAACGCGCGCGATCCCACCGCCACCGGAGCCGCCGCCATCAATCCTCCCGAAGTGCGCCATATCCTGGGCGGCACCTTCGGCGGACCCATCAAGAAGGACAAGCTGTTCTTCTTCTTCGACACGGAAGCCCAACGGCGTAATTTTCCCCTGGTCAGCAGCGTGATCAACTCTTCGGTCAACCAGGCGACGCAGAGCTGGATCGGTTGCGCAGCCCCGGCGACGGCGGCACAATGCTCGGCCATCAACGCCCTGCTGCCGCGGATGTTCGGCACCGTGCCCCGCAACGGCAATCAGTTGCTGGGTCTGCTGAAGTTGGACTATCGGCCCGATTCGCGCAATTCCCTTACCGTGGACATGAACTATCTGAAGTGGTTCTCCGTGAACGGCATCCAAACCGGTATCTCGAATACTTCCGGGGGGGCGGTGGGGAACAACGGGGACGATTCCGTGCGCGATCGCATCGGCAGGGCCTCGTGGACGTTCATCGCCACCAATACCATGGTGAACGAGTTGCGTTTCGGATGGTTTAAGGACCGCCAGGCCGACGACTACAACCTCGATCTCCAGAAGGGCTATCCCATCGGGAATGTCAGCCTCTCGGTCGCCGGCGTAAGCACTCTGGGCGGCTACAACATCCTGCCGCGCATCCTTCCCAGCGAGAATCGCTACCAGTTCGTCGATAACCTCTCCTGGGTCACCGGCCGGCACGCCTTCAAGTTCGGCGTCGATATCGCCAGGACCGAGGACTTCGTGAACTACTTGAGCAACCGTTTCGGCAGCTTCACATACTCCAACGTGACCACCTTCGCGCAGGATTACACCAGCCCGACGCCTGGCGCCAGCCACTACTCCGGCTACAGCCAGGTTTTCGGCAACCCCATTGTGGATATGCAGATCGGCGATATGGGTTTCTATGCGCAGGACACCTGGAAGATCAGCAACCGCCTGACCGCCAATTATGGCCTGCGCTACGAACGCGCTGTGCTGCCGCAGCCGGCCATCACCAATCCCAATTATTCGCAGACCGGCAAGATCCCCGAGACCACCAAGGACTTCGCGCCGCGCCTCGGTCTGGCCTACTCGCTGAACGATAAGACCGTGCTGCGCGCCGGGTACGGGCTGTTTTACGCGCGGTACACCTCCTCCCAGAACTTCAACTTCTTCACGTACAACGACGTTTACACGCAGAGCCTGAGCATTACCAGCGCCACCTCGGCGGGCGCCCCGGTTTACCCGTTCCCCCTGGCCAGCCCGGCCGGCGCGCTGGCGTCCAACCGTTCGATCACCTTTCCCGCAACAGACATGCGGAATCCCTATACGCAACAGTGGAACGTCGGCATCGAACGGGCGCTTACCAGCAAGACCACCTTGACCGCTTCCTACCTCAATAGCCGCGGGAAGCGACTCTTCACCGTCCGCGACATCAACATCGGTCCGCTCAGTTCGCAGGTGTACAACTTCACCATCCTGGACGCCAGCTACAAGCCCACCGGACAGGTCTACGGCACGCCGATTTACCTCCTCGCCAATCGCATCGATACCCGGTATGGCCACATCAACCAGGTAGAGAATGGCGGCAAGCAGTGGTACGACGGTCTGGCGGTGCAGTTGAACCAACGGTTCACGGGGATCTTCTCCGGAACCATTGCTTACACCTGGTCCCACGAGCTGGACGAGGACCAGGGGGCCGGCAGCGGCGCCTACGCCTTCAGCTCACCCAACGGGCTCTACAACGGCGCGTACAGCTATGACAAAGCGAACGGCAACCTGGACCAGCGGCACCGGTTCGTGGGCACGTTTATCCTACGGCCCAGGTTTGTGAAGAGCAACAGCCCGTTGGCCAGGATCTTTATCAATGGCTGGGAGTGGAACGGCTTGCTGACTCTGGCCAGCGGCCGTCCGGCTTACGAATCGATCAGCTACTCCTCGACCACCAACGTGTCCAACCTGCTGGCATTCACCGGCAGCCTCAACGGACTGGGGAGTTACGACAGCCGCGTGCCCTGGCTACCCAACAACCCGTTGAGCATCGACCCCGTCACCCGTTTTGATACGCGTCTCGCCAAGTCGTTTCGCATCCGGGAAAAAATGTCCCTTAGCCTCCTGTTCGAGGTATTCAACCTGACCAATACGGTCAGCACAACCGGCGTGATCTCCTCGGGCTTCACGGCAGCCAATACGGGGACGGCGACGGCGCCCAACTTCGTGGTGGCCCCGTGCGCTGCCGCCACCGGAACCACTTGTGCTCCGACGACGCCGGGGCTCCGTTCCGCTACCGCCGGCTTCCCGGACGGCACCAACGCCCGGCGGGCCGAGGCTGGCCTGCGTTTCGTGTTCTAGGGTGGGGCGGGCCCCCTGGCCCGCGGCCGACCCCCTGGCCGGCCTGCTCCAACGCAAGAAGAGCCGGACCAGGGGGTCCGGCGCGGACGAGGGCGTCCGCCCCACGTGGGGCAGGCGGACCCGGGGGGCGCCCCGCCTGCCAGGCAGTGTAATTTTGTTACTATTGATGCTAATAGGGATCTTTTGAATTTGACGTCCGGCACGCCCGGGGACCCCCGCGCTGCCGGCCGCAACACGTTTTTGACTCGCTTGAATTTAGAGGAGACATTGATGCGCCAAACAAGCTTGATCGTTCTTTCCCTGCTGGCCTTGCTGGTCGTCGTCGCAGGCCCGGCTTTTCCCCAACTCGCCGGTTCCGCCACCATCGCCGGCACCCTGACCGACCCGTCCGGGGCGTTCGTGCCGGGGGCGTCCGTGACCATCCGTAACGCGGACACCTCCATCGAGCGCAAAATCGAAACCAACGAAGCCGGAATTTATTCCGCTCCGTTCCTCCCGCCGGGCCATTACGAAGTGCACGCCAGCAAAGCCGGATTCGCCGCGGTCGTGCGCAAGGACCTGACACTTCAGATCGGCCAGACGCTCTCGGTCAACTTCTCGATGACCGTACAGGCGACGCAAACGGAGATGACGGTCACGGGCCAGGCAGACGTGGTCGACACCGAGAAAACCGAAAACTCGCAGGTCATCAGCGAAGGCTCCGTGGACCACCTGCCCATCGCCGGCCGGCGCTGGGATGCCTTCGTGCTGCTGACCCCCAACGTCACCACCGATGGCACCAGCGGCATGGTCTCCTATCGCGGCGTCTCCGGCCTGTACAACAGCAACACCGTGGATGGCGCCAACAACAACCAGGCGTTCTTCTCGGAAGCCCGCGGGCGCGCCAACAGCGGCGCCTATGTCTATAGCATGGACTCCATCAAGGAATATCAGGTGAGCGCCAGCAATTACAGCGCGGAACTGGGGCAAGCCGCGGGCGGCGTGGTGAACGCCGTCACCAAATCCGGCGCCAACTCCCTCCACGGCGACTTGTTCTACTACCTACGCTACCCCACCTGGAACGCGCTGGATGCCTACCCGAAGTCGCGCGGCACTTACAGCCAGCCCATCCACCAATGGCAGCAGTTCGGCTTTAGCGTCGGCGGGCCGATCGTCAAGGACAAACTGTTTTACTTCGGCACCTACGATGGTTCGCGTAAAGTCAACCCGGTCGCGTATACCAGCAGCGTCTACAGTCCCAGCGTGTCCGCGCTTGCCTGCCCCGCGCAAGTGAGCGCCTCGCAGTGCGCCGCCGCCAACGCCTTCCTGTTCGGACAGCAGGGCAACTTCCCCCGCGCCACCAACCAGGACGTCGGCTTCGGGAGGCTCGATTATCAGGCTAACGCGAGCAACCACCTCAGCACGGCTTTCGATTTCATGAATTATCGGGCGCCCAATGCCTATAGCACGGCGCCTTCCTACAACAACAGCTCCGTGAGCACCAACGGAAGGTACATCTTCCACGAGCGCATCTTTGTGGCCAACTGGGATTCCACCCTCTCCAGCTCGGCCGTCAACAATCTGCGTTTCCAGTGGGGCCGCGACCTGGAAGCCGCCGGGTCCAATGGGACGGCGCCGTACGTGAACCTCTCCGGCCTGATGACCTACGGCGAGAACTACGCTCTGCCGCGCACCGCCGAACCGGATGAGCACCGCATACAGGTTTCGGACACCTTCTCCAAGGTCTACGGCCGCCACACGTTGAAGACTGGCGTGGATTTCAACTTCATCCACGAGCTGATGATCAACTTGTACAACGGCACCGGCCAGTATGGTTACAGCGGAACGGCGCTGCAAGTGTTCCAGAACTGGACGCTCGACACGTTCGGAATCAACACTGGCGACGGCCTGACAGGCAGGCACTTTACCAGCTTCACGCAGGTCAACGACCCGGTGACGCACGTCGGCAGGGACGATTTTCACAACAACGACTACGCCGCGTTTTTCGAGGACAGTTGGAAGGCGAGCTCCAAGCTGACGCTGAACATGGGCCTGCGCTATGACGTCTCTACGATCCCGCAGCCGCCGATGCCGAACACGCTGACTTCGCTCACCACGCTGTACACTTCCACCATCCACATCCCCAAGGACCAGTTCGCGCCGCGTCTCGGCGCCGCCTGGCAGATCACGCCGAAGACCGTCCTGCGCATCGGTTACGGCCTTTTCTTCGCCAAGACCACCAACACTACCTACTACGCCACGCGCGCGGAAAACGGCGTGATTCAGCAAAGTTTCAGTTGCTCATCGCCCAGCGCTTGCCCCGCCCTGAATTTCCCCAACGTGATCTTCGCCCCTCCCGGCCCGACGCCGGCTGCGCCGTTCGCCGGCGCCCTGACGCCGCAGGTGGTCGCTTTCACTCCTCCCTCCGCCACCCAGGTTACGCGCGGCATGTCCCCCGACTGGGTCAATCCGCGGACGCATGAGGGCGAAGTCACCGTCGAACGCGCGTTGCCGGGCGCGTTGAGCGCCTCCATCGGTTACGTGGTGAGCCGGAGCTTGCATTTGCCGATCTTCTGGGATGCCAACCTGGCCCCCTCCACCACCACCAAAACCTACGACATCCTGAACTCCAGCGGCGCCACCACGCAGACCTACGCCGTTCCCTACTACACCAGCCGCATCAACACCAATACCGGCGAAGTGTTCATCGGCACCAGCGATGTCAATGCCTGGTACAACTCCATGGTCATCACTCTGCGCCGGCCCATGCGCCATGGCCTGGAATTCACCGCGAACTACACCTTGAGCAAGGCGTTCGACGGTGCCCAGGCGGCCGGAAACTTCGGCACGTTCAATGGCACCGATTATCCCGTCGATCCCTACAATCGCAAGCTGGAATACGGGCTTTCCGATCTCGACCAGCGCCAGCGGTTTGTGGCCAACGCGGTGTGGATGCCCTCGGCCAAGGGTGTCGCCAATCAGGCCGCCAAGATGATTCTCGATGGCTGGGCGTTCTCCACCATCGTGACCATGGGCACCGGCCAGCCGGTAACGCCGTATATCACCGGCGCCCCACAACCGCTGGATGGCGGCGTGAGTGGCGGCGTAGCTTACGCCGGCGCTACCAACGGCCGCGCCGGCTGGCTGCCGCGAAATTCGTCCACTGCTCCCGGTTTCCACAATGTGGACTTCCGGATCGGACGGCAGTTCGCGCTCGGCGAACGGGTGAAGCTGTCTCTCATCGGCGAAGCCTTCAACCTGTTCAACCACACCAATGTTTCCGGCTTGAGCAACACCGCGTTCTCCTATACCGCGGCCGGTTCCGGCGCTTGCGCCGGCCACGCCAACGCTTGTTTCGTCCCCTACACTTCCACTCCGTACCTGGCGACGACCTCCACCAGCAACCTGATCTGGGGCCCGCGCCAGTTGCAGATTTCCGGCAGACTGACGTTCTGATATAGCGACAAGAACCGCTCTCTGACGTTCGCGGCTCGGCACAAGCGTGCATACCGAGCCGCGAACGTCAGAGAGCGGTTTTCTGTCTTAGGGCGCGGGGTCTTCGTCCGGCCCCGGGTCCCCGGTTTCCCGCGCCCGCGCATAGAACCGCTTTCCGCAGGAGCGGCAGTGCCGGGGGATCCGTCCAAACCCCAGCATCACGGCATCCATCCATCCGCGCGGCTTTGAGGAAACGATGTCCCGCAAGAGGCACCGAGGGCACCGCAACTCCCCCGGCTTGATGTCGATCAGCGTCTTGACTACCAATCCGGCAGTCTAGCAAGATTCGCGCCCCCATTGGCGTGCCCGAATGCTAGTCTGTGGTGGTGCGCAGTTTCTTTCTGTTCCTGTCGCGCCGGAAACGGTTGCGCAAATGGATGGAAACCTCTGCGCTGGCCAAGCGCCTGGCCACCCGCTTCGTGGCGGGCGATACACTCGATCAAGCCCTTGCCGTGGCTCGCCGCGCCGGCTCCGAAGGCATCGCCATCACGCTCGATCACCTCGGCGAAAGCGTCACCTCGCTGGAGGAAGCCGCGGAGGCGCGCGATGTCTATCTCCGCGCTCTTTCCGCCATTCACGATTCCGGCATTCCGGGCAACGTCTCGCTCAAGCTCACCCAGTTCGGCCTCGATTTTTCCTATGACCAGTGTCGCGCCAACGTCGAGCGGCTCGTCCGGAGCGCCACCGCATTGAATGGCTTCGTTCGCGTGGACATGGAATCGAGTGCGTACACCCAGCGCACCATCGAGATGGTCGCGGACCTGCACGCGCGATATGGAGCCGTCGGCGTCGTGATCCAGGCCTGCCTGTATCGCAGCCGCACCGATATCGAGACGCTCTGCGACCGCGCCATCCGCGTGCGGCTGTGCAAAGGCGCCTACCTCGAACCCGCCAGCGCGGCCTTCCCCCGCAAGTCCGATGTGGACCGTAACTTCGTCGAGCTGATGAAGCTGCTGCTTCGTCGCGGCGCTTACCCCGCCATTGCCACGCACGATGAGAACATCATCCGGCAGACCGAGGCCTACGCCGCCCAGTGCAAGATCCCGCGCGATGCTTTCGAATTCCAGATGCTCTACGGCATCCGCCGCGACTTGCAGCGCCGGCTGGCCTCCGAGGGCTACCGCCTGCGCCTCTACGTCCCGTTTGGCCGGGCCTGGTATCCCTATTACATGCGCCGGCTGGCGGAGCGCCCCGCCAACGTTTTCTTCATCGCGCGCCACCTGTTCCGGCAATAGGGTTGTGGGGCTAGCCACGTCACCGCCGGGGGCCCGCGCCGCCGGGTGTTCGGAAATGGGATTGGGTTCGTTTGGTAATACGGGTTCGCGAAGCACGAGGGGGTTGTCCAGGGTGCGCTGGTAGATGCGGTGGAGGC
>PLMF01000215.1:0-14066 GCA_003142355.1 Bryobacterales bacterium
ACTGGCAAAGGCGCTGGGCGGCGTGGTGGCCGGCTCCAGGCCGGTGATCGATCAGGGATGGCTTCCGCTCTCGCGCCAGATCGGCAAATCGGGCCTGGCCGTCAAACCCAAGCTCTATGTGGCGCTGGGAATCAGCGGAGCGCCGGAGCACGTCGAGGGTATGAAAGACTCGGCGCTGATTGTGGCGGTGAACAGCGACGCGGGCGCGCCGATCTTCAACGTGGCGCACTATGGGATCGTGGGCGACGTCCTGGAGACGCTGCCCGCTTTGACCGAGGCCATCGCGGCCCGCAAGACAGCGAGCCACCATGCCTGATGCGCTCTACCTCTGGGTCCTCACGCTGATCTCCTTTGGGCTGTTCGGGCACCGGGTGTACTTCTATGTAAAAATCCTGCTCGGCGCCCGACCGGAAAAGCGCTGGGACCACGTCGGACAACGGTTGAGACTGGTTCTGGTCAACGTGCTGGGGCAGCGCAGGCTGTTGGAGGAGCCGGTAGCCGGCGCGGCCCATTTCCTGATCTTCTGGGCCTTCGTCTTTTATGCCTCGAGTTTCTTCTGGAACCTGGTGTGCGGATTGTTCCCGTTCTTGCCGATGCCATCCGCCGACGGGGTCGGGTGGATGCGCGCGGCGCTGGCGGTATTCGGCGTGCTCGGCCTGGCGGCGCTGGCGGTGGCCGCCGTACGCCGCTATTTCTTTACGCCTCCGCGGCTGGAGAGATCCAGGGACGCCTCCCTCATTCTGGCGCTCATCGCGGTGGTGCTCATAACCTCGCTGGTAGGGCTGTGGTATCGCACCTCGGCGCCGGAGGTTTCGCGGGCGATGTGGTGGGTCCACATGGTCACGGTGCTTGGATTTATGGCGTACCTGCCCTATTCCAAGCACATGCATCTTCTGGTGGCTCCGTTCGGGGTGTTCTTCGGATCGCTTCAGCCCGGAAGCGTGCCGGCGGCTTCGGAAGGAGCGGCGCGCCGCGATGAGTTCACCTGGCGGCAATTGCTCAGCGGGCTGGCCTGCGCGGAATGCGGGCGCTGCGACCGGGCGTGCCCGGCGTTCAACAGCGGTTTCGCGCTTTCGCCGAAAATGCTGATGCATCACATGAAGGAGCTGGTGCGCGGTGAGGCGGGCAATGGCAATGGAGGGGGCTTCATCGGCGATGTGGTGAAGCCGGAAGAGATATGGGCTTGCACGAGTTGTCTGGCGTGCATGACACGGTGTCCGGTGATGAATGAGCACGTTCCGGTGCTCATCGAAATGCGCCGGCACCTGGTGGGGGAGGGCAACATGGACAAATCTCTCCAGGACGCGTTGAAGAACCTGACTCGTTATGGCAATTCTTTTGGGACGGCCCCGCGGGCCCGCCCGAAGTGGACTCAGCAACTGAAGTTTTCCATCAAGGATGCCCGCAAGGAGCCGGTCCGGTACCTGTGGTTCGTGGGCGATTATGCGTCGTACGATCCGCGCGTGGCGGCAGCGACCTGCGCGTCTGCACGCGTTTTCCACAACGCCGGTCTGGACTTCGGAATCCTCTACGAAGGCGAGTACAACTCTGGAAACGATGTCCGCCTGGCGGGCGAAGAGGGGCTGTTTGAGACTCTGCGGGACAAGAATCTGGCCTCATTCGCCAAAGCGCATTTCGACGAGATCGTCACCACCGATCCGCATAGCTTCCAAGCGTTGAAGCACGAGTACCCCGACGCCAACGGCGCGCGCCCGGTTCGGCATCACACGCAACTCCTCAGCGATCTGATTCTGAGCGGAGATCTGCCGTTGCGGAAGAAGTTGGGGATGAAGGTGACGTACCACGATCCGTGTTACCTGGGGCGCTACAACGCCGTTTTCAACGCTCCGCGCCGCGTGATGGCCGCTTTGGGATTGGAGCTCGTCGAGATGCCGCAGAACCGTACGTACGCCTATTGCTGCGGCGCCGGGGGCGGCCGCATCTGGATGGAAGACCCGCCCGTGATCAAGGAGCGTCCGGCGATCACCCGGGTACGCGAGGCGGCCTCGCTCAAGGGTGTTCACACTTTGGTGGTGGTCTGCCCGAAGGACCTGGTGATGTTCCAGGACGCCATCAAGACAATTGGATTGGAAGACAAGCTCGAAGTGAAAGAACTATCCGAGCTGGTGGAACAAGCCATGGGGTAACTGGGGACAACATGCGCATCGGCATCTACATCTGTCACTGCGGCACCAACATCGCAGGGACCATCGACGTCCAGGCTCTGGCCCAATACTGCGGGAGTCTGCCCGGGGTGGCGGTGGCCAGGGAGTACAAGTACATGTGCTCGGATCCCGGCCAGGAGCTGATCCGGAAGGATATCCGCGACCACAAACTGAATCGTATCGTGGTGGCGGCGTGCTCTCCGCACCTGCACGAGAAGACTTTCCGGCACGCTGTTGCCGAGGCGGATCTGAATCCTTACTTCTTCCACATGGTCAACCTGCGCGAGCAGGATTCGTGGGTGCATGTGGACAAGCTGGCGGCCACGGAAAAGGCCATGGACCTGGTCCGCGCGGCCGTCCGGCGCGTGCAGTGGCATGTGCCGCTGGAGCGCCGGCAGGTGCCGATTCATCCGGCCGTGCTGGTGGTGGGAGGAGGAATCGCGGGTATCGATGCCGCCCTCACCATGGCCAGCGCCGGAAAGCACGTCTACCTGGTGGAGCGCGAGCCGACCATCGGCGGACACATGGCGCAGTTCGACAAGACTTTTCCCACCTTGGACTGCGCCGCCTGCATCCTCACGCCCAAGATGACCGCGGTGAAAGGCCATAAGAACATCACGCTCTGGACGTATTCCGAGGTCCAGAAGGTGGAAGGATACGTGGGCAACTACGAGGTGAAGGTTCGCCGCAAGCCCCGTTACGTGATCGAGGACCTGTGCGTGGGCTGCATGGAGTGCATCCAGGCCTGCGTCTTCAAACAGGGGAAGACCCCCGATGCGTTCAACCTCGGGCTGAGCAAGCGCAAGCCGATCTACATTCCCTTTCCGCAGGCGGTGCCGCCGGTGGTGGTCATCGACCCGGAAGCCTGTATCGAATTCAAGAGCGGCAAATGCAAGAAGACGTGCGTCGAGGTCTGCGCCGAGCGTAATGCGATCGATTTCAAGCAGCAGGAGGAGATCGAGAGCATCCGCGTCGGCGCCATCATCCTGGCCACCGGTTTTGACGTGTTCGACGTCCGCCGGATTCCGTACTACGGGTATGGCCTCTATCCCAACGTTTACACCTCGCTCGAGATCGAGCGCCTGGTGAACGCTTCCGGACCGACGGGCGGCGAGCTCGTCTTGCGCGACGGCCGGAAGCCCGCCACGGTGGGCATCGCGCACTGCATCGGCAGCCGCGACGAGCACACCAATCGCTACTGCTCGCGGGTGTGCTGCATGTACTCGCTGAAACTGGCGCACCTGATCAAAGAGAGGACCGGCGCCGAGGTCTACAACTTTTACATCGATGTGCGCGCGCCCGGCAAAGCGTTCGAGGAGTTCTACAACCACGTGGCCGAGGAAGGCGTCAACTTCATCCGCGGAAAGCTGGCCGACGTCTATCCCGAGGAGAATGGCGGCGGCCGCCTGGTTCTCCAGGCGGAGGACACGCTGCTGGGCATGATCCGCAAGATTCCGGTGGATATGCTGGTGCTGTCGGCGGGGCTCGAACCGCGCGCCGATTCCAACGAAGTGCGCCGGCTGTTCAACATCGGCTGCTCCGGCGACGGTTTCTTTCTGGAGCGCCATCCCAAGCTGGCGCCGGTCGCCACCTTTGCCGACGGCATCTACATCGCGGGATGCTGCCAGGGTCCCAAGGACATACCCGACACCGTCGCGCAATCCGGGGCGGCGGCGGCGCAGGTGCTGGCCCTCATCGACGCGGGCTTTGTGGAGCTGGAACCGAACACCGCGTACATTGTGGCGGAGGCCTGTTCCGGCTGCAAGACCTGCATTCCACTATGTCCGTACAGCGCTATTTCTTTTCTGGAGGAAAAGAAGGCGTACATCAACGAAGTTCTTTGCAAGGGCTGCGGCACATGCGTGGCTGCCTGCCCGTCCGGCTCCATCCGGCAAAATTTATTCGAAGACCAGGAGATCTATGAAGAGATTGAAGGCATTCTGGCTTAGCTCAGAGATGCGGCGTAAGATGAAGTTCCAACGGGAGGCGGACCCCCTGTGGGCCCAACAGGTCGCCGAAAGGCCGGGGTGCGAAGGGCTGTTCTCGTGCCTGCAATGCGGAACCTGCTCGGGAACCTGCCCGCTCTCGATTTACATGGACTTCGCTCCGCGCCGCATCATTGCCTTGGTTCGCGAAGGGTTCCGGGAGGATGCTCTCAGTTGCCAGACCATCTGGCTGTGCGCATCCTGCTATGCCTGCGCCGTGCACTGTCCGCGGCAGATCCACATCACGGATGTGATGTACAGCTTGAAGAGGGAGGCGATGCAGGAGAAGCTCTATCCCAAGCGCTTCCCGATACCGGTGCTGGCGCAGGAGTTCTATAAGATGATCCGCCGGCAAGGGCGCAGCTCCGAGTTCTGGCTGGTGCTCCGCATGGCGTTCCGCACCAATCCCCTGCAACTGCTCACTATGGCGGGGACGGGTTGGCAACTGATGCGGACCGGCAGGCTCCGGCTCCGCCAGGACCGAATCAAAGAAGTGCATGAGTTGCAGAGCGAGCTGGCCGGCCGGGAGGTGAGATGATGCCTTCGGCCTATGGTTATTTTCCGGGATGCTCGATGCGAGGCACGGGCGTCGCCTATGAGGAGAGCCTGCTGACCCTGTTCCGGCTGCTGAATCTGTCACTCGACGAGCTGCCGGACTGGAACTGCTGCGGCGCCACCTCCTACATGTCCATTGACGAAGGCTCGGCGTTTCTGCTGTCGGCGAGAAACCTGTCGCGCGCGCGCCAAGCCGGTTACGGCGAATTGGTCACTCCGTGCAGCGCCTGCTATCTGGTGCTGCGCAAGACCCAGGATTACGCGGCGCGGTACCCCGAGATCGCCAAGAGCGTGGAGGAATCGCTGGCCGCGGCGAATCTGCCGCCACTCGATGCCTTGCAGGTTCGCCATCCCATGGAGGTCTTGTACAGCGACGTGGGGCTGGAACGGATCAAGTCCAAGGTGGTCCGCCACTGGCGGGGCGGGCGGGTCGCCTGCTATTACGGGTGCCAGTTGGTGCGGCCGTTCGCCGAGGCCGACCGCCCTCACGACCCAACGCGAATGGATGAGCTGCTGCAAGCCGTGGGCGTCCCGACGGTGGACTATTCGCTGAAGACGAAGTGCTGTGGCGGTTCGCTCACGGGCACCATCCATGAGGTGGGCGTGCGGCTGAATTACATCCTCTTGAAGGAAGCCGCGCGCAAAGGAGCGGAGGCCATCGTGACCATCTGCCCCTTGTGCCAGTACAACCTGGACGCTTACCAGGCCGAGATTCGCAAGCAGACCGGCGAAGTACTGGACATGCCGGTCTTCTTCTTCACTCAGATTCTGGGATGGGCTTTGGGAGGCGATGCCCGCTCGCTGGGGCTGAATCGCGCCGTTTCGGGGCGCAGATCGATCGAAGAGTGGTTCCCCAAGCGCTCAGAGGAGGTGGAGAGCTATGTCTAAGGCGAACGGCGACATCCGAACTGGCATTTATGTTTGTCACTGCGGCACCAACATCGCCGCCGTTGTGGACGTGAAAGCCCTGGCAGCCTACGGCGCGACGCTTCCGAACGTGGTGGTCTCGCGGGAATACAAGTACCTGTGTTCCGATCCCGGGCAGGACCTGATCAAGCAGGATATCCTGGACCAGAAATTGAACCGTGTGGTGGTGGCTTCCTGCTCGCCGCACCTGCACGAGCAGACGTTTCGCCACGCCCTGGCGGCCGGCGGACTGAATTCGTTCTTTCTCCAGATGGTGAACATCCGGGAGCACGATTCGTGGGTCACCACGGACAAGCAGGCGGCCACCCGCAAGGCGAAGGACCTGGTGCGGGCCGCGGCGAGAAGGGTCGCCTGGAACGAGTCCCTGGAGAGGGGCCGGATTCCGATTCATCCGGCGGTGATGGTGGTGGGCGGCGGCATCGCCGGCATCCACTCCGCTCTCACCCTGGCCAACGCGGGCAAGCATGTCTACCTGGTGGAGCGCGAACCCACGATCGGCGGCCACATGGCGCAGTTCGACAAGACTTTCCCCACACTGGACTGCGCGGCCTGCATCCTGACCCCCAAGATGTCCGCCGTGAAGAACCATAAGAACATCACGCTCTGGACTTACTCCGAAGTGACCCAGGTGGATGGATATGTGGGCAACTTCAAGGTGAAGGTGAGGCGCTGGCCGCGTTACGTGAAGGAGGACCTGTGTTCCGGCTGCCTGGAATGTCTCAAGGCGTGTGTGTACAAGGAAGGCAAGTTTCCGGATGATTTCAACGAGGGGCTGGCCAAGAGAAAGCCCATTTACATCTCGTTTCCGCAGGCCGTGCCGCAGGTTCCGGTGATCGATCCCGAGACGTGCATCCAGTTCAAGTCGGGCAAGTGCAAGAAGACGTGCATCGACGCCTGCGGCGAGCGCCACGCCATCAGCCTTCAGATGGAGGAGAAGACCGAGGAGGTCGAGGTAGGCAACATCATCCTCGCCACGGGATTCCGGCCGTTCGACGCC
This sequence comes from Bryobacterales bacterium, assembly GCA_003142355.1. The sequence goes on from PLMF01000215.1 coordinate 6,630, forward strand.
CGGCGCATCCCGTATTACGGCTACGGCGTGTATCCCAACGTGTACACCGCGCTGGAGGTGGAGCGCCTGGTGAACGCTTCCGGCCCCACCGGCGGGGAAGTCACTCTGAGGGACGGCCGAACGCCCAAGAGCGTGGGCATCGTGCATTGCGTCGGCTCGCGCGACGAGAACACCAACCGCTGGTGCTCGCGCGTCTGCTGCATGTACTCGCTCAAGCTGGCCCACTTGATCAAAGAGCACACGGGCGCGGACGTTTTCAATTTCTACATCGATATCCGCACGCCCGGCAAGGGCTTCGAGGAGTTCTACCAGAAGCTGCTGAACGAGCGCGTACACTTCGTGCGCGGCAGGGTGGCGGAGGTGACGGACTGGGCCCTCGACCCCTCGGAAGACAACAAGCTGGTCATCCGCGTGGAAGACACACTGGCCGGCATCGTGCGGCGCATCCCGGTCGACATGGTGGTGCTGGCCACCGGACTGGAGCCGCAGGCCGATGCCGAGCAGATCCGGCGCCTGTTCAACATCAGTTGCTCGACCGGGGGATTCTTCCTCGAGCGGCATCCCAAGCTGGCCCCGGTGAGCACGTTTACGGACGGCATTTTTCTGGCTGGCTGCTGTCAGGGACCGAAGGACATCCCGGACACGGTGGCGCAGGCGGGCGCGGCGGCCGCCGAAGCGCTGGCGCTCATCGACGCCGGATTCGTGGAGACCGAACCCAACGCCGCCTATGTCATGGAAGAAGTCTGCTCCGGATGCAAGACTTGCGTGGCGATGTGCCCTTTCAGCGCCATCGCGTTTCTGCCGGAAGAAAGAAAGGCCCGGATCAACCCGGCCATATGCAAAGGCTGTGGCACCTGCGTCGCCGCGTGTCCATCCGGTTCCATTTACCAACACCTATTTGAGGACCAACAGATCTTCGAAGAGATCGAAGGGATTCTAACCTATGCCTGAAGCTTTTGAACCCAAAATTGTGGCGTTTTTCTGTAACTGGTGCACGTATCTGGCCGCGGACTTGGCCGGAACCTCGCGGATCAAGTACGCGCCCAACACGCGTGTCGTTCGCGTCATGTGCTCCGGCCGCGTGGATCCGCAATTCATACTGGACGCGTTCGCCAAAGGCGCGGACGGCGTTCTCATCGGCGGGTGCCACCCCGGAGACTGTCATTACCAGGAGGGGAACTACAAAGCGCTCCGCCGTTTTGTGCTTCTCAAGCGCTTGGTGAAACAGATGGGCATCGAAGAGGAGCGCCTCCGTCTGGAGTGGATTTCGGCGGCGGAGGGCGAGAGGGTCAAGACGGTAATCAACGACATGGTGGAGAAGGTGCGCGCGTTGGGTCCGCGAGTCCCCGCCCGCCGGAGGGAGGTCGCATGAAACCCAAAGTGGCTTTCTACTGGTGCGCGTCCTGTGGCGGATGCGAGGAAGCGGTGGTGGATCTGGACGAGAAGATCCTGGATGTGGCCAACGCGGTGGACATCGTGTTCTGGCCGGTGGCCCTGGATTTCAAAGAGCATGACGTCGAAGCCATGCCGGACGGCTCNNGTGGTCGCGTTCGGGGTTTGCGCCCAACTGGGAGGCATTCCAGGGCTGGCCAATCTGTCCGACGCGAAAGGCATTTTCGCGGAGGTCTTCCCTGATGGCGTGGCGCCCGTCAGATTCCACAAGGAAAACGGGCATTCCTTGTCTCTGCCCGAATTCTTCGACACGGTAGTGGCGCTCGACCGCGTCATCGACGTGGACTACTATGTGCCCGGCTGCCCTCCGACGCCCAAGATCATCGGCGCCGCCCTGGGCGTTCTGCTCGGTTCCGAGCTGCCGCCCAAAGGCACGGTGCTGGCGCCCGACCAGGCTTTGTGCGAGGAGTGCCCGCGCAAGGATACGCGCCCCGAGAAACTCCTGCTCAAGGAATTCAAACGCGTGCACCAGGTGGTGGCGGACCAGCAGACCTGCCTGTTGGCGCAGGGGCTGGCCTGTCTCGGGCCTGGGACGCGCGCCGGNNGTGCGGGATTTCGGCGCCAAGGCTCTTTCCGCCCTCGCCTCCATCATCGACAGCGACGACGAGGGCGAAATCGCGCGGGTTCTGGAAGCTCTCCCGGACCCGGCAGGACTTTTTTATCGATATAGCTTGCCGTCCTCTTTGCTGGGCCGGCGGAGGATGGAGTAAGTTATGGACAGTCGCAGAATCACCATCGAACCGATCACCCGGCTCGAAGGCCACGGCAAGATCGAAATCTTCCTGGACGGGCAGGGAGTGGTGGAGCGCGCGTATTTCCAGGTGCCGGAGCTGCGCGGATTCGAAAAGTTCGCGCAGGGCCGCCCGGCGGAGGATATGCCGCAGATCACGTCGCGCATTTGCGGCGTCTGCCCCACGGCCCATCACATGGCGTCGACCAAAGCGCTGGATGCGCTCTACCAGGTGACGCCACCGCCGGCGGCGCGGAAAATACGCGAGCTGGTTTACTCGACGTTCTTCGTGGAGGACCACGCGCTGCACTTCTACTTCCTGGGAGGCCCGGATTTCGTAGTCGGGCCGCAGGCTCCGGCCGCCGAACGCAACGTGCTGGGCGTCATCGCCAAAGTGGGCATCGAGACCGGGCAGAAAGTGATTGGCATGCGGCGCAAGTTGCGCGAGCTGATGGTGCTGGCCGCGGGGAAGGCCGCCCACCCGGTATTCGGATTGCCCGGCGGCGTTGCCAAGCCGCTCACCGCCGAAGACGCGGCGCGCTTCCGCGAAGTGGCGGCCGAAGCCGTGGACTTCGCGCGGTTTACGCTGGGGATTTTCGAGAAAGTCGTGCTCCAGAACTCGGACTATGTCGACCTGATCCTCTCCGACGCGTACACCCATCGCACTTACTACATGGGCATGGTGGACGAGAAGAACCAGGTCAACTTCTATGACGGCATGCTCCGCGTGGTGGCACCCGATGGGCACGAGTGGGCCAAGTTCAAGCCCGATCAGTACCTGGATCACATTGGCGAGCGCACCGAGCCCTGGAGCTACATGAAATTCTGCTACCTGAAAGGGATCGGCTGGAAAGGGTTTTCCGAGGGAGCGGAAAGCGGCGTCTACTGTGTCGCGCCGCTGGCGCGCTTGAATGTGGCCGACGGCATGGCCACGCCGCAGGCTCACGAGGCTTACCTGAAATACCACGGCACGCTGGGTGGCAGGCCGGTCCATCACACCCTGGCCAATCATTGGGCCAGGGTGGTGGAGATGCTGTACGCCGCCGAGCGGATGCTGGAGCTGGCCCACGATCCCGAGCTGATCAGCCCCGACGTGCGCACCCTGCCGACGGCCGTCCCGAGCGAAGGAGTCGGCGTGGTGGAGGCTCCGCGCGGGACCTTGTTCCACCACTACAAGACCGACGAGCGAGGCATCATTACCGGCGCCAACCTGATCGTCGCCACGCAGAACAATGCCGCGCGCATCGCCATGGGCGTGGAGAAGGCCGCGAAGAAGCTGATCACCGGCGGCCAGGTCCCGGAGGGTCTTCTGAACATGGTGGAAATGGCGTTTCGCGCATACGATCCCTGCCTGGGATGCGCCACCCACGCGCTTCCCGGCAGCATGCCCCTTCTGGTTCAGGTGCGCGACCCGCGCGGAGCGCCGCTGGCCATGTTGAGGCGCGATTCCGATGGAAGCGTCCACAGAGAATGAGTCCGGTTCGCTTGCTGGGTCTTGGAAACGAGATCCTGGCCGACGATGCTTTCGGCATCCTGGTCGCGAAAGAGGTCGAACGGCGTTTCCAGGGACGAATCGACGTCGCGCATTCTTCGGCAGCGGGTTTCGACCTGATGGACCACTTGCTGGGGGCTCGCCGCCTGTTGGTGGTGGATACCATCGTGACCGGCCGCGCCAAGCCCGGTGCGATCTCCGTTTTCACCGCCGATCGCGTGCAGCCGGCGGCGCCGGGCGGCTCGCCTCACTTTCTGGGACTCTTCGAGGTGCTGGCGGTGGGCAAGAAGCTCGATCTGGATGTGCCCAAGGAGACGATTGTGATCGCGGTGGAGGCCTCGGATTGCACGACCGTCGGAGGCCCCATTCACCCCGATGTGCAATCGGCGATTCCCGAGGTGGTGGAACTGGTTGGACGGTTTCTGTCAAATGGGCCGCTCGACACAAATGTAGTGTACGGAGGTGGCTGATGTGGCGGATCCAAAGACGTTCTGGCTGACTGTAACCAATATCGCCCTGGGAGCCTCGGTTGTCATCTGCTTCCTGGTAATCGCGGTCGGTGTGCTTTGCGAAGTCCTACGGGGACCCAGGAAACGAAGGTCGGATCGAGCCGAGGTGGATCATGACATGCACGAGATGTTCGGGTTCCCGCAGCCTCATAGCCGCGGCTGGCTGCATCGCCGGAAGTAGCCGGCGCAATTCCCCCAAACAGCCGATATCCGCGATCGGGCGGAAACCAGCGTGACAGCAATTCCAGCCGCCGCCGCAGTTGTGGCGCCGGCAGGTAGTCCGGACCGCTGCGAACTTCCACGTCGTGCCAGAGGCAGTGGACATACTCCGCCGCTGTTCCGGCGAAGGAAGCGCTCCCATACCGCTCCAGCCGCCTGCCACTGGCGGCGCTGAAACGGCTGGCCATCAGCGCGCGCTTCTCCTTCAGGGCCTCCTCGTCGATCTCACCGGTGATGCCGGCACGGATCTCCGCGTCCAGAAGCAGCCAGTACGCTCTGCGCTGGCCGTGGGGCAGCCGCTCCCAGAGCGCCTGGCCCAGACACAGCAGCATCTCCATGGCAATATCGTGCTCGTCCCGGTGCGCGGCAGCGAGAGAGACTTCCACTCCCCGGTCTGTCGCGGTCCACTGCGAAGCCAGGTCGGAGCCGTCCAGGTTGGACACCAGCAACACACGGCAGGAACCCAACTGGTGCGCCATCCGTGACGGCACGGCGCGCACGGCGGGCCGGATGAAGTCGCGGATCAGCAGGAGCGGCGCGACGCACCCGGCATCGAGCTTCCAGCCATGCGCGAGCCTAAGGCCGGTGTTTTCCATTAACCTGTGCCAGCCAAGGGGCAACCGCTCCCTTACGGTCGCGGCTCGGTACGGTGCTTCGTTCTGAGCCGCGACCGTAAGGGAGCGGTTGCGCAGTCAGTCACGTAGTTTCCTCAGACCGTCTTGGCCGGCGCGGGGGTGATGTTGGGAAGCAGCTTGCCTTGGCCCGGGCCGTGCACCTTCGCGCATGGTTTTTTCCGGCGAGCCAGGTGCAGGTAGTCCAGCACTAACTGGCGCTTGAGATACTGGACGGCTTTGGCCGGATCCACACCCTTGGGGCACACGCGCGAGCACTCGCCCGCGTAGTGGCAGCGGAAGGCGCCATGCGAGCTGCCCGTCAACTGGTTGCGGGCGCGGCGCCCGTCGTCGCGCGTGTCCGCGTTATACCGCTCGGCCGCCGCCAGAGGCATAGGCCCCAGGTATCGCGCGTCGGTGGCCAGGGTAGGGCAGGCGGCCATGCAGCAACCGCACTTGATGCAGTAAGTGAACTGGAGGTAGGCGTCGAGATCTTCCGGAGACTGGTAGAACTCCCCCGCCGGGTCGTCGATGTCGGCCTGGTCCGGGCGCACAATGTACGGCTTCACCGCCACGTGTTTCTCGAACATGGTCAGCAGGTCGGGGACCAGGTCGCGGATGATGTCGAAATTAGGCAGCGGCCCGACCGTGAGATCGGTAGTGGCGATGTGCAGGATCTGGGTGTTGCAGGCCAGCGTCGGCCGTCCATTCAGAAGCATGCCGCACGAGCCGCACACACCCATGCGGCACGAATAGCGCCATGCCAGCGACGAGTCCAGGTTCTCCTTGATGTAGTGCAGGCCGTCGAGCACCGTCATGCCTTCGCGCACCGGCACCTGGTAGGTCTGCACGTATGGCGCCTGGTCGCATTCCGGATTGAATCGGGTGACGTGGAAATTGATCTCTGCCGGCATGGCTACCCCCTTGCTCCCGCGATGGCGATGGCGTGCGTGGTGAAGGCCGCCCAGGCGCCCAGGCCGAACAGGGCCAGCCCCGCGATCAGAAGAACCACGCTGACTGCCTTCTCCACCCCCGGTTTCAGCGTCAGCTCGAACAGGATGGTCCGCAGGCCGTATAGCCCGTGGTACAGCGCCACCCCGAGCAGAAGGACATAAGTCGTCAGGAAGAACAAGGTGCCATCCCGATACAGGCTGTTTTCTCTCGAGGTCGCTTCGCCCCCGTGCGGGGCGAACAGATGGGTGATGCCGCCCACGTGCATGATCAGCATGTGGAGGCCGAGCAGGAAGAAGATCACGACTCCCGCCGCCATGTGCCAGGTCCAGTATTTCGTTTCGCGCATCTCGCCTCCTACTTTGCCAGGCCCAGGAAATCGTAGCCGCCTGCCGCCAGGAAAATCACCGCCAGGATCATCATGGCTATGAGCAGGGGCCGCTGGACGCCGAGCGACGTCTTGTAAGGATAGACCGGTTCAATGGGCTTGCCGACCGCAAATCCGAGTTCCACCAGTACCAGGCGGACGCCGTTGAGGGCGTGGCAGGCAAAAGCCGCGAAGACCAGGAACTCCCCGATTTTGAACATGGGCTGGTGGAAGACTCCACCCTCGACCCACAGGTATATGCCGCGGGCGCGCAGGCTCGTTACCACAACGTGCATCAAAAAGTAGAGCAGAATGCCCAGGCCGGTGAGACGATGCAGAATGTAGGCGTAGCGCTCCGCGCCCCAACGCCCGCCTCCCAGCCATCCCCACAGCCCGAGCCGATTATCGTGCCTCTTGATTTCGGCCATGCCAGCCTCCTTCCGTCAGTACTTTCGCTCCACCGGCTTCCAGGTGGTGATTGCGACCGGCTTGTATTCCAACCTGGGCGTGCCGCCCGTGTAGTAGACCATCGAGTGGCCCAGGAACTTTTCGTCGTTGCGTACCGGGAAATCCGTGCGGGAGTGCGCTCCCCGGGATTCCTGGCGCGCCAGACCGGCGAACAGCAGAGCGTCGGCCAGCTCGAGCATGTTCTCGGTCTCCAACGTTCGAATCAGGTCGGTGTTGTAGATGCGGCTCTTGTCCTGAACGGCGATATTCCGGAAGCGCCGCCGCAGCTCGGCGATCTTGTCCAGGCCATCCTGCATCGATTCGCCGGTGCGATACACGCCCGCGTGCCGGTCCATCAAGGTCCGCAGCTCCCGGCGGATGAGGGCTGGATTCTCCGTTCCGTTCTGCTTCAGCAGGCCGTCGAAGATGCGTTTCTCTTCTTCCCGCGCCCTCGCTTCCGGCGCCGCATCCAGCTTGACGCCCGGCCCCAGGTACTTCGAGATCTCACGGCCCGTGATGCCGCCCCACACCAGGCACTCGGCGGTGGAGTTGCACCCCAGCCGGTTGGCGCCGTGCATGGAGTGGCACGCCACCTCGCCCGCGGCCCAGACATTTTCCGCCTTCGTCCGGCCGTCGATGTCGGCCTCGATGCCGCCCAT
>PLMF01000215.1:14101-42060 GCA_003142355.1 Bryobacterales bacterium
GCATACTTCTCCATGAAGCGCTCGCCCCGGTTGTTGCGCAGGTATCCGCCTTCCCCTCGGCAGCCTTCCGTCATGAGGATGCCCGATGGCACGAGACCGGTGGGGTGGAACTGCAGGAACTCCGGGTCTTCCAAGGCCAGACCCGCGCGGTAGGCGATGGCCTGTCCATCGCCCGTCACGGTTTGTGAGTAGGTGGTGAATCCATACAGGTTCCCCAACCCGCCGGAAGCAATCAGCAGAGCCTTGCCGCGCAAAACGAAAAACTCGCCGGTGGACGCATCCAGCAGCGTCAGGCCGGCAAACCGTCCGCCTTCGAGCAGCAACGAAGTGACGAAGCACTCATCGTAGCGCTTGAAGTTGTTGTACCTGACGAGGTTATCGTAGAGGGCCTGCATCTCGAAGAAGCCGGTCTTGTCGGCCGCCATGCACGCGCGCGGAAAAGAATGCCCTCCAAAAGGCCTCTGCATGATGCGGCCGTCCTCGCGCCGCGACCACGGGACTCCCCAATGCTCCAGCAGGCGGATCTCATCGGGCGAGGCCTTCACAAATCGATCCACCACGTCCTGGTCCGCCAGGAAATCGGCGCCTTTCACGGTATCCCAGGCGTGCAGCTCGAAGCTGTCTCCTTCCTCGGGGCGCATCATGGCGGCGGTGCCTCCTTCGGCACACACCGAATGCGAACGCATGACCTGCACTTTCGACACGATGGCGATATCGGCCATACCGCGCGTCTGGATGCAGATCTCCACGGCGGCGCGCAGGCCGGCGAGTCCGGTCCCCAGGATCACGACATCATGGGCTATCTGCTGCATTTCGTGCTCCTTCGCGCTCGGTTGTAAACATCAACAGTATGAGCATAACTCACCGGCAGCCCTTCGGGGTTAACCTTCGATGACTTGCTGTCCCGTAGCGCACGGTCTAGTATGGCCTAATGATCCAGCTCTGGAAAGACTTCCTCGTCGACGATGAGGGCCAGGATCTCATCGAATACTCCCTGCTGATGGCCTTCGTGGCTCTGGCCTCAGCAACGCTTTTCCTGAGGGCCGGCAAGAGCATCTCCGGCATCTGGAGTACGGCGAACAGCCAGTTGGTCCAGGCCAACACTCAGGCCTCGTAGGGATTTCTCGGGAAACTGGCGGTGATGCGATTCGCATTCCCGCTACTGTATCAACTGCACGCTGATGGTGACGCTGGCGGTTACCTTGACTGTGCCGGTCTGGATCGGCGTGGTGGGGGCGGCAGCGAGGACGCCGTTCACCATGATCGGCGTCGTCGTGGCGCCTTCCTGGGCGGAACGGACAACCCCGGTCTTGGCGCCTAGTCCGGCGGCGATGGCATTCGCGTGGGCCTGGGCCTGCTTGGCCGCCAGTCCCAGCGCCTGCTCCTCGTAGGGTTCGGGGTTCTGCAGGCCGAAACTCAGGTTGCCCACGCTGTTCGCGCCGGCCTGGTTGGCGGTATCGATCAGCCGTCCGATGATCGAGAGATCGGTGGTTGTCACCTCCACTGTGTTACTGGCCGTGTAGCCGATAATCACGGAAGGCTGCCCCTGTGTGTTGCTGTAACGCGGCGATATGGAATAGCTGATGGTCTGGATGGTTCCGGCTGTGCCCAGCACCCCTTTGAGAGCGTTGAGCATGGTGGTGGTCAGGGTGGCATTCTGCTGCCCCGCGTCTTGGGCGGTGGCGCCCTGCGTGACCACTCCCACGTCGAGTTGGGCCTGGTCCGGGTTGACGGAAATCGTGGCGCTGCCGACCGCCTGGATGGCGCCTGGCGAGGTTTGCGCCAGCAGCGCGGCGGCCAAGAGCGGCAAGCAGACAAGAAGCGAAAGAAGCTTGTGCATGACGTGCGTCTCCAGCTCTAAGTGTAAAGGAAAAGGGGTCAGACGCATTTTTCGCGGCGAAAAATGCGTCTGACCCCTTTTCCTAGCGCGTGTTCACCAACTGGCCATTCTCGTCCAGATGCGGATATGGACCGCCGGTCCGGAATTCGTCGAGAATGTACTTGTCGAATTGCGGGGTGGGCTCGAAGTAGCCCGGCACTCGAAGGTGCGCCCGGCATGCTTCTTCGTTGAGCTCGACGCCGATTCCCGGGGTATCGGGCACCTGAATGTAACCGTTCTGGATGATGGGCTTGGGAACGCCGTTCACCAGGTCGCCCCACCACGGGATATCCACCGCGTGGTTTTCCATGACCACGAAATCCTTGAGCGTGGAGATCATGTGCACGGATGCCATGCAGCCCACCGGCGAGCCGGCAAAATGGATGGCGGTCTGGATCCCGTACATGGACGCGAAATCGGAGATCCGCTTACTTTCGCGGATGGCGCCTGACGATAGCGGGTCAATATGGATCATATCGACGGCGTTGTTCTCAATCAGCGGGCGGAACCCTTCCTCCAGGCCAAAAAGGCTCTCGCCGGTGTTGATGGGGGTGACGGTCGCTTCCTTGATCTCCTTGTAGGCGCGCCAGTTCTTGGGAGCGTCTCCGGTGCCGAAGGCTCCCACTTGGAGCAGATCCTCGGCCCATGCCAGTTCATACTGCTCGAAAAAGCGGGCGTGGCGGATGGCGTCGTTCACATCGAGCGGGCCGAAGTGGTCGGCCGCCAGAGGCTGGTCCCAGCCGATGGCGTCGCGCACCGCCTGAATATGCTCGCCGTACATTTCGAGGCCTTTGTTGGTGGCTACGCCGCGCGTATTCAACCCTCCCGGCCGGTTGCGGATCATCGAGGGCATGATGTCCATCTTGAAAAAGGTGAACCCCGCCTTCTTGCGGGCGGCCAGGCGGGCGGCATAGATTTTGGGATCGCTCGATTCCGTGGTGTCGCAATAGCAGCGAACGCGGTTGCGGTACTGGGAGCCGATCAGCCGCCAGGCCGGCACGCCGTACACTTTCCCCGCGATGTCGTGCAAGGCGATGTCCAGGGCGCTATAGCCGCCGCCGAAGCGGCGCTGGTTGGTGAAATTGCGAACACGGTCCAAAATGGGCTCGATGTTCAGGGGGTTTTGGCCCATGATATGTGGCTTGAGCACCAGCGCCATGCCTTCGTTGCCCGCATCCCGGACCTCGCCCAGGCCGTAAACGCCCTGGTTGGTGTCGATGCGGATGATCGGATAGTCGAAGTTGGAGGCGATGCGGATGGCCCGCATGTCGGTGATCCGCAACTGGCTGGGCGCGGAGTTCCGGTTCACGCCGCCGGGTTGGGGTGACTGGGCGCCGGCGGGCTGACCGGCCGCGAACCCTCCGAGAGCGGCCGTGCCGGCCACCATCCCCAACATGTTCCGCCGCTGGATGCCCGTTTTAGAATTCAACACAAATGTTCTCCTTCGGGTTCACGTTATCGGGCGGCGCTCCGCTTGTCAAATCGGAACGGAGTGTAACGCGCCAGGCCGCCGCCACGCTATAATTCCCTCAGTGCTGCGGATGTGGCGGAATTGGCAGACGCGCTGGATTTAGGTTCCAGTTCCCGCGAGGGAGTGTAGGTTCAAGTCCTATCATCCGCACCAGTCCTTTCAAGGTTGAATGATACCCCCACCCCATCCGCTCTTCCGTGCCTTTGACGAATTCGACGGGTTGGCCGCACCCGGGTTTGAAACGTCCTACTTCGGGGCGCAATTCCGCGACTGGCTTTTTACCGGCAAATCCACGGGCATTGCGCAGAGCGGCCGCATTCACGTGGGCTATCCGCCGGTGGCCGAGGAGTACTTCGAGTGGATCGCCCTGCTGGGCGCGGTGGCTTCGGCCAAAGACCGGTTCTGCATGTTGGAATTGGGCGCCGGCTGGGGCCGCTGGAGCGTGTATGCGGCCATGCTGTGCCGACAGCGGCGGCTTCCGTTCACGCTCGTGGCCGTCGAACCGGAGCCCAGCCACTTCCAATGGTTACAGATGGTCTTTCAGGACAACGGAATCGATCCGCGGGAACACCACTTGTACGAAGCCGCGGTGGTCCCCGGCGGCCAGGTGGCGCGGCTGGCCGGCATCGACGATCCGCTCCGCGAGTACGGACACTATGTAAGCTCGGGATTGAAAAACTGGCTGCGCACGCGCCGCGGCCGACATGCCGTCAGAAAGGTCAAGGGCGTAAGCCTGGGCGAACTCTTACTCGCTCACCCGAAGATAGACCTGGTCGACATGGACATCCAGGGCATGGAGGACAAGGTGATCCGATCGGTTCCTCCGCAAGACCTCGACCGGGTGCGGATCCTGCACATCGGCACCCATTCGCGCGCCGTGGAAGCGCGCTTGAGACGGACGCTCCACCGCCTGGGCTGGAGCAATGCTTTCTCCTTCCCATGCTATTCGGAGAGCCAGACCCCCTTCGGCGCAGTGCGGTTCGAAGACGGGGTGGAGACGTGGGTCCATCCGCAAGCCAGATCCGAGCTGGATCTTCTGTTGGGTGAGAAGCCCAAAGGGTGAGCCTGGTGCTCTATAGAGCCTTGCGTTTCTTTTCGTACGCGGTGAACTGGCGGCGGTATTTCTCGAAGCCTTCACGGCCCATCAGGCCGTAGGTGAACCTCTTGCCCAGTTCCACGCCTTCCTGGTCGAAGGCATTGATGTCGAGCAACTCGCCCATGAAGGCCGTCTGAAACTCCATCATTTGCAGAAACGCGCCGAGGTGCTCTTCGTCCACGCGGTCGAGCGTGATGGTGCAGTTGGGGCGGCCATTCTCCACCAGGGCCGCGGCCGTGGCGCGGCGCTCGGCATCGATCAACTCCGCCAACGACCGCCCGGCCAGGGCGTCGAACGCGGGCAGGTTGAAGCGGCGCTTCGGAATCCTGCCCGCGGAGGAAAACTTCGCCACCGCCCAGAAGGTGAAGACCTTGTCGTTGGGGCCTTCGATGTACAACTGCACTTGCGAGTGCTGGTCGGTGGTGCCCAGCGCGGCGACCGGGGTCTGGCCGGTGTGGACCTCCTCGCCGGCGCGGTTGCGCGCCTTGCCCAGCGATTCGGCCCAAAGCTGGCGGAACCAGAAGGCCGTGCCCCACAGATGATTCGAGTAAGGGAACGCCACCTGGATGGACTTCGCTTTCCGCGTCCAGATGAGCCAGTGGCAGAGCGCCGCGCGCAGCGCGATGTTCTCGCCGGCGTCCGGCTGCCAGCAGAGGTGCGTCATGCGCATGGCGCCGCGCGTGAGTTTGCGAATATCGATGCCGATGAGCGCCGCGGGCACCAGGCCGGCGGGCGACAGCACGCTGAAACGGCCGCCCACGTTTTCGGGAATGCCGAAAACGTGGTAGCCTTCGGCCTGCGAGAGCGCAAACAGGTCGCCTTTGCCCTCGGTGGTGACGGCCACAATGCGCCGCGCGGCCTGGCGGCGGCCGAGCGCCTGCTCGAGCCAATCGCGCACGATCAGAAATGTGGCCACCGTCTCGGCGGTGCCGCCCGATTTCGCAATCACCACCACCAGCGTCCGGCGCGGGTCCATGGAAGCCAGCGCGGCCGCGGTGAACGAGGGATCGACGTTGTCGAGAATCACCAGTCGCGGATGCTCCGTGGTGAAGGCGCCCTGCACGGGATGAGGACCGCGAATCCCGCAGTCGAGAGCCCATGCGCCGAGCGCGCTGCCGCCGATGCCAGCCACGCACACGGTGTCGAAACTGCCGCGCGCTTCCTCGGCGTACCGGCCGATGGCCTGAATCACGCGCGTCTGGAACGGGAGGTGCGGGAACCCGTAACGGCCCTCATCGCTTTGACGGCGGAGGGATTTCAGAGCTCTCAGGGCTCTGGGTTGAGAGCGCTCGATTTCGGAACGGCTGAGGCCGTTGGTTTTGCCGACTATATCGGCCAGCAGGTTCTTCTCGTCGAATTGGATGTTCATTCTTACCGCCGGCGGAAAACTCGAGCGTCCCATTCGCGGGGCGTCGGAAACGTGCGGGAGATGTGGTCCGTCCACGTGAGACCCTCTTCGTCGGCCAGGCACCACAACAGGCCAACCACTGTCGAGAGGCTCAGGCAGGCGCCCCCAAAGCGGAGCAGGCGCTGCCCGCCGTCCGGCGGGAAACCGTCGAAGGTCAGGACCTGCAGACGCGTCCACCGCATGCCGGTGGTTTCCGTGCCGGCGATGGCAAAGAACAGGCCGTAGGTGAAGCCCACCAGCAGCAGTACGCCGCCGAAGACCAGCAGGTTGGGCTTGGTCAGCACAAAAGCTCCGCCGCCGAGCCAGAACGCCGCCAGGAACAGGCCGTACCCGATGAGGACCATGATCCAGTCGATCGCGGCGGCCAGGGCGCGATGCAAAGGTATCGCCACCGATGCCTCGCAGCAGATGACGGGTTCTACCGTGGTGCCGAGAGTGCGCGGCTTGACTGCAATCGGCGGGAGAAGATCCAGCTTGCCTTGGCCATCCGGCGGGCGCGAAGTCCGGCGAGCCGGCGGCTTCGACGCGACATTCGAGCCGGCCGCGGCCTTGGCGTCTGGCCTCGGTGGAGCGCCGGGTAAGGGAGTGAAGGAGTCGAACGGGATCACTTTGGAAGCCGGTCTTTGCTGAAACAAGGAGCCCTGCACCGCGCGCTCCCTTCCGGGCGTTCGGTCCGGAGCTCGCCCGGACACCAACGGCTCCGGCGAATCGATGTGCACGGCGGGCCGCAGCTTGGCGGCCAGCGCGCCGTCGGTGTGAGGCAGCGTAAACTCACCGGTCAGCGTGTCATCCGGCGTGCGGCCGCACCGCCGACACCGGTGTTCTCCCTCGCTATTCCGCGACCCGCAATACCTGCACGTCATGCTTCGGCAAAAATCCCCTTACGGTATCCACAACATGAGCCTTCGGAAGTATGCTAACTTCACCGTTTGAGGCCCCATCCGAAACGCTCTCACCCACTTCTTACCACAACCGGCGAAATTTGTCACGAAGAATCTTCGAGTAATACGTATCCTTTCCTTCTTACCATGTTGGCGGCACTGATCTTATGCGTCGGAGCCGACGCTCAGAATCCACCCCCGGCCGCAACCGCCCCCAGGCCCCCGGCCGTACCCCCGAAATCCATTCCCCTGGGCGAGTGGAATGTGGTGTCCGATACGTCGGACAGCGACGGTACGGTGCACAAATGGCACGGGCACCCCGTCGAGATGGAAGACTCGCGCATGCTTTTCCGCGCCGACGATATCGAGTGGGACGAATCCACCGGCGACGTCCACGCCTCCGGCCACGTCTACTTCCGCAATTTCGATCGCAACGAGCAGATCTGGGCCGACCACCTCGAGTACAACACCCAGGACGAGACGGGAAAGTTCTACGACGTCCGCGGCGAGACGCACCCGCGCATCGCTTCGCGTCCCGGCATGCTTACCACCAACAGCCCATTCCACTTTGAGGGCCAGTGGGCCGAGCGCATCGGCGATAAGTACATCCTCTATAAAGGATGGGTCACCAACTGCAAAGTACCGAACCCGTGGTGGTGGATGCGCGGTCCCAAGTTCGATATCATCCCCGGCCAGCGCGCCATCGCTTACCGCTCCGTGTTCCTGTTGCGGAAGATACCGCTGTTCTACACGCCCTTCTTCTACCATTCGCTCGAGAGGGAGCCGCGCAAGAGCGGTTTCCTCACCCCTAACATCGGACACAGTTCGCAGCGCGGCTTCATGCTGGGCCTCGGTTACTACTGGGCCATCAAGCGCAGTTACGATTTGACTTACCTGGTTCAGGACTACACTGCCAGGGGTTTCGCGCATCACGTGGATTTCCGCGGCAAGCCGCGCGAGGGCACCGATTTCGACGCCATTCTCTACGGAGTCCAGGACCGCGGCGCGCCAAATAGCGGCAATCCCCCGCAAAAGTACAGCGGCGCCAGCCTCTATGTGACGGCTAAGTCGGACTTGGGCGACGGCTGGACGGCGCGGGGCGCAATCAACTATATCACTTCCTTCCGGTTCCGGCAGGAGTGGACGCAATCCTTCAACGAGGCCATCGGATCGGAAATCCATTCGGTGGGCTTCCTCGACAAGAACTGGTCCACTTACACGTTCAATGCGATCTTCGCGCGCCTGGAGAACTTTCAATCCATCGAAGTGCCGATTACCGATCCCGCCACCGGTAATTCGCATTACGTGGCCAATGCGGTGATCATTCGCAAGCTGCCCGAGGTTGAGTTGGGCAGCCGCGACCATCTCATCTGGAAGAACATACCGCTGTGGTTCTCGTTTCAGTCCGCCGCCGGACTCCTGTACCGCAGCGAGCCGGTCTTTGACAGCACGACCAATCCAACTGCCCTGATCGACACCTATCACACCGGCCAATTCATGAACCGCGTGAATCTGGCGCCCCATGTGACAACCGCGTTTCACTGGGGGAGCTTCCACCTGGTGCCGAGCTTCGGCATCCGGGAGACTTACTACGGAGAGGCCCAGGCGCCCTATCAGGACCGGTTCCGGGTGATCGGCACGAACATCGTGAGGAGCGCACGGGATTTCTCGGCGGACCTGATTTTCCCGTCGCTGGCGCGCATCTACAATAAGAAAACGGTCTTTGGGGACAAACTCAAGCACGTGATCGAGCCGCGCGCCACTTACCGGTACGTCACCGGGATTGGGGACGATTTCAACCGGTTCATTCGTTTCGACGAGACCGACCTGCTTTCCAACACCAACGAGTTGGAGCTCTCGCTCACCAACCGAATCTATGCCAAGCGCGGCGATTCCGTGCAGGAGATCTTCACCTGGGAGTTGCTGCAGAAACGCTACTTCGACCCGACCTTCGGCGGCGCGCTGGCCCCCGGCGTGCGCAATGTGTTCGAGAGTACGGCCGACCTGACGGGGTACGCCTTTCTGGTCGGCCCTCGCAGCACCTCGCCGGTGGTTTCACTGCTTCGCATGAGCCCCATCAGTGGTCTGGGCATCCAGTGGCAGGCCGACTACGACCACCGCCGGCATGGAATTGTGGACAGCACGCTTTCGGTGGACTACCGCTGGCAGAAGTACTTCGTTTCGGCGGGAAACAACGAGGTTCACAACGACCCGGCCCTCGCGCCCGCCGCCAACCAGTTCCAGTTCCGGACGGGGTTCGGCGATCCCAACCACCGCGGATGGAACGCCGCCGTGGTGGCGGTTTACGATTACCGCAAGGCGGTGATCCAGTATTCCACCACCCAGGTGACTTATAACACCGATTGCTGCGGGTTCAGTGTGGAGTATCACCGGTATAACATCGGGTTACTCAACTTGAGCGACTGGCGTGCGGCATTTGTGGTGGCCAACATCGGTAGCTTCGGCACGCTGCGCAAGCAGGACCGCGTGTTCTAAACAGGCGGCGCCGGGCAGGATGCCATGAAACTCAGCTTTGAAAGCGCCGCGCTGCTCCTGCTGATCGCGGCCGTGGTCGCGATGCTGACGCGAAGGCTTCGCCTCCCTTACAGCGCGGGCTTGGTTGCCGCGGGAATGGGGCTGGCGCTCTTGCCGTTCTCACCGGCGGTCAGCCTCACCAAAGAACTCTTGTTCACCGCGCTTCTTCCCCCGCTGATTTTTGAAGCTGCCTTCCATCTTCCCTGGAAGCCGCTACGCCGGGATCTTTCTTTGATCCTGGTGCTGGCCAGCGCCGGCGTGCTTCTCTGGTGTTCGGCGTTCTGATTGCGGCCACCGACCCGGTTTCCGTGGTCGCCACCTTCAGGGAAGCCAGGGTGCACGGGCGCTTGCTCCTGCTGGTGGAAGCCGAGAGTCTTTCTAATGACGGCACCGCGGCCGTTTCGGTGGTGCACAGCCTGAATCCTACGGGGCTATAATCGTGTGAACCGTGTCCAGTCAGACGTTTGGGAGTTCCTCCATTACTACCGGCAGAAAGAACGGGGCAGGGGGAGAACGATGCAGCCAGGAAAAGCAAAAGTCACATTCAAAGAGGGTTTCCTATGCGGCAATCCGGCGGCAGCCCCCTTCAAGGATCTCGACGATTTTTACAATAGGGGACAGTTGGTCCATCTCGAAGAGTTCTTCGTCTATGAGCACGAGTGGCTAACCACAAAGATGCTGATCCCGGTCAAGGAAGCCGGCTTTTCCCGGGCTTCAATCGAAGACGCTGTGAATGCATTGATCCTCACACCGGATCCCGATTTTGTTGGGAAGCTGATTCTGGCGGATCACGTCCATCCAATGGCGCCGTGGTTTCAGCAAACCGAGGGAACGATAATCATGGGCGAAAGTTCGGAGGACGGGGTGGTCCTGCTCTATCGGCCAAGCCCCGGCAGTATCCAGCAAAGCCTCGTATACGAATGGTGCAACTTGCTGAGGATATACAGCTCTGATGCCGCCGAGCTCTTTTTGCTCACAGAGGCTCTGGAGGACTTCGTCCATCTGGAAACAGGCAAAGCGGTGCGCGACCAGAGGCTTGCCTGGAACTTACTGGGCAGCCTGTTATTAAGAGAACAGGAAGAAACCGTTTTCATGCTCTGCGTGCGTTTTCCACTCAAAGCCGCCGTGTTTGGAAGTGCGCTCTTGAAGGCCTTGCTGGCCATCGCCGATTTCAGGCAGACAGCCCAATATCCGTTCTTTCTCGATCGGGGAAAACTGATCCGCTATTCGGCAGGCAAAATCGGCCTTGACGCTTTGAAAAAACTCCCCCGGCGGACCAGTGCCATCGAGAGGCTGATTGAGTTTCTTGGAGCGCAGGATGTCTTCGGGATTTCTTAGGGGCAATATGAACCCAACGGGCGTCAGGTTCATATCGATCGGCAGGCGCATCCCTCAACTGTCAAGCGCCCGTGCGATACCATAACTGCTGATGATCCCCGGCGTGATCCCCGTGGCGGGGCGTGGGAGCCGTGCTTTTCCCAGAACCCCCGGACTGCCGAAAGTGCTTCTGGAAGTCGGCGGCAAGACCTTGCTCGAGCGCAACATCGAGCTGGCGCGCGGATGGCGATGAGTCCCCAGAGCAGGCCGGCGTCATCCTGGACCCAGAGCGTTTGGCTGCTGGCGGCTGCGCTGCTGGTGCAGGCTGCCATGCTGTTCCATCGGCTCGGCCTGGGCTCCCTGTGGTGCGACGAAGCCTTCACGCTGGATACCGTGCCCCGCGGCTGGTCGCAGATCCTGCGGACCCTGGCTGTCGATGTTCATCCGCCGGTTTACTATTTTCTGGCCCGGTTCTGGTTGCATGTGCCGCTGGGCTGGAATCCGTTGGAGCAAGTGCGGGCGCTTTCCGCCATCTTCCTGTTATTGGCGCTGGTGGCGGTGGACCGCCTCTGGCTGCGGGGCTGGTCGGGACGGCCATGGTTTCTCGCGCTCTGGACCGCCTCGCCGTGCCTGCTGCTCTACGGGCGGATGGGCCGCTCCTATTCCTTGCAGTTGTTGTGTGGCGTCGTCGCTCTCCGGTTCGGCATGGACCTGGTTGGCCGCCCCAGGGAAGGGAGACGGCTGCTGGGTTACATCGCGGCGGTGACGCTGCTGCTCTATGTGCACTACGTTCCGGGGCTGGGCCTGCTGGCGGCCGTCGGTGTACTGCTGGCGCGCCGGGGCGCCTGGCGTGCTCTTTTGATTTCGAATGCCGTGGTGGCAGTGGCCTACCTGCCGTGGCTGGCAACTCTGGCGGGTACGCTGGGCAAGGTCGCCCGGGCACATCCCTACCAGGTAGTGCACAATCCTCTGGCCGATTATGGCGTGAAGCTGGCGTACTGGTTTGTCTCGTTCACGTTTGGCGAGTGCCTGACCACGGCGGTGGTGGTGGTGTCGGCATTCCTCTCGCCGTTTCTGGTGTGGTGGGCCGTGCGGGCGCTGCGCCCGATGCCGGAGTGGTTCCCCTTGGCGGCCTCGACGGCGGTGATTGCACAGGCCGGTGTGGCGGCCTGGGTTTCGTTTCCTTTTATGCCCGCCCGCCTCCTGTTCCTCTGGCCGTTCTGGATTCTGTTGCTGGTGCGCGGAGCCGAGGCGCGGGGCCGGGTTGGCCGCCTCGTCCTGGTGGTCTGGTTGGCCGTTTCGGTCCTGGGCGTGTCCAGCTACTATCGCCGGCAGGGCTTCCTCAACAAGGCGTATGTGGCGCCCTACGACGAGATCGCTCGAACCATCAACTCCGGTCCGCGGGATGGGCTGGTGGCGATCGACTTCTTCAACACCGATGCCGTGGTAGCTCGCCGTCTCATGCGGCCGGATCTGCGGGTAGTGCTACTCGACGGGCCGGACGCCATGGCGGAGGTCCGCCGGCTGGCCCCCTCGGCATCCGTGGTTTGGCACGTGGCCAACACCCACGATCTTTCGCCGGGGCGTCTGAACGTTGTGCTGGACCAAACCCTGTCGGCTGGGCGGGAGGTTGTGCGGCGTGAGTATCTGCCATACTCCGGCGCCGAGCGGATGGTGATGAGCATTTTGGGAATCGCGGAGCGCCCCACTCACTTCCTGCAACTGCTGGAATACCGGAGGGCCGGGTGAGCGCCGCCGTGGCGCACATCGCCTACCAGGCCAGCCGCAGTCCGAGCTGCGCCTGCCGCATCGCGGCCGCCGCGGTAATCTGGCCGAAACTGGCGGAATTCAAGTTCACCGTCGGCCCGTTCAGGTTCACCAGGTTGAGGGCATTGGTCACCTCGGCGCGGACCTCCAGCTTCATGGATTCCCTCAGCCGGAACTGGCGGAACAGGGACGCGTCCAGCAGCTTCGCGCCCGGAGCGTCGAACAGGTTGCGCGAGGAGTTGCCGTCCGCGCCCGCCACCGGGGCCTTGAACGCGGCCGTGTTGAACCACGCCATGGTCGCCAACGCGCGCGCCCGGTTCGGATCCAGCGTGGGATCGCCCACCAGGTCGCAGCGGTCGGTGCTGCTGCCATCGACGTTGTTATCCTGGCCGGTGGTGCAAGTGAGCGGCGTGCCGCTCTTGGCCGTCCCGATGATCGATAGCGACCAGCCATTCAAAATGGTCCGTATCGCGGGCTGGGCTCCCTTGAAATAGTCGATCTGCCAGACCGCCGACAGCGAGAATACCTGCCGCCGGTCGCTGTTGGTGCGCCCGCGCTCCAGGGCCAGGTTCCGGAAATCCTCGGCTCCGCCGGTCGGCTGGTTGTTCTGCGTTTGCGCGCCCTCCATGCTCTTGGCGAAGGTGTAGAACGCCTGCAGGCTGAGACCGTGCGACATGCGCTTGCGCAACGAAGTCTGCAGTCCGTGGTAATCGGAGTTGATGATCCCGTCTTCGTAGTAGATGATGCCCAGCGTCCCCGGCAGGTTCGGCCGCCGGGTGGGCAGATTCGTCGTGGTGGCGGCCGGATTCCAGACCGGGTAGTTCTTATCCACCGTGAATGGCAGGTGATGCGCCAGCGAGCCCACATAGCCCGCGCTCGCGCTCAGGTCGCTCCGCAATTGCCGCTGCACCGAAAAATTGAACTGGTAGGTGTAGGGGAAATGGAAATTCTGGGCCAGGGTCGAAACGTCCGCCGGCAGGAGGGCGAATTTCGGGCTCCCGGGAACGTAGCTGATCGGGAAGGGCGAACCGCCCATGTTCCCGTACGGATCCGACAGCGTCTTCACGTTGGCGAACGTCTGCCGCGCCGAGAAGGGCTGGTAGTCCGTGGTCATGTTCATGTTGTTGCTCGAAATGCTGCCGTAGAAGATGCCGGCGGACGCGCGGATGGAAGTCTTCCCGTCGCCGAACGGGTCCCACGCCAGGCCGAAGCGCGGTGCGAACATCCTCTTGGACGGCTCGATGATGCCGCGGCTCACGCCCGCGTCGCCGGGGAACAGCAGGCCCTTCGGCGCGTTGGGCGCGATCGTCGATTGCACGCCGGGCGCCCAGGTCATCTTGCGGTTGAGCGGGTCGGTCATCGACGTGGGTACTTCGTAGCGCAGCCCCAGGTTCAGCACCAACCGCGGGTGAACGCGGAAATCGTCCTGCACGAACAGACCGGTGTACCAGTCGTTGTCGATCTTGGTGCACGGGGTATCCTGCTTGAAGCTGGCCGGCAGCCCCATCATGAAATCCGCCAGGGCATTGCCAGTCCTTTTGCCGTCGAACGACCACACCCCGTAGTTGTTCAGGGACGTGTCCTGGATGAATTTTTCGAGTGAGCCGTCGATACCCATCTTCAGGGAATGCCGGCCCCGGATAATAGTCATCGAGTCGCGGACACCATAGTAGTTGCTTCCCGCGATCGGCCCCTGGATGGCCTCGGAAAGCGTAAACACCCCGCTGACCGTGATCTGCGGCAACGATTTCGGGCCCTGGATGGTGAATTTCGATCCCAGGTCGGAGAGGTCGATGCCGGGCAAGTTCAAACGCCCGCCGAAATTGCGGACGTAGGTGGCGCGGAATTGGTTGACGACGGTCGGGCTGATGGTCCATGTGTCGCTGGCGTTCAAGTTCTGCTGCTTCCAGGTGTAATCCTGCTGGGACCACGCGATATTGCCCCCCGCCGGCTGATACTCGTAACCCTTCGTGTAGAAGTAACTGCCGGTCACCTGGTGCTTGGCCGACGCCACCAAGTCCGTCTTGAAATTCACGTCGTCGGAATTCGACGGGCGGGGAACCGACCCCTGCCATTTACTGCCGGGGATATTGGATGGAAAAATGTAGGTACTGATGATCTTCATCGCCGCCGGGTCGAGGGCCGATGCGGCAATCACGCCATTGGTGATGCCGGCGACTCCTGTCGGCTTCTTCGCCGAGGCCGAGAAGTCGCCCGTCCGCTCCGCCACCGTGGGCACGATCGCCCCGTTCAGCACGTCTTGCGCCCGCTGTCTCAAGCCGGAGTAACTGCCGAAGATAAACAGCTTGTCCCGCCGGATGGGACCGCCGGCGCTGCCGCCGAACTGGTTCCGCCGCTGCGTCGGCCTGCTCAGCACGTTCCAACTGTTGGCGTTGAGCTGGTCGTTGCGGAGAAACTCGAACAGCGAGCCGTGCAGCGCGTTGGTCCCCGATTTGGTGACCACGTCCACCACCCCCGCGGTGAAACGGCCAAACTCCGCGCTATAGCCGTTGGTGACGACGCGGAACTCCTCGATGGCGTCCGGGTTTGGCAGGGCATTCCCGGTGTTCCTCAGGCCTGTCATATTGGCGCCGCCGTCCAGGAAATAGGCCACCGAGCCGGTGCCGCCGTCGCCCGATCCGTTGATCGCCACCGTGGTCTGCCGGAAGCCCACCGTGTTGGCTTCGGCCATCATTTCCACGCCGGGCGTCAGGTTCAACAGCGCGTACACGTCCCGGTTCACCAACGGCATCTGAGTGATTTCCAGGTTCTCCACCGTGCGTCCGATCTGCGCGTCGGAGACGTTCACCAGCGGAGCGTCCGCGGTGATCGAGACCGATTCGGTGAGCGCCCCGACGTCCAGTATCATGTCCACGCGGGCGTTGCGGCTCACGTCCAGCACGACGCCGGATTGCTCGTACTTCTTGAAGCCCTGGAGGCTGGCCGCTACCTTGTATGAGCCGAGCGGCAGGGCCGTGAACGAATATTCGCCGTTGGCCTCCGACTTCCCGGAGCGCGTGAAATTCGTCTCGGTGTTGACCACCGTCACCTCGGCGCCGCCCACCACCGCGCCGGTGCGGTCCGTAACGGTGCCAAAGATACCGGCCGTGGATACCTGCGCCGCTAACGGCGAGGCCGTCAGGCAAAGCACAACTGCGAGTCCAATCCCATAAGCTTTCATGTTCACTCCCGTATCAGCACCATCTAGCATCACGCGCAACTCGTTTTATATCAAGTGAATTCACTGTGAATTCACGGCGAAACCCCAAGAAAGCGTAGAATGGAGGGTGGGTTCATCCCCCCAGGGCACGCAATGGCATCTGAAGTTCATTCGCGCACTCCTGAAGGTCTCGCACATACCGACGAGGAGTGGGAGTTGCTTCACCGGATCGGTGCCAGTGTGGCCTTTCAGAAGTCCAATCGCCTGCGGGAATTCCTTCTGTACGTGGGTAAGCGGAAGCTCGAAGATCCGCAGTGCTCCATCCCCGAGCAGGAGATCGGCGTCGCGGTCTTCGGACGGCCTGTCGGCTATGACACAGGCCAGGACAACCTGGTGCGGGTACAAGCCTCGCAACTCAGGAAGAAACTGCAACAGTACTTCGCCGCGGAGGGAAGGGACGAGTCCATCGTCGTCGAATTGCCGAAGGGCGGTTACGCGCCCGTCTTTCATGCCCGGGAAGTACCGGCACCCGGGCTTGCCTCTTTGCGGGTGCGCCGCTCGACCTGGGTATGGGCGGGTTGGGGCCTGGCCGGTGTCTTGGGCCTGGCGCTCCTGCTGCTTCTGGTGCAGAACCTCGGCCTGCGGCAGCGCGCCGAATTGGGGATGGGCGCACGCCCGGCCGTGGACCGGCTCTGGCGCCAGATGTTCGGCAACGGTCAGCCCATCAGCCTGGTCCTGGCCGATGGCAACCTGGTGGAGTTCGAAAACCAGATTCAGAGCGAGATCTCGCTCAGCGACTATGAAAACGGCGCCTTCGCCAAATTAGTTCAGCCGGCAATCGCGGACCCCGCGGTCCGGACCCTGGCCCTCAGCTTGGTAAGCCGGCGTTATACCAGCGTGGCGGACGTCAAGGCGGCGCTCGCCATGGGGCTGGTGTCCGCCTCCAACGGCCTGCCCCTGGAAGTTGTGTTCGCGCGGTACGCGACCACCGCGCAGGTGTCCTCCCACAACGCCATCTTGCTCGGCAGCCTGCGCGCCAACCCCTGGGTCGGTCTGTTTGAGGATAAGCTGAACTTCCGCACCGTGTTCGAGGAATCGCCCCGCGCGGCCTACTTTGTGAATCGATCGCCGCGCCCCGGCGAACTGCCGG
Source organism: Bryobacterales bacterium (assembly GCA_003142355.1). The sequence goes on from PLMF01000215.1 coordinate 30,766, forward strand.
AGTACCGGGAGGAATGGGGAAAGCTGGGATTCTGCCGCGTGGCCTATCTGCCCAACCCCAAGGCGACCGGCGATGTGCTGCTGGTTTCGGGCACCGATGTGCAGGTGACTGAGGCGGGCAGCGAGTTCATTACCAGCGAACGCTGGGTCCGGGCATTGAGAACTTCCCTGAGGCTCAAATGGAGCGATCCCGTGCCCCACTTCGAGGCGCTCCTCGAAGGCCAGTTGATCAACGCCACGGTGCCGCAATTCCAAGTCGTTGTGGTGCGGCGGCACTGAGCCAAAGACTCAGGAACTGACCGCCACCGTGACACCGGCCTGGCTATCGGCATTGCCCACGCGCAGCACCAGCGGCACCGCCGGCGAGGCCGCGATCCCCGCCGGTATGCGCGCGTTCACCTGCATCACCCCCGCCACCATTTGCGGCGCTGGGCCCGAATACAAAACCTCGGCCTGCACGCCGCCTATGAAGACCTGCACCGGCAGTGTCAACTCCGGCAGCGCGCCCAGCACCAGGTGGCCATCGTTCCCTGGCGGCATGGTCTGGCCCAGTCCGGTCGCGTAGAATACCACGATCCGCCCGCGCGCCTCCGGATGGGCCGCCGAGTTAAACGTAGTGTCCTGGTTCAAGGCCGCCGCCTGCCCCTGCCCCGAGGCATCGGCCGTGAAGATCCCCGGCGCTGCCGCGGAAACCCCCAGGTTGATGGCGTTCGATAGGCTTCCCTGGTACTCCACCTGCATGGTCGTCGTCCTGCCGCCGGCCACAGCGTAGGGTACAATTGCCGCGACCATCGTGGTGTAGGCGTACAGAATCGGCGCCGCCACGCCGTCGAACAACAAACGCGAGCCGCCCAACTGCGTCGGATACACCCCGGCCGAATTGGGTCCGCCCATGGTGAAAACGTTCGGTCCTATGTACTCGCTGTAGACTACCAGCAGTTGCCCCGGCGACACCGCCCCCATCGCGTAACTCGCCGCGTGGGCCACGTCGGCGCCGGTGAAGTTAGTCCACGGCGTGGTTACCGGAATCACTTTCAGCAGGGTGCCGGTGGTGGCATCTATCTGGCTGATGCTGTCCGACATCTGGCAGGCGGCGTACACCAGCCGCCGGTCGGCGGAACGGCAGGTGCAACGTGGCAGAAAGCCCTTCAGGTCCACCACGCGCGGCTGCCATTGCGCGCGCTTCAAATCGTACACATACATCGCGGAGTAATCCGAGGAGACCACCATCAACAGGTCCTTGGCTGGAGACAGGTGCACGCCGGAGATGGCCGTGCCCCCGCTGCCGTTGGGCTTGCCGGCGGCCCTGACCGCGTCCATCACAACGAGTTCCCGGAGAATCGTGTCGCGATCCAGGTCGATCACGTACACCGAGTTGAATCCCGCCATATACATCAGGCGATTGTCCAGGTCGAAATCCCAGCTCGCGAAGTTAGTGGCGCCTCCGTGGGAGAAATCCGAAGGAATGTCGATGACCTTGCGCACCGCCAGCGTTTCCGCGTCAAGCACCCTCAGGCGGGCGTTCCGCCCAATCTCGCCGTTGCAGGTGTACAGCTTGGTGCCGTCCGGCGACACGATCACCCGGTCGGCTCCCGGATCCGGCATCAGTTCCGACGTGTGCAGCAGCTTGAACGTGGCCGCGTCGAACTGGAACACCTGCGTGCCGGTTGCAGTGCTTGTCCCCTGGCGCATGTAGAAGGCTTTGCCACCCGAAAACTCTATCATGCCGGCGACGGTGGTTTCCACCGTGAACTGGCCGACCTGGGTGAAAGTGGCGGCGTCCACCACGAACACGTTGTTGCCGCCGAGGAAATAATACTTGCCGCCGGAGTAGCCGCCCCCCGAGACTTCCCCGCCGGGCCCCGGCGCGGGCACGAGCCCGGTGACGGACCCGCTTTTCAGGTCCAACTGCACCAGGTCTTTGTTGTGGAGGGTGCACCAGATCACGGCGGTATCGCCGTTTACGATCATCAACACCAGACCAACCCGCTGGCGGCTGAAACGCGTTCGCATGACCTCCTGCCCGGTCAGGGCATCGGTCCGGCGCAGGAGGTTTTGATCGGCGTCGGTGGAGTACACGTATCGCGGGTTGGAGGGGTCCACTTGAACCGCCACCGTGGCCGATGCGGGGGACATCATCATTCGCTTCGCGATGGATCGCGAGTCCATGTCCCATTCGACGAGCGGCATCGTTCCCGGCGCCGAGCCTCCGCTCCATGAGCCCGCCACGTAGATCTTGCGCGCCGGCTCATCGATGCAAAAATCGTTGATCCCGTAATCCAGAAACGTGTTGGAGACGAACTTCAGCGTGCGCAGGTCCAGCACCCACAAGTTGCCGGCGCCCCGGTCTCCCAAGAACAGGTTCCATGCACAGTAGGCTACATCCTCCGCGGATGTCACTTCGATTTGGACCCCCGAAGGGTCCGGCCAGATGCTCGACGGAATGGGCGTGACAGACTCCGCGACGCCGCGCGCCACGTCGAATCGGAAGAAGATGTGCGTCTGGGACGGGCCAACGTTTTGTGTGCCCAGGCAGTACAGCAGGCCGGACTGTTTGGCTGAGACAGACATCGCGGCCACGGCCACACCGGGAAGACCCACCTGCACCAGCGGCCAGTCGGGCGGTCCGGTCACCAGGAACCCGCCTTGCGGGTGCACCGCATAAAAGCGGCCGTCGGGCGAAAAGCCAAAATTGCCCATGCCGTTGCTGATGTTGAGGACCTAACTCACGCTTTGCGCGGCCGTGTCGACCACCAGCATGTTGGACGAGCCGTTATTGGCGATCACCAGCCAGCGCCCGTCGGGGCTCAACCCCGTCAGGTCGGACTGGAGAAGAAAACCCGCCGGCGACACGTCAATGGCGCCAGCGATTTCGCCAGTGGTCAGATCGATATTCAGCAACGTGTNNCCCGGGGCCGAAGCCTTGAGCCAACACACCGGGAGCCGCTGCCGGCGCCGCGGCGCAGGCGGGCCATCCGCGGCCCAGGATGCTACCTCCGACCAAGCTGGCCGCCAGAAAACGGCGCCGGGTCGGCCAAGCTGAATTACCGATTGTGTCCAAACTATACCTCGCTACCGGTGGCTTTCCAGCCACACCAGCGCTTCCACTAAGTAATAATCGCCGTAAGTCAGTGTGACATCGGCCGGCCGCGTGCTGCACCCGTGGCGCAAGATGCCGGACGGTGTCAGATACCGGTCGATCAGCGACTGCACAATGCGCGTGCCCTCGCCGCGGTAGCGCGCCGCGCGTGCGGCATCGGGGGCCAGCTCCGAGAGGCGAAGCAGTCCTCCCGCCAGGATCGCCGCCGCCGAAGAATCGCGGTTGCGGAAGAAGACTCCCTCGTCGGAAAGATCGTACCAGGGCACGCCGTCTTCCGGCAGACGATCCAGCGCGAACGCGGCGGTCCTTTCGGCGGCTGCCAGCAATTGCGGATCGCGCGTGGCGCGGAACGCCTCCGTAAAGCCGTAGACCCCCCAGGCCTGGCCGCGCGACCACGCCGAATCGGCCGAGAGGCCCTGGTGCGTGTGCGTGAATGCGATCTCGCCCGGCGGCGTGTGGTTGGGGAAGTCGATGGTCCTCTCGCTCGAAACGAACTTCTGGCGATTGTCGCCCGGGTTGTAATGTACCGATTGAATGGTCGAGCCGTCGTCGCGCACCAGCCACGCGGCGGATCGCAGCGCGTGCTTGCGCCCCAGCTCCAGCCACTGCTGGTCGCCGGTTTCCCTCGTGGCCCACCACCAGATCTGGAGGTTCATCAACGTGTCGATGATGGTGTCGTCGCCGTTGACTCCCCAGGAGGCCGCCAGTTGTGTGAGCGGATTGTAGTGCGCCTTCAGCCGCTCGGCCGCGCGCAAGCCCCCCGCGCGGTACTGGGCGTCCTTGGTGGCCTCATACGCGAAAACCGAGGAGTAGTAGTTCAGGAAGCCGGCGTCGTGGTTCTGCTTGCTCTCGTTGCCGATCAGGCGCGAGGTCCAGAGCTCGGCCCACTTCCGGTATCGTTCGTCGTGCGTGTAGCCGTAAAGCTTCCAGAGCTCGCCCGGCCAGAAGGAGCCAGTCCAGAAGTAGCCCTCCTGGTCTTTCCACTCGCCCGTCGAGTTGCTGCCTTCGGTGAAGAATCCGCCGCCGCCGTTTTTTTCGGCGGACCCGGGCTTGTTGGCGGCGATCGCCGGCTCGTACCGGCGCGCGGTGCGGTCCGCCGCCTGCTGCAACAGCGCGATGGCCTGCGCGTAAGTGCGATGCCCGGCGGCTTCCAGCGTGTCCGTTGGCGCCGGTTGCGGCGCGGCGGCCTTGGATACCACTTCCATCCGGGCCGGTTGCGCCAGCCGCTCGCTCGTCTGGTTCACGTAAGCCAGGAAGCGCTCGCGCGTGGGCCGCGCCGAATTCGCCGGCGCCAGCGTGCCGCCCATCAGCCGCTCGGCGGGGGTCCGCGATTTGACGATGAGACTCTCGCTGCCTTCCTGGTCCCAGATCGCCGCTGCATACCACTCGGCAACGCCGTTCCGCGGCGCCAGCCGGATCAGGTAATTGGCGGCATCCGAGATCATCCCGGCCGATTCGTCCTGGCGGATGAAAATCGCCACGCCCAGGTTCTCGTCGGGAAGCTCCACCGTCATGGCTTTGGCGCCGGGCGCCACCACCTGGTGTCCCCAAGTGGCGACCGCTTCGACGGCCGCATTGGGCGCGAGATGCAACGGGTCGATGCCCGGTTTCCTGGGCGCGGCGGCCGCCAGCGTCAGCCCTTGGGAATCGCCTATGGCGATGCGGTGGTGGAAGCCGTGCTCGCCGGCCCACTGCGTGAAGCGGCTCACCAGGTCCACCGTGCGGCCGCCGATCTTCCAAGCCTTGTATTCGATCTCGCCGACGGCGCGCACCGGGCCGCTCGCCAGCACGCGCCACTTCCGCTCACCGGCGTCCGCCACCGGCTGCGACTGGCCGTCGATCACCGCGGCGATCGAGCCGATGCCGCGCGTCGGATCCACCTTGAAGATGTCCCGCCCCAGCGGCGTCTCCTGGTGGTAGACGTACTCCGGAGAGGCAAACAGGTCGAGGTACAGGCCGGGCCGCCGCTTGCCGTAGAGATCGATGGCGTTGCGCTTGTCGAAATAAATGCGCCAGGCGGCCTCTTCGGATTCCCATCCGAGGCCTTCGTAGCGCATGTCGAACTTGGCCTCCGTGCGCTGGGGATAGCGGCTGCGCAATCGAAGAATGGAGGCCTGGTCTCCGTAGGCGACCGTCGCAATGCGCGTCTGGTGGGGCGCGAGGTCGATCTGGAAAACCAGCTCGTCGTACTTGCCGTCGCCATCCAGGTCGTCGGCCTGCGAGGCCAGCTCGATGGTCTGAAGCGTGGTTGCGTCCTCGTCGAGCGTGGCGGCGTTGCTGGTGGTGACGATGGAGTTACCCGCGTTGAAATCGGGCGCGATGCGCTTGAGGACGGCCACCGGCACCACGATATCCTCGGCCATGCGCGTCTGGGCAGTCGGGTTGGTGATGGCGAGTTTGAGAACTTTGATGCGCGGAGCCGCCTCGAGGATGCCGCCCGCGGCTGCCAGTGCCAGCGCGCAGACGGCGGTCTTTCCTCCAATGCTCATTTCTTTTCGTGTGCGGCTTCCAGGCCCGACCCGCCCTTCGCGTACTCCGGTTGCACGTTGACCACTCCGAACTGGCGGTCCGCCGTTTCGCGGTGCGCCGCCATCATCCACATGAAACCGATCGAGCTGCCGGGCGCCGCCACGTTGGGATGGTAGCCCTCGGGCATCACCACCACATCGCCTTCGCGCACCGCTACGATCAGTTCGGGATCTTGCGGACTGGTGTAGACCAGTTGCAGGCCCCAGGCGGGCGCAGGCATATCGATATACAGGTAGGCCTCTTCGAGCATGGCGGCGTGCTCGTGCGGCGGCCAGGAGGCCCAATTCCCCGGCTTGACGAAGGTGACGCCGGCCACGATTCTGCCCGCTTCCACGTTCTTGCCGATCAGGATGTGGAGGTCGCGTTGGTCGGTTGGCCCGCCCGTCAGGAAATGCAGCGTGGGAGTCTTCTGCACCTCGGCAAACGAGACGAACTTCAGCGGATACTGGCCGGTGACCGGCGCCGAAACTTCCGCCAGGTCGCATCCCGAGTCCAAGGGGGTCACGCGGACGGCGGAGTCTCGCGGAACGTACAGAGCGTCGTAGCGGCCCATCTCGAAGCGCTTCGCCGCCACCTCCACCGCGGCGCGGCCGCCCAGGCAGACCAAACCGGTTTCGTGCGTGCCCGTCGGGAATTCGAGCGGGGCGTCGCCGGAGCCGAGAATAATTCTGCCGTAATGCAGGTTGGTTACCGCCGCCTTTTCCGGGGCCAGCCAGCGCGTGCGCCCCTTCTGTTTATTGGTCGCGCGAACCACGCAGCGCTCTTGGTTTAGAATCGATGCCGCCATGTTGATCCAGCCTCCTGAATCACAAGAATAACAATGTGTAGCGGTGAAGGCCACAGTTCAACGGACGCCGGGCCGGCCGCTAACGCCGTGCGATGTAGACGATATGCGTCTGCATGAACTCATACAGGCCGTGCTTGCCATCGGCGCCGCCGATGCCGCTCTTGCGCCAGCCGGCGTGGAAGCCCTGCATGGCTTCGAAGTTCTCGCGGTTGATATAGGTCTCGCCGAAACGGATCTCGCGGCAGGCCTTGAGGGCGACGTTCAGGTCGCGCGTGTAAATGGACGAGGTCAGCCCGTAGTCGGAATCGTTGGCGCAGGCGATGGCTTCGTCCAGGTCGTTGAAGGTCACAACAGGGATCACCGGGCCGAATATTTCGCGGCGGATAATCTCCATTTCCTGGCGGCAACCGGTGAGAACCGTCGGCTGGTAGAAATAGCCGCTCTCGCCCGGACCGCGCCCGCCGCCGGTGGTGATGGTGGCGCCGGCCGCCACCGCGCCGCGAACCAGCGTGTCCACCTTGCGGAAGCCGGCCTGGTTGATGAGCGGGCCGTAATCGACGGATTCATCGGCCAGCGGGTCGCCGAAGCGAGTGGCCTTCATGGCCGCGGTCAGCTTCTCCACAAACTCGTCGGCGACGTGGCGCTGGACGTACACGCGTTCGGCGCAGTTGCAGACCTGGCCGCTGTTAATCACACGGGAGGCCTTGACGGCTTCGACGGCCAGGCCCATGTCGGCATCGGCCATGACGATGGCGGGGGCCTTTCCGCCCAATTCGAGATTGACCTTGGTGATGTTGGGGGCGGCGGCCGCCATGATGGCCGAACCGGTCTCCACGCTGCCCGTGAAACTGATCATTCCGATGCGCGGCGAGGAAGCCAAAGCCTTGCCGGCAGACGCGCCGCGCCCAAATACCACGTTGATGACGCCCGGCGGCAGATCGGTTTCCGCCACCAGCTCGCAGAATTTGACGGCGTTGTGGGGTGTTTCCTCGCTGGGCTTGATCACAATCGTGTTCCCGGTGACCAGGGCGGGAGCGGCCTTGCGGGCGATCAGAAAGAACGGGAAATTCCAGGGCAGGATGCCGCCGATCACGCCGATGGGCTGGCGGAACAGGAAGATGGTTTCGCCCGGGCGATCGCTTTCCAGAATCTCTCCCTCCATGCGGCGCGCCCATTCGGCCATGTAATCCAGATAGTCGGCGGTGAAGGAGACCTCGACGCGGGCCAGTCCCAGAACCTTGCCCTGCTCTTCGGTGATCGCGCGCGCCAGCGGTTCGACGTGGTCGCGGATCCTGGCGGCAATCGCGCGCAGCGCCTGGGCGCGCTCGATGGCCGGACGTTTGGCCCAACCGCTTTGGGCCGCTTCGGCCGCCGAGACGGCCGCCTCCACATCCGCCTGGCTGCTATCCGGCACGCTGCAGATCGTCTGGCCCGTGGAAGGGTTGGTCACTTCGATGCGATTTGTGCCGCTCGACGGAACGAATTTGCCGTCGATGAAGTTGTGGTAATTCTGCACGCAAGCTTTTCTCAGCTAAAGATCCCCGCCACCGTGGCGCCGAGCAGCACCAGCACAGCCCACGGCAGAACTACCGCGAATAGCGCCCCGCCGAAGGACAGCCTCTTCCCGGCGGCGGCTTTGATTCCGACGGCGGTCAGCAGAATCGTCCAGATCGTGAACAGATCCAAGGCCGTGGCCACCGTGTACAGAAACTTCGGGGTGCTGATCGGGTCCATGAACGCCGCCGGATTGAACGCCAGCGGGTTGACCAGGTTGAACTCGTCCGGGCTTTTCAGAAACATGACCACGATCGCCAGCGCGTGCTTCAGGATGCCGGGCAGCCCGGCATAACAGACGATGGCGAATACCTGCTTGAACTTGACCCCCGCCGACATCATCCCGCTGGCAATCCCCAGCACGATGGCGGCCGAGATCAGGTACATGAGCGGAACCATGACGATGGTCCCGAAGTAATACCCAATGCCCATGATCTTGGTCTGCAGGGCGATGGCCGCATCCCGTTTCTCCGCCGGGATCCGCTCCATCTGCTGCTGCACGCGCGCACTGGTCTCCATCTGGTGCCGCAGGAAGCGCTCCCATCCCACGTGCTGCCCGTACAGGAAGTAAAAGGCCACGCCGGCCACAATCACCAGCAGCAGCGGAACCAGCCAGCGCGGCCGCTCCGCAATATCCGCAAACGTCTTGCCCGGCTCGAAAAAGACGCCGGTCAGCCTCGAGAATTCGCCCATCCCCGCCGGTTCCGGCTCCACCGCCGGTGCGTTTTCAGGTGTCATATCAGCACGATTGTACTCCAGTCCGCCGCCGCCTGCTCGGCTGGCGTGGAACAAAACGCGCCCCGGTTGCGTATCCTGTGATTCGAGGCCAATTATGCGCGCGAAGCTCCTTCTTCCCATCCTGGCGGCCGCCCTGCTCGGCCTGGCAGCCTGCGATTTCGAGGATTTCGGCGGGTTCGACCGCTATCGTCAGGACTTTCACTACACCTATCCCCTGAAATCCAGCGGGAGGCTTTTGGTCGAGACCTTTAACGGCTCCGTCGAGGTTTCCGGCTGGGACCAGGAAACCGTGGACATCAGCGGCTCCAAGTACGGCCGCACCCAGGAAGCCGCCGACGCGCTCAAAGTCGCCATCGACAACAGTCCCGATTCGGTTTCCATCCGCGTGCCGCGCCCTTCGGACCGCCGCGGCAACATGGGAGCGCGTTTCGTCATCAAGATCCCGCGCGCGGCGTATGTGGATCGCATTTTCACTTCCAACGGCGCCATCCGCACGTTGGATGGCAGCGGCCCGGCGCGGCTGCGCACCTCCAATGGAGCCATCCGCGTGCAGGCCCTGCGCGGCAGCCTGGACGCCCAGACCAGCAACGGCTCCGTCGAGTTGATCGACGTCGATGGCGACGCGAGGGTCCATACCTCGAACGGCCATATCCGCACCGAGGGGCTGCGCGGATCGCTCGAAGCCGGCACTTCGAACAGCAGCATCAACGCCCGCCTCGAGCAAGTCCCGGCGGGCCGGCCGGTGCGCCTGGAAACCACCAACTCCAGCGTCGAATTGAGCGTGCCGGCCAACTTTGCCAACGATATCCGCGTGAGCACCAGCAACGGCGGGATCACCCTGCACATGCCCTACCAGGTGAACGCCCACGTCATGGCGCGGACCAATAATTCTTCCATCTCCTCCGACTTCGAAGTCAGGATGCAGGGCGAATTCAGCAAGAACCGCCTGGAAGGCACCATTGGAAACGGCGGCCCGCTGATCGACCTGAGCACCTCCAACGGGAGCATCCGCCTGCTGAAGATGTAGATCAATTCCCCAGCGCTTCCCGAATGCGCCCGGTCAGCAGGTCCACGAACCGCTCGGGCACGTAGCCGTTCATGCGGCTGAAGACCTGGCCGCGCTTCTCGATGATGATGGTGGTCGGAATATAAGTGACCCGCAGCGCCCGCGAAAGCCCGTCTTCGAAGTACACTTGGTCCAACCACTTCTCCTCTTCCAGGAAACGCTTCACCGGCTCCCGGTCCTCGTCCGTGTCGATCGACAGGAACACCACGTCGGGATTGTCCTTGAAGCGCTGCTTCACCTGCTCGTAGAGGGGGTGCTGCCCGCGGCACGGCTCGCACCAGGTCGCCGAGGCCGCTTTCCGAGCCTTTGGCCTGGCGATGGAGCTCGCCCATGCGCCCGCGGTCGCGAGCCCGGCCGAGGCCTCGATCCGTCTCGTTGCGCCATTGCGCGCCGCTTTTGTCCTTCTGCATCTGCCGGACCAGCTCTTCGTACCGCCGCGCATACTTCAGCGCGCGCTCCATCTCCGCCTGTTCCTGCCCCTGGGCCAGGCAGCCCCCCCCCCGAACGCCGCGAGCAGCACCAGCCATCTCATGGTTTCGGGTTGCGAATGGCCTCGGCGATCTCCGNNCCGGTCGTACTTGGCCGTGCGCTCCAGTTCGATGCGGTGCTCGGCCGATTCGCCCATGCGCTCGAACCAGTCCGTCAGCTCGCGCGCCTGCGCGTCCTCCGAGAAATTGAACTTGACCTCGCTCTTCCCCTCTCCGTTTTCGTAGCGGAAAGTCTTCATCCCCATGAAGGCCACTTTCGCCGGCGATTCCAGCGGGTGTTTGAAATAGTCCAGCTTCTCCGCCAGGCCGAACACTTCGTTCGCCTCGGCTTCCGTGAGGTGGAACTTGAGGGGGTTGTCCTCGTCCGGCGCCTCGCGGTACTCGGCCTCTCCATTCTGCTCGAGCGTCACCTGAAAATAGGCCGGGACGCTTCCCGGAAAGGACCTGGAATAGAACAGCCGCGGACCACCACCGGCGAAAAGAACGTTCGCGAAGAGCAGAATCAAGGTCCACTTCATAGGTGGGGCATGCTTTAGCTTGCCCTTTCCTTTCTATGCCAGCTTGCGCCTCGTGGATTCACGCGTAGCGTGGCAGATGGCTACTGCCAGGGCGTCGCACGCATCTTCCGATTCGATGGCTTCCGCCAGCCGCAGCAATGACCGCACCATCAGTTTCACCTGGCTCTTTTCGGCCCGGCCATATCCCACCACGCTGGTCTTGACTTCCAGCGGCGAGTATTCCGCCATCTCCAGGCCCGCTTCGGCGATGGCCAGTAGCGCCACCCCCCTCACGTGAGCCAGCTTCAACGCCGTCTTGACGTTGGCCGAATANNAATCAGGCGCCGCAACCCGCCCGCGATTTCCAGCAGCCGTCTCTCAAAGGGCCGCTTCCGATCGGTGCGAATCACCCCCGCGGCCACCAGCCGATGGTCCAGCCCGTCGCTATCGATTACCCCGTAACCGGTGCGTTCCGACCCGCAATCGATGCCCAGCACCCGCACGCTACTGCGCCAGCGCCTCCATCTCCTTCTCGTC
>PLMF01000110.1:0-4638 GCA_003142355.1 Bryobacterales bacterium
CGCGCCTCGGGGGAAGCGGGCGGGTGCCGGGCGTAGTATTCGTCCCTAAGTTCCTGGAGCTCTTCGGGGTGTTCCCATATGAGGACTTGGGTTTCAGCGAAGATGCCGGTCTGGAGGTTGGCGTTGACGATGCGAGCCTTACCTTCGGCGGTGACGGCGCCGTGGGACTTGCCTCCGTTCTCACGGGAGGCGGCGATCTGCTTCTGAGTGCGCATAAAAGGGCCTCTCCTGGCAGGTCCGGAGACCTTCGTTAGAAAAAGTAAAGGGCAGCCCGGGGGGACTGCCCTTCTGGCAACTACTGTAGCAGGCGAACTTTGCCTGGACGGGGGGCGAGGGCCGTAAGTTGTTGAGGGGGCTCGGAAAATTCTGTGAAGTCGGGTGTGAACGACAAAATCAGGGGCCACGGGAAGGCTGGAGAGGAGGCCTATCAGAGTAGGCCTGGGGTTGCCTACGGGAGCGGCGGGGCCTGCGGCGTCAGGCAGAATTTATTAGTCGGCTGGTAGATGTGAGCAACGGGCGTTTTTCGTCCAATTGATGTGGGGGGGACGTCAGAGGATTGATTCTGCATTCCTTGAATCGCGAGGCCTTTGCGCCTTATAGGCGGGCGCCACCGAGCCAGCGAAGAAGCCCGGCGAAGACCAAACTGAACTGATCGGGTTTGAGCGTCCCCAACTTTCGAATAGCCCTGAGGTTCGGATATGTCGCAAGGTTCTGGACCAGGAACGCGCCCGCCTTCAGGAACGGGACATTAACGGTAATCTCGTATTCGGAACCGCGAAGGCTGGTGGTATGCGGAACAAGGGTGATCAAGGCGCGGTCTACGTCGCCGTATCCCACACTGACGACAAGAGCGGGGCGAACCTTCTCCGCCATGCCGAGATCAAAAAGCCACACTTCACCGCGACTCGGCGTCATTTTCCTCAGCTTCAAGTTCGCCAAAGAGCTGGTCGGCAGCCAAGGCTGTTTCCCCATCGTCCAGCGGACCGGAATCGAACGGTACCGCCCGGCGCAGGAACTCCACTGTGAAAACCCGTTTTTCCTGTTCGGGCAGAGCTTCGAAGGCTTCCAACAACTGGGCAGCCTGCTTGCTCATAACTCCAGCCTACCTTCTTTTCTATAGGCGGACAAGCTGCGATGTGGCCGCCCCTCCGCCCCTCGCCACCCTTCGAACAAGCGGCAGGGGCGTGGTCTTGCCGGGGCCAGAGGTGGTTGACGTTTCAGATCCTTCCTGGACGGGGACGTCACGGGAGCTTCCGCAGCGGAGGCCGTTCATGAAGGCGAATCGACACGTATTTCGGGGCAAAGAGCCCCACACAGCCGCCTGGGAGTTGCTTAGTTAGCCCTTCCCCGAAACTTCCGTCCCCGAAACTTCCCCCCGGGGCCAAGGCGAAAGCCTAACCGGAGAGAACGGTCCCGCTGAGTAGGCGCTCGCGAATACGTCGGGCGGTCTCGCCAGCATCCTTCAAGATTTCACATTCCCAGACGATAAGGGTGTGCCATCCGGCGTGGCGTAAGACCTTGCCCACGGCGCGGTCACGGTCTGCGTTGGCTGAGAGCTTCGCTTCCCAAAAGTCGGGGTTTGTCTTCGGGAGCGCAGCCCGCTTGCACGCTTTATGGCGGTGCCAGAAGCAGCCATGCACAAAGACGACCGTGTGGTAGCGGGGAAAGACGATATCCGGGCGGCCAGGGAGCTTTGCGACATTCAATCGAAATCGCAAGCCTTGGGCGTGCAAGGCGCTCCTGAGAAGCCGTTCTATTCCCGTATCCCGGCCGCGAACCTTCGCCATCACCTCACTGCGTTTCGCGGGTGAATAGATGTCGGTCATTCCGCAACCAACGACTCCAGGTCCGTATCGAACAGCTGCCACAGTCGTTTCAGCCGTCCCTCGAACTCCTGAGTTTCGGCCTGGGGCGGTACGTCGATGTAGTACACGCCATCAAGCGGCGTGATGTACTTCCAGTAGAGCAGAAACTGACCAGCAGTGAACGTGTGCTGCACGTTGGAAAGGCCGGCCCTTTGAACATCGCCAATCACGATCAGAATGGACTTCGGCGGGTGCCTGAAGGCCTGCTCCAGGATCCGCTTCTGTACGAAAGGCTGGCTCAGGCGCTCTCTGGTCGAGGTCTTGGTCGCGGCTAGGAGAACGACTTTCGACCCGCTCGTCAGGCCGAGGTCGATGAGGATGGACTGCTTCACGTCCGGGATGCGCACCGTGCCGGAACCCACAGAGAGGCCAGAGACGCGGTTCAGCGCGCAAGCGATGATCGCTTCAAAGAAAGTGCCAACCACCTTTCGGGCCGCTGACGGCTCGAACAGGTCCAGATACATCGCCACTGCCTGCTGCACGGTATAGATGAGGCGTTCGAGGTCGCGGGCTCTTTCCGGATTCCAACGCCCGTCGCAGACTTCCCGAACGAGAGTATTGATCTCGCTGCGGCCCCAAATGAAAAGGTCCCGCCGCACGGGCCTAGCTATTCTGATCCGACTTCCCGCGCCGGTCCGAAGCAACGTGTAGGTCCGTCCCTTATGTTCAACGACGGTTGTTTGCTGAACCTTCGCAGCCTTCATTGCCTCGATGCACTCCAAGCCTATCCGGCAGAGCGTCGGCATCTCCTCTGCGGCACGGGAGCGGAGATTCTTGATCCGCTCGAGTAACGGGAGCAGGTCTTCCATAAACCCGGTGTCAGCGCTCGCGCGCGTTCTCCTTCAATCGATCCAACCTGTCCTCGCAGAGCTGAACAAGCTCTGTCATGGATACGCCGAGGGCGTTGGCGATTCTGTAGATGTTTTCAACGGAAACGTTCCGGCGTCCCTGCTCCACGGAACTGATGTACGTCCGGTGGAGGCCGGCAAGTTCCGCTAGACGCTCCTGGGACAGACTTCTGTCCTCGCGAACCTGCCGAATCGCCTGCCCCAATGCGCCTTGCAGTTCTGACATGCTAAACTCCAGTAGAAGCGGGATGTATACTTTAGGTCTACAGACTTTGCGTTACGGTACCGATATTCGTTGGAGTGCCGATATTTAGTTTATGGAACTGACTGCTGTAGAAAGCTTTTGCGGTGCCGGGGGCATGGCAATCGGGCTCAAGAATGCAGGTTTCACTAGCCTGCTAGCATTCGACTTGAACGAGGCAGCCATTCGCACATATCACCGCGGCGTCGGGATCGAGGGCGAAGTGATGGATGCCAGAACCAGCACGGGCGAGGGGATTCTGAAGAGGATCGGCCTTGGCAAGGCAGAGCTGGATCTGTTCGCGGGAGGACCTCCCTGTCAGGGGTTTTCACTTCAGCGTCGGCGCGGATACGACAGCGATGAGCGTAACGATCTCGTGAGTGAGTATTTTCGACTTGTTGAGGAAATGCTGCCGCGCGCGTTCCTATTAGAAAACGTGGTCATGCTTGGCAAGGTCAGGGGGAAGAAGTACACGAAGGAGGGTTTCTCCCGCTTGCACCGGCTCGGTTACGAGATCACCGCTGGTGAAGTGAATTGCGCGTATTATGGAATAGCTCAGACCCGCAAGCGCTACATCGCTGTTGGCGTACGCGGGGATCAAGCGTTTCAGTTCCCCTCGCACACGCATGAACGGCCGAATTGGATGACAGTGCGTCATGCCATCGGCGATTTGCCCGACTGCCCTGAGGACTTCACCGAACACCCCGAGTTTGCGAATCACATCCGGTGCAGGGTGACGAAACGAAATCTTGAGATGCTTTCTCACGTTCCGCCGGGCGGCGGCTGGCGGGATATTCCGAAACGGCTCTGGCTTGATTGCATGAAGCGATGGGAGGGAAAAACGTCCGGCGGATGGCCAGACGTATATGGACGTTTGGAATGGGCGAGCCAGTGCCCGACGATTACCGCGGGCTTCGACAGTTTCTCGCGCGGGCGATATACCCATCCAGAATGGAATCGCGCGATCACGCCCCGCGAAGCCGCGCGCCTTCAAACCTTCCCGGATAACATTCGGTTCATGGGGACTAGGCACGACGTGCGCCTTCAGATCGGAAACGCCGTGCCGCCCAGGCTGGCGACTGTCTTTGGGGAGGCTATTCGGTCCCATCTCAACGGGAAGGTTCAGAAAGCGGTTGTTGCGATGAGCGTCCCAAGGGCCAGCCGGTACAGGCCGGTAGAAGAACAGCAGAGTCTGTTCAGTGATTAGATTCGTGGCCGTCGTGAGGGCTGGGGACGATACCTGTTGTTGTTATCCAGCGCCTTCCACGAAATCGTTGCTCTGGTTGCCCCGTGGGATCTCTCCTGTGAAACGCCGCTCACGGCAGTTGCCGACAGCATGAGCGGGAAGTCGCTATACCGGACTTTTGGCAGGTCAAGGACCCCAAACGGCCATCCGGGAAGCGTCGGGATGCCACCCTTAAGTGAACCGTATTGCGGCTAGCCCCCGCATTTCTCACACACCGGGACCGAGGATTTCCGCAAAGGGGCGAAAACCGGGGGACAGACGGATGTGTCCGCGCGGCGGTGCGGCCGGCCCAGAGGGCACCCCGGTGTTTGGCGAGAGGAGGCGCGGGCCTTGGGACACATTCGTTCAGTCCCCAGGTTTTCACAGAGCGTTCGACCGGCGGAGGTGTGACGCCGTGAGCAATGCCGGCTAGCCTCAATACTGTTCACTTTGGCATTG
>PLMF01000110.1:4674-34164 GCA_003142355.1 Bryobacterales bacterium
GCTGGCTTAAGTGAACAGTATTGCGGCTAGCCTCCTCGGCGCTCACCCGCTTCGGTATTGAAGCAGCGTCTGAAGCTTCAATAGCAGGTCGATCTCGTTTCGAGGCGCGCTCAAGGCCGCCGCGATGGTTTCCACGGATTCTCCGCGGTGGTTCATGCGCAGCACCTGCGCGCGCCGGGTGAGGTTCAGGCCGGGGCCAACCGCGCCGGGCCGCTCTTCCATGTCCGTGACGCTCTGGCGGATGTGGCCCAGCGCCGACTCCATCTCCCGGACCTGGGCCGCCAGCACATCTCTCGATTCCTGCGCCCGTTGGCACACCCCGTTCACTTCCCGCTTCATGGCCAGGAACAGTGACAGGCAGGCGAACAAGCCGGCTGCCAGCATTCCGTACTGCGCCAGCGGATTCAGAATCCAGTCCAGATGCATCAGTTCTCTCTCCCTCCACCGGAGGCCGCATCGGAGGCGATCTCGGAAATGCGCACGCCGTAATTGCCGTCGACCACGACCGCCGAACCACGGGCGACGATTCGTCGGTTGACCAGGATCTCGACCGGGTTCTCCGTGGAACGGTTGAATTCGACGATCGATCCCGCCGTCAGCTTCAGCAGGTCGCGCATCAGCATGCGGGTACTGCCAAAGCGCACCATCACGGGCAGCTCCATGTCCATCAGCAGGTCCATGGTGCCGGTGTTTGGTGCGGCCTCCGGCTCGCCGGAATGGTAGGGTGACGAGGGTGTCATGCTTTGATCCTTGTGTCTGGCGACCACACTCTTCGCAGATGGCTGCGCAGCCTGAGAATGGCCTGAACGCGCAACTGCGCCACGCGGGAAAGATGCAGTCCGACGATTTTCGAAATTTCGCCCAAGTTCAGCTCTTCGTAGTAATACAGGTTTAGAATAGTGCGTTCGAGCCGGGACATCCTCTCGATGGCCAGCGCCAGAATCCGCTCCAGTTCCGCGCGCTCGACCAGGTGAGAAGGCCAGCTCTCCTGGTCATCGGAAATGAATCTCAGCATGCTGCAATCCTGGCCGTCCGTGGAAACGCACTCCAGACGTTCCAGGTTCATGGCCTGAATACCGGCGAGCCACTGTTGGTACTCCGCCTGAGGAAGGCGCAGTTCCGAGGCTATTTCCTCCTCTGTTGGCTCCCGCCCCAGACGCTGTTTCACCTGGTGTATGGCCGCCTCGATCAGCTTGGCCTTCTTGCGCGTTTCGCGGGGGGCCCAGTCCAGTTCGCGCAGGCTGTCCATGATCGCCCCGCGAATCCGGCGTTCGGCATAGGTCTTGAGCTGGACGTTGAGGGAAGGGTCGAAGTTATCGATGGCCTCGATCAGGCCCACCACGCCTGCCGAGACCAGGTCGTCGAGGCCGATATGCTGCGGCAGCCGGTCGTGGATGCGCTTCGCGATCAGGCGTACTTGCGGCAAATGTTGCAGCACCAAGGCCTCACGGTGCAGCACGCCGTCGCTGTCCAGCGCGAGATACTGTTGTGCCGTCCCGGTCGCCATTGGTCTTCTATGCCACCGCCAGAAATGCCTGGGGCAATTCACGTACCAGGAACGCGGTGATCCGGGCTTTGGTCGCCGGTTCCATGTCCTCCGGTATCACCTGCCCGGTGGAGAAGAACGAAAGGGGCTTGCCGGTGCGCGCCGCCTCGCAAAACATTGCACCCGTTGAATCTGTCTCATCCAGCCGTGTAAACAGCAGCTTTGCCGGCTGGAACGCCTGGAACAGGTCGACGGTGCGCCGGAGATCGGCCTGGCGCAGGGAAGCCGTCAAAACCAGATGGGTGTCAATATTCCGACGCCCGCGAAGAAAAGATGCGAGGTCCTGCCCGGATTCCGCGAGCGACGCCGCGGTGTAACCGGGCGTGTCGATCAGAAGCAGGGTTTCCCTCGGAGACGCATCGATTGCCTGGGCCAGCGCCGCGGTGGTTTCCGCCAGGGTGAAAGGAACGCCCAAGATGGCCGCATAGGTTCGCAATTGTTCCGCGGCGGCGATGCGATAGTGGTCGATCGAGAGCAGGCGCACCGGACGCTGGACCGCGAGCCCGCGCGTGATGGCGAGTTTTACCAGGGTGCTGGTCTTCCCCGCGCCCGGAGGGCCCACCAGGGCGGTGATGCGGCCGGTTTCGGGAGCCACTTCAAACCGGCTTTCCAATTCCGCGAGGGTTTCCTGGATCAGGTCCCCGTTGCTCCAGGCCGGCATCGATTTTGGACGGCTGATTCGGACCACGCCACGGCCCCGCAGCCGCTGTTGAACCGCCGCGTCAATCTCGGCGGCCAGTGCTCGGGTCACGCCCGCTTTCGAAAGCTCATTCTCGATGACGGTGGCGCCATCCGGCTGGCGGTCGCCGGCTGGTGCCAGGCGGCGGCGGCACACCATCTCGCGAAGTTCTTCCATGCGTTGCCGCAGGTCCGCCAGGGAATCGATGCCTGCTTTCGAGGCGCCGCGCGTGGGCGCCGCCGGCGGCCGGATTCCGAACACTACTTCACACTCGCCCAGGTGCCGCGCTTCGGGCGGGGCTTCCCGGGTGTTCATCAGCAGGGCGTCCGGGCCCAGCTCCACGCGGGCGCGTCCCATCGCTTCCACCACGGAAGCGGCGAAGTAAGACTTGATATAAAGTCGCGAATTGTTCTCGGTAGATGGCATGGCTACTGAATCACCCCCAGGGACAGGACTTTGGTTTCGACGGGTATCTCGTTATGAGAGAGGAAGCAAATGTTGCGCATGGTCGGTTCCACCATCTGGCGGAAAAAGTAGCGCGATGCGGAGCTGGCGATCACCGCCACCGGTGTTTCCGGGTTGCCGGCTTTCAGGTTGATCCGCCGCAGCACGTCGCGGATTGCGGCCGGGCCGAGTGTCAGGTGGCTGTTCTGTTCGCCGTGCTCGACGGCCGACTCCACGGATTGCTCGAGCGTTGCGTCCAGCAGATACGCGGGAAACTCGCCGTTGGCATTCAGGTAGGGTTTGACCACCTGCCGCCGCATGGACTGACGCACGTACTCGGTCAGAAGGATTGGATTTCTGGTGGTGGGGGCGGCTTCGCCCAGCGCCTCCAGGATGGTTACGGAATCGCGGATGGAGACTCGCTCGCGGAGCAGATTCTGAAGCACACGCTGCACCGCCGCCAGTGGCAGCAGTTTCGGGACCAGGTCTTCCACCGCTTTAGGATGTTCGGCGGCCACGCGGTCCAGGATCTTCTTGGCATCCTGGCGCGACAGCAGCTCGTGGGCGTGACGCCGGATGACCTCGGCCAGATGGGTTCCGAGAACGCTCACGGCGTCCACCACGGTGAAGCCGTTTCGCCGTGCGCGCTCGGCCTGGTCGGCGGGAACCCACCATCCCGTCATGCCAAAGGCGGGATCGCGCGTCGGCCGTCCCTCGGGAGGAGTATCGACCTTTCCCACCGGGATGGCCAGCTCGCAGCCCGCCGGCAGCTCGTACCGCGCCACCTCCACGCCTTTGAGCAGGATCAGGTATTCGTGCGCCTTGAGCGTCATGTTGTCGATGATGCGCACGGGTCCCAGCAGAAATCCCAGGTCGCCGGCGAGCTGCCGCCGGATGCCGCCGATTCGCTTGATCAGCGGGGACTCCTGGCCCCCGGCGACGAATTTGACCAGGCCCAGCCCCATCTCCACCGCAATCGGCTCGACGCGAAGCAGGGTTTCCAGGTTGTCGGCGGCGGCGGCCGGTTTGGCGCCGCCCTCCAGCCTGGCAATGGCAGCCTGCTTCTTTCGCATGTTCCAGGCGATATAGCCCAGGCCAGAGCCCATCACCAGGAAGGGCAGCATCGGCAGCCCTGGAAAAATGGAAAGCACCAGCAGCACGCCGCTCGACAGGAACAGCGGTTGGGGACTGCCGAAGANNATCACCGTCACCAGGCCGTCGCCGATGGTGAGCACGGTGTAGGTTTCGAGCGCGCGCCGCAGATCCATGCCATGCTGCAGGACGCCGATCAGGAAGCCGGCGATAATGTTGATGCTGGTGATGATGATGCTGGCCACGGCGTCTCTCTGCGTGAACCGCGAGGCGCCGTCCATGGCGCCGTAGAATTCGGCCTCGGCGGAAAGCATCTTGCGGCGGCGGCGCGCTTCATTTTCATCGATCAGCCCGGTGCTGAGGTCCGAGTCGATGGACATCTGTTTGCCGGGGAGAGCATCCAGCGTGAACCGCGCGGTGACTTCCGATATGCGCACGGCGCCGTGGTTGATCACCACGTACTGAATGGCGATCAACACCAGAAAGATAACCGCGCCGATGATATAGTTGCCGCCCACCACGAAATTGCCGAATGCCTGGATCACGTCGCCGGCCGCCGACGTTCCCGTGTTGCCGTACATCAGGATGAGGCGCGTGGAGGAAATGTTCAGCGACAGCCGGAACAGCGTCAATAGCAGCAGGGTGGTGGGGAAGACGCTGAACTCGACGGGCCGGCGTATGTACATGGCCACCATCATCACGACCACCGACATCATGATGTCGGTGACAATGAGGATGTCCATGGCGAAAGGGGGAAGCGGTGTGATGAGGGCGATCACGATGCCCAGCACCGCCAGCGGCACGGCAATATCCCCCCAGGTGGCGGGATTTATTCCGGAGAGTTGTTTCAGCGCCGCTGTTTTGCCCTGTGCCAAAGCCGATGCTCCTTTTGCTCTTCCCTATGCAGGCAGCCTGCCGTTCATGAGGCGGTGGATGTACGCCAGAATCTCCGCCACGGCGCGGTAGAATTGCGCCGGAATTTCCTGTCCAACGTCTACGGATTTATACAGCGCTTGCGCCAGCGGCGGATTCTCCACCAGCGGCACCTGGTGGTCGATGGCCCTCTGCCTGATGCGCAGCGCCAGGTAGTTCTTTCCCTTGGCGACCACNNGTGGGGTTGACGATGACGGCCGTGGCCTTGGCAACCTCCTGCATCATGCGGCGGCGCGCCATGTCGCGCCGCAAGCGCCGGATGCGCTGTTTCATCAGCGGACTGCCTTCCACTTCCTTGAGCTCATCGCGGATTTCCTGCTTGCTCATGCGAAGGTCCTGCTGATACCGCCGCTTCTGCCGGAACAAGTCCACGGCCCCGAAGGCCAGGAATACGAACGACGCCTTCCACAGCAGCGTCTGGATGGAAGCGCCCACCTGTGCGGCGCCGGCGGTGACGCTCTTGAGGGGCAGGGACAGAAACCCCTGGAAATCGTCGCGCACCAGGAAATAGACGGCCGATCCAAACACCGGAAGCATGACCAGGGCTTGCAGCAGCGCGGGGATGTTCTGGCGGGGCAACTCGCGCAGCCGGGTGGCCGGGTTGAGGCGCTTGGGATCGGGCGCCAGCTTCTTCAGGCTGACACCCAGGCGCGTGACCATGAACTGCGCCGCCAGCGTCACCCCTACCAGAACGCAGCCCAGGACGGCTAGCGGCATGAAGGTTCTCTTGATCAGCTCCACGCTCAAATTCAGGATGAACGCCGGATCGAGACTGGGCGCCAGGGCGTGATGCAACAACTGGGACATGCTGTCGTGGGTAGCGGTGATCCAGGTGCCGCCCCAGGAGCGCAGCATGGCCACGAAGGCCAGAAACTGGATGGCGCCCACAAAGATCCGGGCCGAAGGGAAGTTTCCTTCCTCCCGCGCTTTGTGCATGCGCCGGAGTGTCGGTTGTTCGGTTTTTTGGTCTTTGTCGGCCATACTAGCGAACCAGCAGTCCCTTCGCCGCCGTGAGAGCCATGCCCATGTCGCTCCGCATGACCGCCGGCAGCAGTATCAGGATCCAGCCGAAGACCGTCAACGCCAGCATCATCTTGATCGGAAACGCAATGGTGAGTAACTGTAACTGGGCATTCACGCGCCCCAGCAGGGCCAGCGAGATGTCCACCATGGCCAGCACGGCGATCACCGGCATGGCCAAGCGGACGCCGGTGGAGAACATGCCGGCGCCGGTTGCCAGGAGACGCTCTCCCATAGCGCGCGATAGCACGAACGATCCCGCCGGCATGATATCCAGACTCCTGGCAAAGATTCGAAGGACCTCCCGGTCGAGTCCGGCGCCGAAGAACAGCAGCCCGGCTGCGAGCTGAGCGAAAACCACCAGGATGCCGGAATCGGCTTGGGTGTTCGGATCGACCATGGAAGCGTAGGCGTAGCCCGCCTGAAGGCCGAGGGTCTGGGCCGCCACCAACACTGCTTCGGTGACAAATGCCACTGCCAGGCCGATTCCAATGCCCAATGCCGCTTCGGAAATCATCCACACCGCCAGCAGTCCGGCCGACCCTTCAGCGGTGACCCGCGGCCACTGAGGAAACAGGGACAGGGTGACGCTGACGGAGAGGACGATGCGCGCCAGTTCCGTGCCGGATTTCATGCCGGGCAACGGCAGGAACACGAACACGCCGCCGATACGGGCCAGCGTGACCAGGAAGCCCAGCAGGGTGGCGGTCGAGAGCTGCAGCTCAGCGTGCATATCGGCTCAGGTCCCCCAGGATGGCGACGGTGTACGACATGAGCTTCTGCAGCATCCAGGGCAGCGCCAGGATGAAGGTCGCCAGGAAGGCGCAGAGGCGCGGAATGGTGTTAAACCCGGTGTCCTGAATCGAAGTGACAATCTGGATCAGGCTGATGACGATGCCTGCCACGAACCCCACGGCCAGCAATGGAGCCGCCAGCCAGAACGCCATCATCAGGGCCTGCCGCAGAATCTGGATCACGAACTCGGGCGTCATGTGTAGAACCCTTTCATGAGCGAGCCGATGACCAGGTTCCACCCGTCGGCCAGCACAAACAGGAGGATCTTGAAAGGAGCGGAGATCATGACCGGCGGCAGTTGGACCATGCCAATCGACAGGGTTACGGATGCGACCACCAGATCGATGATGAGGAAGGGCAGAAACAGGACGGCGCCGATCTGAAATCCGGCTTTCAACTCGGAAAGGATGTACGCCGGAATCAGCACCTGCAGGGGCAGTTCACCGGCGTTGCGAGGCGGCGGCAGGTGGGAGATTCCCACAAACAGCGCGACGTCCTTCTCGCGGGCGAAACGTATCATGAAGTTCTTGAGCGGTTTGGTGCCGGCGTCGAAGGCCTCGCCCGCGGTGACTTGTTTGTTCTGGAGAGGCTCCCAACCCTGGTGGTACATATCCATGGCCACCGGCTGAATAATCAGCATGGTGAGGAAGAGGGCGATTCCGAGAAGCACCTGGTTGGAGGGCGTCGTCTGAGTTCCCAACGCCTGGCGGAGAAAGTGCAGGACGATGGCAATCCGCAGAAACGGGGTGATCGACATGACCACCGCGGGCAGCATCGTCAGCAAGGTCAGCAGAATGACGATCTGCATGGGAACGCTGAGCGACTCGCCGCCCTTGCTCATGTTGATGCCGAACAGCGAATCCGTTGAACTGGCGGCGGCAACCAAGGGACCTGCCGCCAGCAGCAGCGCAACCGCCATGGCGCCCATGCGGCGGGTCATCGCAGCGCCATCCTTTGGTCCACGGATTCGGCGATGCCATCCAGAACGGAGCAGCCGCCGGGCGAGGCCGCGATGAGCATGGTCCGGTCCGCCACTCGCACCAGGTAGAGCGAGTGCTGCGGCGAGAGCGCCAGCCGCTCGACGACCTTCATGGATCTGGTCTTGCCCCCGCCCGGACCTCTGACGGCGAATTGCGCCAACCCTTTGCGGCGCAGCCACCATAACGAGCCGCCCAGCAGCGCCAGCACCGCGACTACGCCGAGGATTTGCTGGATCGCTTCCATCAGTCATTACCCCCGAAGCGGACCATGCGGATGACCTCCCGCTGGCCGTTACTCGAGAATTCTCCGGCGCCGATGCGCGCGCGCCCGGCAAAAACATCGATGCTTTCGCCCGCGCGCAGCCCGGTCGAGACGACGCTGCCGGCCCGAAGTGCGAGAATCTCGCTGATTCGCATCTTGGGGCCCGCCACGGCCGCCTCGATGTGCACGGGCACGTCATCCAACAAGCAGAATTGTTCCGGGGCCTTCATGGGCGGTCATCAGCGAATCAGGCTGATCAGATCCTGTGTCATCTGATCGGCGGTGGTGATCACGCGTGAGTTGGCCTGATAGCTCCGTTGATACGTGATGAGATCGGTGAACTCGGTGGCGATGTCGACGGTGGAACCTTCGAGAGACTGTCCCACAATCTCCCCCCTGCCGGAAGTGCCGGAGGCCCCGATGGCGGGCGCGGAAGTGGTGACGGTGGGCTGCAGATTGTTGTTCCCAACCGCGAGCAGGCTACCTGGGTTTTCAATCGAAGCCAGTGCAATCTGCCCCACAGTCGCCGACCGCCCGTTCGAATAAGTTGCCACCAGCAGCCCTCCGTCCGAGATGCTGACCTTACTGATCTGCCCTGCTTGGATGCCGTCCTGAGAAGTGGCGGAAACCCCGCTGGCTTGCGCGAATTGGGTCACCGGGCCATTGCCGCTGGAGTCGTACAAGTTCCAGTTGATAGTCATGTCGGACGCGCCGTCCGCCAACCCGCCGACCTTCACGGAGATGGGAACGTCGGTGGCAGCCGGAGTGGTCAATTTTCCGTTGCCGTCAAACGTCAGCGTGCCCGTGGCCAGGGGTGTGGCGCTGGCCGTCTTGAGGTCGGCATCGGGGATGGTGATGGCGTAACCCCAAGTGTTCGAATCCGATTTGGTGAACGTCACGGTCAGCGTGTGGGTGCCTCCCAGTGAATCCACTACCTGGATGGGGGTGGAGTACGTGCCGTCTGTTCCCCCCGTCGTCGCGCTCGCGTTCAAATTGACGGTCGCGGACATGTTGGCGGTAGCGGTGGCCGGTGCGACCCCGTTGAGCGGGATGACGATATCGTTCACGGCCGAGTTCGCATTCACCACTCCGGCGGTAGCATTCCAGCCTTGCACGTCCTCTCCGGTGGCGGTCTGCAAATGACCGGTGGGGTCGAGCGTGAAATTGCCGGCCCGGGTGTACAGTAACTGGTGGTTCGGGCCGCTCACGACGAAGAATCCGTTGCCTTGAATCGCGGCGTCGAACGCCCCCGTAGTTTGCGTGATCGAGCCCTGCGTGAACTGCTTGACCGAGTCCGCGCTGCTGACGCCGAGCCCAATCTGACTGGCGGTCGAGGCGACTCCCAGTTGCTGGCTCATCAAGTCTTGAAACTCCACCGTGTCGGTCTTGTACCCCGTGGTGTTCAGATTGGCCAGGTTGTTGCCGATAATGTCGATAGCTGTTGAATTCGCGTTGAGTCCAGAAAGCGCTGTGTTGAATACGGTGAACATGTCATTGCTCCTTATCTCTATGTTTGGGAAGTGTTCTGCGTGGCAGATGTGCTGGTTTTGGCGGCAGCGCTGCTCATTTGCGATTCAATGTCGCCGCGGATGCCGATCACCTGCTCCAGTTCGCTCATCTGTGCCAGTTGGGAAACGAACTGCGTGGGGTCGGCCGGACTCAGCGGATCCTGATTCTTGAGCTGGGCCACCAGCAATTGCAGGAACATCTGTTCATTGGCTGCGCCGCTGAGGGACGAAGACGAACTGGAACTGGTGGCGCCCGTGGTGGTTGCGCTGGTGATGGGGCTAATGGCTGAAGCCATGGAATTCTCCTGTCGATCNNTTGGATTGGTTGTGGTCACGCTGGCCGCGGTCCTGCTGCGACCAGCCAGATTGCGATTGCGATTGCGAATCGGCGTTGCGGGATTCAGACGATTTCGATTGCGCCTGACTCGACGGCTCCGGCGCGCTTACCACTCCCGACGGACGCCAGGCCTCGCTGCGAAAGCCGCCCTGATCGAGATGGTCCACCAGTTCCGGCAACCCCTGGCGCAGGCCATGCGCCAGGTCGGCATCTCCAGTCCGGACCGCGACGTGGATCTCGCCTTCGTGCTCGACCACCCGAAGTTCTACGCTCTCTTGATTGGGTTGCTTCACCTGTACCGAAAGGTCCTTCAGCGGCGTCGCCGTCTTGGGTGCGCCTTCTTCGGCGCGGAGGGGTGTGGCCTCCAGGCGCTCCGTTGGGCGGCTGGCCGTGTCGGCGGCGGGTTGCGGCCCGCCGCGCGAAGAGCTTTCACTGAGCACCCAGGCGCCCGCGCGGGATGTCTCGGTGCGGAGGGTGGCTGCCGGTGGCGCGTCCGCCAGGTCAACCCGCCGGAACTCCTTGGCGGGCGCGCTCTGACCGCTGGCAGCCACGCTGCTCTGCGCCTTCACTCTGATGGCGACTGCCAGGTCCGCGGGGGCTGGTCCCGCCTCGCTTTGTGTCCCCGCCTCGGCGTTTACAGCCCGCGGGTCCGGACCACTCACCGTCTGCCCGGGTTTCTCCGGAGTGGAACTCCGATCCCCCGGGGGCGAGATGCCGGTATCCAACGGCGCAGCCTGAACTAACGTTAGATGAGCAATGGTGGCGGCCGCCTGCGCCCCCGCCCGACTGGCAGTGACTTCTGGCGCCGCGGCGGCGCTGTTGGATGCGTCCGACGCCGGGCTTTCGGATCCATCCTTCATGATTAAGGAGAACCTGCTCGAGACTGGCGGCGGCTGCGGTGGACGCGGCTGGAGCGAGATGGCCGCCGGGGCGCCTCGGTCCGAATTGCCGGCTTCTTTCTTCCCGGCTGAAGATTGAACCCCGTCCGAGGCAGGCGCACCGCCACCGGACGATTTGCCGCCACTCGCAGCGGGCGCGGCCGATTCATGGAGATCCCGGACTTGATTCGGAAATACCGCCTGTCCGAGCCAGGCAACCAGAGGCACATTGGAGATGAGGGCATTTGGATCAGCCCCCGGGCTGGCGTTCTCTCCCACGCCACTCTCGACGCTCCCGGTGGGACGATCCCCCTGGAGGGCGCCGGACGCCCTCGTCCGGCTGGGGATCGCCGATGGGCCGAGCTTGCCGGAACCCGGCAGGACGCTGGCAGAGGCGGCCAGTCCCGCTGTTGCGATCGCCTGCGCCGGTATGGCCAGGGCCTCGGTGGTGGAAGTACTCGGGCGCGCCGAGCAGGTTGCAGCCTTCACGAAACGGCCCGTCAAGCGAACGCTGTCGGAATCCGCGCCGCCGGATGATTTGCCTCCACCTTCGGCGGATGCCGCCGACTTCTGAAAATCCTGAAACTGCTTCGCAAATCCCGGCTGGCCAATGACAACCGACGGATCGGACGAAGAAACCACCGGCAATGCGGAAACCGGGCCACTCGGAGCGGTAACCGGGGTGGTGGAAGTCACGGAGCCCGGAAATGCAGATCAGGAGCCAAACAACAGACCGTGTTCTTTCAATGGGATAAAGTGCGGCGGCGGGTGTTGGAGTTTTGACAGTTCACTCCCTTCGTCAATATCTTGACGAAGAAAGGGTCCTTCCACCCTTTATATCGGCGGAATTCCCGGCATTTCTTGAGTATTTTCGCGGAGTTTCTTAGGCCCCATACTTGCAATGCTGCTTGCGGCGTACCTATGGACCCGCTCACCATTGCGGCCGCGAGTGGATTGCGATCCCGGATGGAATCGCTGTCGCTGCTGGCCAACAATCTGGCCAACGCGGCCACCAGCGGATACAAGAGCGACAGCGAGTTCTACGGGCTGTATGCGTCTCCGGATGCGGACTCGTCGAGCGAAGCCTCGACGCTGCCGACCATCGAGCGCCAGTGGACGGATTTCTCGCAAGGCACGCTGCAACCCACGGGCAACCCACTGGACGTGGCGCTTTCCGGCCCCGGCTTCCTGACCGTCGCCGGCCCTGGTGGCGACCTGTACACGCGCAACGGCAGCTTGCACGCTGCCCCCACCGGTGACTTGGTGACCAGCGAAGGATTTGCGGTCCGGGGCGTCGGTGGCGGCGCCATTCATCTGACCTCCGGGGCGTCCGTCGAGATCGCAACCGACGGTACCGTGCGGCAGCAAGGCCACACCCTTGGTCAACTGGCGGTCGTGAACTTCAAGTCCACCAATTCCCTGAGAAAGATGAGCGGCACCTGTTTCCAGAACTCCGATTCCAAGAACCCTCCGCTGGCGGCCAGCGATGTCCAGGTGCAGCAGGGGAAGCTGGAAGGCTCGAATGTGGCGGTGCCGGAAGCCGCCATGCGGTTGGTCGGGGTGATGCGGCAGTTTGAAATGTTGCAGAAAGCAGTATCGCTGGGCGTGGAGATGGATAGCAAATCGATTCAAGAGGTCGCCCGCGTCGGTTCGTAGGCGTCTCGGGAGAGAACGGCATGATTGAAAAAGTTTCGGACAGCGCCGGCGTTTCACCGGCCACAAATCTAACCCAGAAAGCGGCCAGCACCAAGACTCTTTGCCACACTCCTTTCGGCGATGTAATGGTGGACGAGCTTTCGACCCCCAACCTCGCGGGCATATTCGGCGGCCGGTCGGACGCGAAGGGCGCGTCGGCCGTGGCGCAACCGGCGGTGGCGGCCTCCGCGGCGCAGGCCGCGGTGGTGGCCTCCGTGGCGCAACCGGCGCTGGCGGCCTCCGCAGCGCAGGTCGCCGTGGCCGCCTCCAACGAGCAGGCTGCGGCGGTTGCGTCCATGGCGCAGGCCGCGGCAGACCCCGATTCTCCGGCGCAGGATGCCGCTCCCACGGCGGAGTCTGTCTTCGGCCCGAATCCCTGGATCGCCAACCCCACGGGAACGTCGGCGGACGGCAGCACATACGGCTACAACCCTTTGTACTTCGCCACCGCCGCCACGGCCGCCAAGGTGGCCCAGATGGTGGGAGGGAAAGTAGTGGCCAGCGACCAGCTCGCCGCCGCCGGCGGCTTCCTGCAGCAACAGCCGAATCAGATGATCGAGCTTGCCGACGGCAGGCTGGTCAACGCGGGGCAGGTGGCTGCCTTCTACACCCACGGCTATCCGCAGTCCTACATCGACATGCTAATCCAAAACGAGACTCAAGGAACATAACTATGATCCGCGCTCTCTATAGCGCCGCCAGCGGGATGACGGCTCAGCAGCTCAATGTCGACAACATCGCCAACAACCTGGCCAACGCCAGCACGACCGGTTACAAGATGCGCCGAGCGCAATTCCAGGACCTGCTCTATCAGAGCATGTCGCAACCCGGCGCTTCCGCTGGGCAGCAGACCACGGTGCCCACCGGTTTGCAGCTCGGGCTGGGCACGCGCGCCGCGTCCAACGAGATCATCTTCACGCAGGGCAGCTTCTCCCAGACGGATAACCCTCTCGATGTGGTGATCCAGGGGAATGGGTTCTTTCAGGTGCGGCGCGCCACGGGAGAGATTGCCTATACGCGCTCCGGCACCTTCCAGCTCGATAAGACGGGCAATCTGGTGACCTCCGATGGCGACCCCATCGAGCCCGCCATCACCATCCCCTCCGCCGCCCAGTCCATCACCATCGCAACCGACGGCACGGTCAGTTACGTTCTGCCCGGACAGACCTCGGCACAACGCGCCGGGCAGATCCAAATTGCGGGATTTCAGAACCCGGCAGGGTTGAACAGTTTGGGCCGCAATCTGTACCTGCCAACCGATGCATCCGGAGAACCGATCGTGGCGAATCCCGGCGGGCAGGAGGGCTTGGGTACGCTGCTACAGGGCTACCAGGAGCAGTCCAACGTCAGCATTGTGGAGGAGTTCATTAACCTGATCGTGGCGCAGCGCGCCTATGAGGCCAATTCCAAGGTGGTCAAGGCCGCGGACGAAATGTATCAGCAGGTGAACAATCTCAAGCAATGATTCTTCGGTTATGCATCGTGCTGCTGTGGTTTGCGTGCTTCGCTCCCGCGCAAACCCCGAAGTGCGTGGAGGTGGAGGGGGACCGCATCCTGGCGCGTGACTTCGCGGTTTCCCTCCCGGGGTTTGGGCAACTTTCGCCGGAGACGCCGCTGGCCCCGGCTCCTCTGCCTGGAGTGCGCCGGTTCTTCCGCGCCTTTGAGCTGGTGGCGCTGGCGCAGCGCTATTCCGTGAAGATCGATCCGGACGTGGGTCTGTGCTTCGAGCGGCAAGCGGAGATGCTCGACCGAGGCCGGGTTTTGGAAGCCATGCGGCTGGCGCTTCCGCTCCCTGGTCTCGAAATCGAAATCGTGGAAACCAGCCTCTATCCGGTTCCGCGGGGCCGGCTCGAGTTTCGCCGCGAGAGTCTCGGAACTCCAGCATCGCCCTCGGCGCACCAGGCGGTCGAATGGCGCGGCAACGTAATCTACGGCGACAACCGGCGTTTTGGGGTTTGGGCGCGGGTTCTGCTATCGGCCCCCATGCCCCGTGTGGTGGCGGCCGAAGCTCTCCAGAAGGGACAGGCGATCGGCGCCGGCCAGGTCCGCGTGGAAACGGCCGGCCGTTTTCCGATTGCGGGTGATGTGGCCCAGACCATTGACCAGGTTGTCGGACGAGCGCCCATGCGGGTTGTCGCCCCAGGGACGGAAATCCACCTGGCACAGCTCATGCTGCCGCCCGATGTGAACCGCGGGGAGATGGTCGAGGTGGAGGTGCGCAGCGGGGCGGCCCATCTGGCCTTCACCGGGAAGGCGGAATCCGGCGGCCGCAGCGGCGACACCGTCGTCATTCGCAACCTCTCCAGCAATAAGGTGTTTCAGGCGCGCATCGAAGGGAAGGGCAAAGCCTTTCTGGATGCCGGCCGCACCCCTGGGAACTGAAATGTGCTCACCCAACAAATTCCTCGCCTGGCTCCTGATCCTGTGCGCATCGGGAGCGTCGGCGGCTGCCGACAAGAAAGCCAAGAAGCCCTCCGAGCCGAGTGCCCTCGACCGGTATATCCAGGAGGCGCTGGCTCACCCCAGTTCGCCGCCCGCGCAGCCCTCACCGGGATCCCTCTGGTCGCCGGCATCGCGGCTGGTCGAATTGGGGAGCGATGTGCGCGCCAGCCAGGTGGATGACCTCATCACGATTGTGGTGGTGGAGAGCGCCTCCGCCGTGGTGCAGGGCGCCACCAAAACCCAGCGCACATCCGCCCTCAGCAGCTCGGTAACCTCTCTGGCCGGAAAGAAGAGCCTCAACGGTGCACTCGCGAATCTCGCCGGCGCCAACACCGCGTCTTCACTGGACGGGCAAGGCACCACCAGCCGCTCCGCCACGCTGAACACGACGCTGAGCGCGCGCGTCACTCACGTGTTGCCGAATGGCTACCTGGTGGTCGAGGGCAACAAGGAGGTGGTGGTGAACTCGGAACACCAGATGGTCACGGTTCGCGGCGTGGTCCGCCCGGCGGACCTGGCCACCAACAACTCCATCCAATCCGACCAGATCGCCCAGATGGAGATCAAAGTCGATGGCAAAGGCGTAGTCAATGACGCCGTGCGCCGTCCCTTCATCCTGTGGCGCCTGATTATGGGATTGCTTCCTTTTTGAGGGGACACTATGAAACGGATCCTGGCTATTTCGGTTTTACTGGCCTGGCATTACGGGAGCGATGCGGCTGCGGCTACCCGCCTGAAAGAGCTAGTGGCCTTGGAAGGGGTTCGCGACAACCAGCTCATGGGATATGGCCTGATGGTGGGGCTGAATGGCACCGGCGACCGGCGGCAAACCGTACTTTCCGCGCAGAGTTTGACGAATCTGTTGGAACGCATGGGGCTGACCGTGTCTCCTACCGCGATTCAGGTCAAAAACACCGCCGCGGTCATGGTCACGGCAACCCTGCCTCCCTATGCTCAGCCCGGATCGCGAATCGACGTCACCGTGGCGGCCATCGGCGACTGTTCCAGCCTGCAAGGCGGCATCCTGCTGATGACCGGTCTGAGGGCTCCGGACAATCAGGTCTACGCGGTGGCCCAAGGGCCTGCCGTTCTCGGCGGTTACGTCGCGGGCAACGGCGGCAACAGCCAGGTGGTCAACCATCCTACCGTGGGAAGGCTGCCCGGCGGCGCCATCGTCGAACGGGCCGCCCCCACTCTCAAGATCGGGAAAGACCTCCGTCTGCAATTGCGGCAGGCTGATTTCACCACGGCCGCTCGCATTGCCGAGGCTCTGAACAAGCGGTTTGGCGACGTGGCACACGCCGAAAGCTCGGCCGTGGTGGCGGTGGGATTACCGGCGGAATTTCTGAAGAACCCAACCGAGTTCGTGGCCGAGCTGGAACGGCTCACCGTGGAGACCGACCGCGCCGAGCGGATCGTTGTCAATGAGCGCACGGGCACCATCGTCATGGGGAAGGACGTTCACATCTCGCCGGTGGCCATTATGCAGGGCACCCTCTCGGTGGAGATTCAGACTGAGTCCAAGGTGTCGCAACCCAACGCCATGTCGACCGGGACCACCCAAGTGACGCCGCAAGTGACGACGACGGTCAAGGAGCAGGCCGCCCGCAACCTGATTCTGAAAGAGGGCGCCACCGTGGAAGAACTGGTTCGGGCGCTGAGTGCCATCGGCTCGACGCCGCGAGACATTATTGCGATTCTCCAAAACCTCAAGAGCGCTGGCGCTCTGGAGGCGGAATTGGAAGTGATCTAGGAGACTCGACTATGATTCCACCTGTCTCAAACGCGGCCCCGGGTACGCTCGCCGCATCGGCGAATCCCACCCACGACGCCGGCAAAATCAAAGACGCCGCCCGCCAGTTCGAAGCGTTGCTCATCGGCCAGATGCTGAAATCGATGCGGGATTCCGAAGGCGGCTGGCTGGGAACGGGCGATGATGAGGCTTCGTCTTCCGCCATGGAGTACGCCCAGGAAATGTTCGCCCAGTCGCTTTCCGCCAACGGTGGCCTGGGCATGGCCAGCCTGGTGATGAAGGGCCTCAAGCCTCCCGATGGGCCCTAGCACCGCAAAATCCGGTGACAGACACCAGCGTCCACGCGGCGCAAGAAACCGCGCCTTGGGACGCGTGTGTCAGTCACCGAATTTTGCTGTCGCGGTGCTAGGCGCTCCACCTATGCGCGCTGCCACTATCCGATTCCCGCCAGGCCGCGGCTGGGAACTCCGCGTCCGTCTCGACCGCGCTGGATTCATGGGCCGGTTGGACGCTGGCGGCCTTCCAGGCTTCGGCCAGCGTGGTCAGCAAGGATTCCACTTCCGCCAGCGGAGCGTCCTTCTGCTGCATGTTCGCCTCGGTCAGGCGCTGCCTGAGGTACTGATACAACTCCCCCAGGTTCCGGCTGATCGCCCCGCCTTCGGCGCGATTCAGAGACGCGTCGAGTTCCGAAATGGCGCTGACCGCCCGGCAAACGGCCCGCGATCGCGCCACGATGTCCCCGGCCGCCAGGTGCCGGCGCGCCTCTCGAACCGAATCGAGCGCGTATTGATACAGGATGCAGATCAGTTCCAGCGGGCTCGCCGAAAGCACTCGACTTTCAAGATAGGCGTCCTTCCACATCGCGGTTTCAACCTATTTATTTACCGGCTCCCCAAAATTCGCCATAATCCGCAGGACTTGTTCGGGGGGAATCTGGTCCAATACGTCGCCGCTCTGGCTTTCCACGATTTGTATGACCATTTTCTGCGTCTGGCTGTCGCGCGCAAACTGCAATTCGCGATCGCTGCCCAGCAACTCCGATCTATTCAAAGCTCGTACCGCCGCGACCACGGCCTGGTTCGCGTCCGCATCTTCACGCGACTTGGGAGCCGGATCGATCGGCAGGCTGACTCCGTACAACGAGTGGATTTCCATAGCCGATCCTTTCCGGTAGGGCTTCCTGCCCCGCCATTTATTAAATCGACGAAATACGCTAAAATTCGAGTTTATTTTTTATGAAATCCCTGAATCTATTTCTAATTCTGCTGGCTGCGGGGGCGCCCGGCCTCGCCCAGGACGCTCCCCAGCCGGCCGATTCGAAACCAGCCGTCGAGAAACCGGTTGCCGGGCAGCAAGAGTCTGTGGCGGCCGCCATGCAGCCGTCCCTGGCGGCCCAGCGGGCCTCGATTGCCAGGCAGGTGGGTGATCGCTCGTCCCAGTCGTTTTTCCTGCTCGGGCCGCCCTCCCAATCCGGGCTGGTTCCCGTTCTGGCCCCCGAGAGCGAATGCGAACCGCTCCCGCCTTCCCAGCTTGACCCCCTCATCGAAGGTGCGGCCAGACAGCAGGATCTACAGCCCGAGTTGCTGCGCAGCATGGTCAACCAGGAGTCGGGGGCGCGGCCGTGCGCCGTCTCTCCCAAGGGGGCCATGGGCCTGATGCAGTTGATGCCGGCCACAGCCGCTCAGTTGGGCGTCAAGGACCCCTTCAATCCCGGGGAGAACCTGAATGCCGGCGCGTGGTTCTTCAAGCAGTTGCTGAACATCTACGACGACCTCCCGCTGGCTTTGGGCGCCTACAACGCCGGTCCTGCCAGGGTGAATGCCATCGACGGGATACCGGCCATTCCCGAAACCCAGGATTATGTTCGGAAGATTATGTCCACGCTGCCGCCCAAGAAGTAACCCAAGAACGGCTCGAATCCACGCGCCGCTTGCCGATGAGAGTTCCGTGGATGGACTCTTACGAAATGCGGAGCGGATTCTGGAGACCGCTGTAGTGGCCAAGGATGACGGCGCACCCGATTGCACCATCTGCATTACCCACCTTGGCGCCATCCGCATTCTGGCGGAGCCGGCCGGCTGGTCGCTTCCGGCTCTGGCGGCCGACCTGGGAGCGGCAGCTTTGTTCCGAGTCGAGCGGCGCGCCGGTCGAGTGCGCGTGGAAGGGTGGTCGCCCGCGGGCAGTTGTGTGCTGCGGCGCGACTTATGCGCGCCATGGTGGTCTCACGCCACGCGCCACGCGCCGGAATGCTGTGCGGTCTCGAAAAACGACCTTTCGCCGCAAGTGCGGAATTCGTAACTGCGGAGGCGCATGACCGTGCCTCGATCGCTGACACCGGAAATCGAGCCCCGCACAACCAATTCCAGTGGACAGGTGTCCTGCAGAAGGAATGGCCACGCAATATGCATTTCCACATCGGTGCCTGCCGGCGGGGGATCATCCGTCAGAAACAGGACTCCGCCCCGGCTCAGCTCGGCGGTCACTCCGCAGCCAACGCGGAGCGCGCCTTCTTCATTGGTGTAGTGGAAGCGGAGCTGCAGCTCGACGTCATAGCGCCGGTCGACTCGCCGATCACCGTGGATGATTTCGACCGCCATTCCTCCTCGAAATTGTATGATCGTCCCATTCCAGCAAAATGTACAGACCAAGGGGTACCGGCTAGAATCTTTGGAAAAGTACTACGGGATCTCGCATAGTACGGCGAGGTCTTTCGCGGAAATCCGCGCGGGCGTGCATCCGCGCTGGTGACGGAGGGGGTTCAGTCCAACTGCTCCCAGTCGGCGAGGTTTTTCAACCGGCCGCTCGCCTTCTGGTTGGCTCTCAGATCCTGCATGCCGATCAGGTTGACCGGAACTCCTCCGATTTCGGTGATGACGCGATTCCGAAAGCACTCCGAGAACTCGACACCCGCGATGCCGATGTCGCCGGTAGCGCGCGGATAGCCGTGGTAGTTCACGGCATGGCCGCCAATGACCAGGTACTCTACTTCGTGCGAGTTCGACAACCTCAAGAACTCTCTGGAGCCGGGCGGTAGCAGGATCGTAGCCATAGTTGATCTGCCGCATGAACTCGAGGTGTTCCAATCGTTCCACGGACTCTGACGGGTTGGATTGGCGCGCTTTCCGATGTGGACTCTGTTTCCGAGGAGTCCGACGAGGAGGCTTATTGGAAGTCTAAGACACCCACGGCATGGGGTGGGTGGTGGGGTTCGAACCCACGACCACTGGAACCACAATCCAGCGCTCTACCAGCTGAGCTACACCCACCGTGAGGGTCTTCTCCATCTTACCAAGCGGTCGCGGACGCTGCAAATTTGGGGTGGAGGGCGGATTCCGGGTATCATTGAGTCGATGCTTACCCGCTACATCCACGAGGCGATGAAAAGGGCGCAGTTCAAAACCCTCGAAAACGGCACCTGTTTTGGCGAGATTCCTGGGTTGGCCGGGGTATGGGCGAACGAATCCACGCTTGACAATTGCCGCGCGGTGCTCCAAGAGGTTCTGGAAGAGTGGCTTGTATTGAAGATCCGCGACCACGATCCCATTCCTCGAATCGGCAGGATCAGTTTGCCATCAAGAGCCGCGTGAACGATGGCGAAACCGATCTCCAGGCGAGAATTGATCCGGCGGTTTCGCAGCCTTGGCTTCGAGGGGCCGATATCCGGAGGGCGTCACCAGTTCATGAAGAAGGGGATGCTCAAGGTGCGCATCCCCAACCCGCACAAGACTGACACCATCGACGGCTCGCTTGTGAAAGAGATTCTGGGCCAGGCGTCGATTGGATTCGATCAATGGGACAAGGCTTGACCCGGCTTGACCCATCGCCGATTGCAGACAACACCGCATTTTGTTATAAGGAAGCTGATGTCCTCGACAAGCCGCACAGGAGGGGGCGGAGGCGACCTTGGCCGCGGTGCTCTTGCCTCGCCCGAGGACTTCAAAGCAGGTTTGGCGAAGCTGAGAGCGGCATTCGAGAAATCGAGCGGGCAACATTGTGCGCGGGACTTGCCGTTGTGGGAGTTGCTTGGCTGCCAGAGCGATGAAAAGGCCCACACGATTGTTCTGCGGTGGTTGTTCGACCCGGCTGAAAGCCACGGACTCGGCGACGCTTTTCTTCGGAGCTTCTACCGTCGCGTCTTTGGAGAACCACCAGCCGATACTGCCCACGCTGTCGCTACGAAGGAGGTCACCCTCGGAAGGGATCGGGTTGACCTCCTCATATATGGCCGCGATTGGCGCCTCGTCATCGAGAACAAGATCGGTGACCATGACGTGGACCAATCCAAGCGCTATTCGCGCCGGTGGCCGGAGAGCAAATTCGTGTATCTTACGCCCGACGGCCGCCAATCCAATTGCGAATTGTTCAAACCTGTTGCCTATCGCTTGATCCGCGAAGTCCTCGACGAACTATGCAGGGGTGGATCTGGCAGCGACTTCATCGAATGCTTTGCGGATCACATTGCGTGGGATTTGGATGCTTGAGGTGCCTGAAGTGACGATTGCTTTCCGCTTTGAACCCAGAGTTGCAGCGTTGCTGGAGCAAATCCAATTGGTACGGGAGGTGCGGGCCATCTGCCAGGAGGGAGGGTCACTCGGAAATGAACTGAGGAGGTTTGTGAACCACCTCCGCCGGGTATTGCCTGGCCTGGTTCCAGGAATGAAGGAGTGGAGCTTCTCCGAACCGTACGAAGACAACGGCCGCTATTACTTGGAGACGTTTGCAGACGACCATTGGCGGCTATCGGAATCTGACGAGATCGCCCTCGGTCTTTGTGTGAAATCAGATCCCACTACCTGCGCCGAGGCCGAGAGTCCGCTGGATGAGGATCCTTGTGTGTACCTCTATATTCCGATGGCGTGGCCGAACCGCGACAAAATCGTGCGACAACTCAAGGATCGACTCCCAAAGGGTTTCACGGATTGCTATTCGCCGGGAAATCCGGCCGAGGAAACCCCGATCTGGCGTTACCTGCGTCTGGACAGCTTTACCGGTGAACAGGGATTCGATGCGAATCGTCTCGTTCGGGAAGTCGCAGAGAGTTTCGCGGAACTGACGGCCGTTCGCCCCATCATCGACAGCTTCATCCCGCCCAAGAAAACCAGGCCCGCAGTCCGGTAGGCAAATCCGCCTACAACCCCGTCATCTTCCACAACTCGTCCACCCGCCGCTTCACGTCCTCCGACATCCGGATCTCGCCCGGCCACGGGCGCGTGAAACCCTCGCCGGACCACTTGCGGGTGGCGTCGACACCCATCTTCGAACCGTAGTTCGGCAGGCGGCTGGAGTGGTCGAGCGAATCCACCGGGCCCATCACGAACTGGATGTCGCGCTCGGGGTCGATGTGGTTGAGCGCTTTCCACGCGACTTCCCGATAGTTCTGCACGTCCACGTCCTCATCCACCACCACGATGCACTTCGAGAACATGGCCTGGCCGAGGCCCCAGATGGCGTGCATCACCTTGCGCGCGTGGCCGGGGTAGGATTTGCGGATGGCGACCAGGATCAGGTTGTGGAACACGCCTTCGGGCGGCATGGCGATGTCGCGCACTTCGGGTAGTTGCAGGCGCATCAGCGGCAGGAAAATGCGCTCGACGGCCTTGCCCATGTAGTAGTCCTCCATGGGCGGCGGACCCACAATCGTGGTGGCGTAGATCGGCTCCTTGCGCTCGGTCACGCACGTGACGTGGAACACCGGGTACTCATCGGCCAGCGAATAGTAACCGGTGTGATCGCCGAACGGGCCCTCGGTGCGCAGTTCGCCCAGCTCGACGTAGCCCTCGAGCACGATTTCCGCGTTGGCCGGCACTTCCAGGTCCGACGTCTGGCACTTCACCATCTCCACCGGGCTCTGCCGCAAAAACCCGGCGATCAGCATTTCGTCCAGATCCGGCGGCAGCGGCAGTATGGCCGAGTACATGGTGGCCGGGTCGGAGCCGATGGCCACCGCCACATCCATGCGCCGGCTGCCGTGGTGCTGCGCGCGGCGA
Organism: Bryobacterales bacterium; assembly: GCA_003142355.1. Next base: position 27,026 of record PLMF01000110.1, read on the forward strand.
TAATGCTCGGCGCCCTGCTTGTGGGTTTGCCAGTGCATGCCGGCCGTGCGCTCGTCGAACACCTGCATGCGGTACATGCCGCAGTTGCGCTTGCCGGTGTCGGGATTGCGCGAAAAAACCATGGGCAGCGTGATAAACCGCCCGCCGTCTTGGGGCCAGCATTGGAGCACGGGGAAATCCAGCAGCGAAAAGCCCTCGGTGCGGACCACTTCCTGACAGGCGCCCTTGGAAACCACTTTCGGAACGAAGGCGCCCATCTCCGCCAGCTTGGGCAACATTCTGAGCTTGCCGATGAGCCCCTCCGGCATGCGCATTTCGAGGAACTCGACGATGCGCGCGGCCACCTCTTCCACCGAGGCCACTTCCAGCGCGATTTCCATTTTGCGCATCGAGGCGAACGAATTGATCAGCACCGGCGTGGCGTAGCCTTTGGGCTTCTCGAACAGCAGCGCGGGACCGCCCTGCTTGACGGCGCGGTCGGCGAATTCGGCGATCTCCAGAATGGGATCGACCTCAAACGGGATGCGCTTCAGCTCGCGATTCTCTTCCAGCGCGCCGATGAAGTCGCGCAGATCTCGATAGCCCATACGATGAGTGTAGCGCCGGTGGGTTTGTTGCCAACGATCAGCGGAATGGGTCGATAATGGCAAGGCCATCGACCACTTGCCCGTGGGCCAAGTCTTCGGTGTAGACCCGGTCGCAGCCGAGGGCCAGAGCGGCGGCGACGATTGCGCTATCCCAAAATGAAAACCCACGGGTCTCGCGAATTCGCAATGCCGCGTTGAGGATTGGAAGGGTCATCGCCTGAATGCGGAATCGCGACCACGCCTCGATCAGACCGACGGCGAGCTCGTGGGGAACCGCGTCGGCACGGCTGACCCGGGTCGCCTGAACATAGAATTCCTGCAAGACTTGAATTGACAACGCACCCGAATCGTCGTCTAACAGCGCGAGGGCCCGGTCTCGCTTGAACGATTCCGCCGGATTCCGGCTGATGGAGTAGAGCAGGATGTTCGTGTCGAGAAAGTGGGGCATCATTGCGACCGGCTATGCAGGTCTTCGCGAGAGAGCCTGTCGGAAGCGGTGAAGGCTGCAACCCGGCTCCGGATCTCACGTTCCTGGCGCTTTAGACGTTCGGTTTCGGTTTCGTGCGAGGCGAGTTGCACCAGATAGGCCTTGACCAGCGCGGAGAGGGACGTATCGCGCTCGGCCGCGGCGATGCGGGCGCGTTTGTAAGTGTCATCGTCAACCGCGACTGTGATATTGCGCATAAACTCACAGTATCACAGTTTTGGCTCGAAACGCTTGACATCAAAGCGGACATTAATCATCATTGAATCAAGATGCGTACGACGCTGGATGTGGAAAGCGATGTTCTGGATGCGGCCAGGGCTTTGGCCGTTGCCCGCGGCGTTTCGGTGGGAGCGGCTTTGTCAGAACTGGCACGGCGGGGTGTCGCGGCCCGAACGCCGTTGAGCACCCGCAACGGTTTTCCGGTATTTCAGGTGCCGGTGGGAACGCCGGGGTTCGGTCCGGATGAGGTTCGAGCGGCGACCAGTAGGGAGGACCTTGAGGCGGCGCGGGAATTCCTGGGGCCGGGACGGTAACAGTGCCCGTCTCCCTGCTTGATGTCAATGTCCTGCTCGCTCTGGCGTGGCCGACCCATGTCCACCATCTGGCGGCGCACCGGTGGTTTGCGGAGAATCATGAGGCGGGGTGGGCAACTTGTCCGCTGACGCAGTTGGGGTTTGTGCGGCTGGCGATGCAGCCGGTGGTGGTGAAGGTCCCGATTCTCTTCGGGGACGTGATGGAGGCGCTGGCCCAAATGACGGCCCACGGCGCGCATCGGTTCTGGCCGCTGGAGGGCGGACTGGCGGATATTCGCGACGAGATTCGCGCTCGCGTCGTGGGACATCACCAACTGACCGATGCCCTCCTGCTCGATCTGGCGATCCGGCAGCAGGGGCGACTGGCTACGTTCGATCGGAGGATTTTGGGGCTGTTGCCGCCGGATTCGGCGATGCGGGATGCGGTGGCGATTATTCCGGCTTAGCCGCCGACTCTGAGTTCACTCCCACGATCCGCCGGGCCTCCACTGGAGATGGAATGAGTCCTCCGCGGCGATCGCCGACAGCGGCGCCAATGCGAAGTGCCGCACTTGCTCCACGATCTCGTCCAATCCGGATTCGGAATCGAATCTGCTCCGGCGAACGAAGGCTCTCCACTGCACGGCTCTGGCGGGGTCGGAGATGAATGCCTCGGTCAATCCGATTGGCGTCGCGTCGATGGCGGTGCCACGATGTCGAAAGGTCGAACGGATGGCTTCGGCGAGAAGATCGCCGTCAAACGGGTACAGCCGCGCCAGAAGCGCGATGTCGTAGTAGTCCTTGAGGCGGCTGTTGAGGAGTCCGAGGACGGTGAGGGCTTCGAGTTTTTCGGCAACCACAGTCTCTTTCGGATATGCCATGAGCACCGGTGGCGGGAATTCCAGCATGGCCGGGTATTCGACTTCCACCGGCCGCGGTACGATCACGTCCCCAAAACCAATGTCGATCTGCATCGGGATTCTCGCCTTCGCAAGCGTTGCGTCGAATCGGACCCGCACCCCCTCGTACCCGGCGTCTTCCTTGATTCGGCGGACATCAATCGAGGCCGCATCAAACTCGACGCCGTCGGGTTCGCAGCCGAATGCGGAGACTTCCCCGACCAGCGACCGAATGTGCTCCAACTCGTTGCTGGTCTTTCCGGCCAGGTCGATGTCCATGGTTGGCCGGGCGAGAGGCGCCCTCCAAGCCGTAAGCAGGAGGGCGCCCTTCAGAACGAACCGATCCGCGAATGGCGACTTCGCCAGGCGATACAGGAAGCGTTCCATGGCGAAGTATTGCAGCAGTTCCTGGAACGGCCGGCCTTGCGAGCGGGCTTGGTTCAACAGACGTTGGCGGACGGAAGCGCCGAGATCGCGACCGCTCACAGAATCGCCTCCAGGTACGGCCGCATCGTTTTGTCGACGCGGTCCACTTTTGCGAACCTGGAAAGCGCCTGGAAGTCCGGCTTCCGCGTCCTCTCACGGTACGTTCGCAGTGCTTCGACGGCAACGTCGAGCCCGATCTTGTTTCGGTACTTGAAGCAGTCGGCGATGGTCTTCTCCGGCGAATACACCCGCACGGGAACCTGGTCGATGGAGACGACGCCGATGCCAGCGCTGAAGGATGGATCGGAGTACCAGAAGACGCGCAGCGGAATACCATCGAGCTTGGGAACTTGGGCGTGGCTGGGCAGCGCAACATCCAACGCATGCGGGACCTGCGTCGTGAGGCCGTGATGTGCCAGGGCGGAGATCAGGCAGATTACCGCACGCGGTATCCGGATGGCGACTGAGACCAGGTCGGGGCTGGTGAGCGGTGGGGCGGTAGAGAGCCGGTAGATGCCACGGCCCACCAGTTCGAGCTCGCCGCTGTCCCGAAGGTTGTATAGCGTCCGAGGGTGAACGCCCAGACGAATCGCCTCGCTGGTGCGGAGCATTCCCTTGTGTTTGGTGAACACCTGGCGTGCCTTGACGAGACCGGCGCCGGCAATCGGCATTGGATAGAACCCACGGACATTATACACTCTTTCCGAGGGTTCTATCCAGTGGACTGGGCCGATGTCGCGATGGAAGCTCTTCGGGATTCCGTGCGTACACGGAAAACCAATTTTCACATGGCGAAGAAAAAACGGGGCGACAATCTGCACAGCCAGTCGATGCCGTCCGTCCCTCTATAACACTCAGTGTTATACTGGTTTTGGGAGCAGTGTCCAACGCCGTCCTGGTGAGGATGGGTGCGAACGTTCAAAACCAAAGCGTTCACACGCTTTCGAGACAAGGCCGGCAACCCGGACCTCGCGCTGTGTTGGGCGGTGCGCGACGCGGAACGAGGGTTGATTGCCGCCGATCTCGGCGGCGGCGTGATCAAGCAGCGGGTCGCGCGTCCCGGCCAAGGGAAGTCTGGCGGATTTCGAACGCCGATTGTGGTCGGAGCGGGCACACGGGCCATCTTCGTTCACGGCTTCGCGAAGAACGAAGAGGACAACATCGAGAGAGAAGACCTGTCCGCCCTCAGGAGACTCGCAGCCGAAATGTTGGCTCTACGAGGGGAAGACGATTGCGCGAGTCGTTGCGCCGGGAGTGCAGCTGGAGGCGACCTGTGACGAGAAAACAATACCGTAGTCCCCTGCTGGCGTCGATCCACGAAACCGCCGAGGGTCTGCACGCGGCCGGAGCGATGGACAAGCGCACGATGCGGGAATTCGATGAACGGTGCCTCACACCGGTACGACCGCTGAGGCCGAAGGAAATCCGCGCGGTTCGTGTGCGGGAACGCGCCAGCCAGGCAGTTTTTGCCCGCCATCTCAACGTGACAACGGGCTTGGTCAGCCAGTGGGAACGCGGAGAAAAGCGCCCACAAGGGGCCTCGCTAAAACTGCTATCTCTGGTTGCTAAGAACGGGCTTCAAGCAGTGGCGTAATACGGCGGGACGCAACGCTAGCGGCACTGCGTCTTCATGTTGTTCGCTCTACGGTTTCCGAACGGAGGACATATCACGTTTGCCGCCCGTCGTGTCCGAAGTTGAGGCTGGCCGACAGAGTATAGAGGGCACCTCTGTGGGCGGGCTGTCCATCCAGCCTCATGCCACAGTGGGGGCTTGAATCTCTTGCAGGCTCCAAACCCTGATGGGGCCGCGCACCCGCGCCACGATGGCGGCGGGGCCGGGGACCAGACCATCATGGACATTGTCGGGCACGTCTCACGGCAAATGCTGGCCCGCTACAGCCATATCCGCATGGAAGCCAAGCGCAAGGCCCTGGAAGCCATCGTGAACAAGCCAGCACCCGCGCCACAGGCCCCGCAGCCCACCGAAGACCAGAAGGCCGGCCCGCGCCCAGCGATTCCAAACTCATCCTGCACATCACTGAACTCGCCTTTCGGGCATATCCGAAGCGCAGGAACGCTTCCACCTGAGGTCGCCGCGAATACGCCGAATTCATCGGCCAGCGCGTCTGCAACAGGGTGAACGGCCACAAGGCCCGCACTCTCGGTGAAGTGGCGCGAAGCCGTCGGGCCGAGAAGCATGTTATTCTGACGCTGGTATGCTTGTGATCCATTTCAAAAGCGTTCCCAAAATACTTCAGGATTATAGGCAAACGGCGACTAACGTGCAAATCACGACCGCCTACAACCTTGGCGATGTACAGGACCATCTTCTGTCCCTCACGGTAGCGCAGCGACTCCGATTTGTGGGTGTGTGGGTTGAAATGCTCCTGTATTGTGGTTTTTCATTTCTTCTTGCGTTCATCGCCGTAGGGACTTTGGCTCCGGAGGCCTTGGCACGGGAGGCTTTGGCAGGGGAGGGTTTGGACTTTTGGCTGTTTGCAGTGGTCTTCATTGCCCTTAGTGGTGTAGGAGTCTACTCTGCACTGCAATGCGGGGGGCCGATCACTCACTTCTACCTCTTGCGATACGCGTGCCATCAGCGAGGAATCCGAGGAGTGAGGGGGATCATCGGAGGCTTCGCCGGCCTCCAAATCGTCAGAGCAAAACGTTGGGATCGGTGGTCTGAGAACTTAAGAAAATAGCAATAAGTTCGTCCCACAACTTGCCGGCGATAATTGAACGCAGGTCGCTACACTTTGAACTACAGTCCAGCAAATCCGCGATGAGTTCTCGTTGGCACTAAAGGGTCTAAGACCAACCCACCGGAGTGGCTGTTAACCGAAGGGTCGTACGGCGGGTGTTCCACCCCGGCTCATGCCACTGTCTTGGCGTGAATCTCTTGCAGGCTCCAGACGCGGATGGGGTCGCGCACCCGTGCGGCGATGGCGTCGGCCGCCGCGCGCGCGCCGCTCATGGTGGTGATGCACGGGACGCGGTAGGTCACGGCGCTGCGGCGGATGGCCTTTTCATCATTGAAGGCTGGGGCGCCGGCGGTGGTGTAGACGGCTAGTTGGATTGCCCCGCCTTTCAGCAGGTCCACCACGTTGGGGCGGCCCTCGTTCACCTTGAACACCATCCTGGTGGTCAGGCCGGCGGCGCGCAGGGCGGCGGCGGTGCCGCGGGTGGCGACAAGCTGAAAGCCTAGCTCGGTGAAGCGGCGGGCCACCTCGACGGCTTCGGACTTGTGGTGGTCGTTCACGCTGAGGAAGACCGTGCCTTTTTCGGGGAGCGGGGTGCCGGCGCTGATCTGGGCTTTCAGGAACGCCTCGCCGAAGTTGATGCCTACGCCCATCACTTCGCCGGTGGAACGCATCTCGGGGCCGAGCGCCGGGTCCACGCCGGGGAATTTGTTGAATGGGAAGACCGGCGATTTGACGAAATCCTGAGGGACTGAAAGCACGCCGGAACCTCGGCCGTAGTCCTTCAGCTTGCGGCCCCACATCAGGCCCACGGCGATCTTGGGCAGCGGGACGCCGGTCGCCTTGCTGACGTACGGCACCGTGCGCGAGGCGCGCGGGTTCACTTCCAGCACGTAGACCGTGCCGGCCTGAATGGCGTACTGCACATTCATGAGGCCGATCACGTGGAGGGCCTTGGCCAGGCGCACGGTGTAGTCTTCGATGGTGCGGAGGTTCGCGGCGGCGAGCGATTGCGGGGGCAGCACGCAGGAGCTGTCGCCGGAGTGCACGCCGGCCTCTTCGATGTGCTCCATAATGCCCGCTATGAGCACGTCGTCGCCATCGGCCAGGGCGTCCACATCGACCTCGGTGGCGTCTTCCAGGAAGCGGTCGACCAGGACGGGGCGTTCCTGCGAGAAAGTGACGGCCTCGCGCATGTACTGGCGCACGGTTTCCTCGTCGTAGGCGATCACCATGGCACGGCCGCCAAGCACGTAGCTGGGGCGCACCAGGACGGGATAGCCGATGCGGCGGGCGACTTCACAGGCCTCTTCGATGCTGGTGGCGGTGCCGTTGGCGGGGCACGGGATGGCGAGATCGTCGAGCAGTTTGCCGAAGAGCTTGCGGTCTTCGGCGAGGTCGATGTCTGACGGGTCGGTGCCGATGATGGGGACGCCCAGGCGCTTGAGCGGGAGCGCCAGGTTGAGCGGGGTCTGGCCGCCGAATTGCACGATGACGCCGTCGGGCTTCTCGGTGTCGCAGATGTTGAG
>PLMF01000110.1:34206-35525 GCA_003142355.1 Bryobacterales bacterium
GGGCCGCTGCCCAGGATCATGACTTTCTTGCCGGCGGCGGGGTCGGCCTCGCACGAGGTTTCGTAGTTGGAATAGAGGTAGGGCGTGAAGCTTTCGAATTCGGCGGCGCAGGTATCCACGCGGCTGAAGACGGCGCGCACGCCCAGTTCCTTGCGGCGGGTGCGAACGGAGATTTCATCGGAGCCCCAGGTTTTGGCAAGCTGCACGTCGGAGATGCCGTAGCGCTTGGCGCGGCGGAAGGTCTCGGCGGGGATGGTGGGCCAAATGGCCTGAGCCACCTCGGCTTCGAAATCGACTACTTCTTTGAGTTGTGAGAGGAACCAGGGGTCGATGGAGGTTAGCTCGTGGATCTCTTTCACGGTGTAGCCGTTGGCCATGGCGAAGCGGATGTAGTTGAGGCGGTCGGGCGTGGGGGTGATGAGCTTCTGGGCGATCAGGTTCTTGTCGAACTTCTCGGAGCCGAACGCCTTGCCGGTTTCGAGACTTCGCATGCCCTTCCACAACGCCTCTTTGAACGTGCGGCCGATGGCCATCACTTCGCCGACGGACTTCATCTGCGTGCCAAGCGTGTTGTCCGCGCCGGGGAATTTCTCGAAGGCCCACTTGGGAATCTTGGCCACCACGTAATCGATGGTGGGCTCGAAGCAGGCCGGCGTTTTGCGCGTGATGTCGTTGCGGATTTCGTCGAGGCGGTAGCCCACGGCCAGCTTGGCGGCGATCTTGGCTATCGGGAAGCCGGTGGCCTTGGAGGCCAGCGCGGAGCTGCGCGAGACGCGCGGGTTCATTTCGATGATCACCATGCGCCCGTCGCGCGGATTGATCGCAAATTGCACGTTGGAGCCGCCCGTATCCACGCCGATTTCCCTCAGGCAGCGGATGGCGCCGTCGCGCATCATCTGGTATTCGCGGTCGGTGAGGGTTTGCGCGGGCGCCACGGTGATGGAATCGCCGGTGTGCACGCCCATGGCGTCGAAATTCTCGATGGAGCAGACGATGATGCAATTGTCGGCCAGGTCGCGCATCACCTCCAGTTCGAACTCCTTCCAGCCCAGCACGCTCTCTTCGATGAGGACTTCGTGCACCGGCGAAAGGTCGAGGCCGCGCTCCAGGATTTCGGCCAGCTCTTCCTGGTTGTAGGCGATGCCGCCGCCGGTGCCGCCCAGCGTGAAGCTGGGGCGCAGAATGCACGGATAGCCGATGCGCGCGGCGAATTCCTGGCCGCTCTTGATGCTGTTGACGAGCTGCGATTGCGGCGTCTCCAGGCCGATTTTGTGCATGGCGTCTTTGAACAGCAGACGGTCTTCGGCCTTCTTGATGGC
>PLMF01000259.1 GCA_003142355.1 Bryobacterales bacterium
GACCCGCGTCGGAGCCCTGTCCGAGCTGAATGACGAACTGGAGGCGTTCAGCTTCACGGTTTCCCACGACCTGAACGGACCGCTGGCCCACATCACGAGTTTCAGCCGCGCCCTGAGGGACGAGTGCGGCCTGGTGCTGGGCGAGCGGGGATTGGTCTGCCTGGACCGGATCGATTCCGCGTCCCAGCGCATGGGCCAACTGATCTGCGATCTGCTGGAGCTGGCTCGCGGCAGTCACTCCGATATCAAGCTCGAGACGGTGGACCTGAGTGCCATCGCGGCTGAAATCGCCGGCGGGCTTCGGGCCGCTGCGCCGGAGCGGGCGGTTCAATGGGAGATTGCGAGAGGGGTTGCTGCCCGCGGCGACCTCCGCTTGCTCACCGTGGCGCTGCGGAACCTGCTGGAAAACGCCTTCAAGTACACCCGGCGGGCTGCGGCGGCGCGAATCGAGTTTGGCGTCGAGACCACCGCCGGCGCACCGGTGTACTTCGTCCGCGACAACGGCATCGGTTTCAAAACGGACGACCGCGACAAGCTGTTCCAGCCCTTTCAGCGGTTGCCCTCGGCCCGCGAGTTCGAAGGGACCGGAGTCGGGCTGGCCACCGTAAGCCGGATTGTGAAACGTCACGGAGGCCGGATTTGGGCCGAAGGCGAGGAAGGTTCCGGCGCGACTTTCTATTTCGAGTTGCCGGGTGTGAATGTAAGCTGAGCACATGACCATGTCTCGAAGACGAGTTCTGATCGTCGATGACGACGCGCCCTTCCTGGAGCTGCTTCAGCTTTGTTTTGCGAAAGCCAACTTCGATGTAGTCCTGGCGTCGAACGGAGAAGAAGCCCTCAAGATTCTGCTCGAGTCCGAGCCTCCGGATCTGGTTCTGTCCGACTTCATGATGCCAGAGGTGAACGGCATCGAGCTGGTCCGCCACATCAAGGCAAGTGCTAAACTGTTCGATACACTGATTGTGCTCATGTCCGGCAACGTGGATACGGAGTTTCGGAAACGGGCCCTCGATCTGGGAGCGTCCGCTTATCTGCTGAAGACGGAGGGCGCCCACGCCGTCGCCGAGAAGGCGATTCGTATGGTCGCCGGCGGGGCGCCAGGAGTTTCCGTGTCCACCGCCCAGGTCGAGGCGATGCGCCAAAGCCTCCTGGCTCTCATTCGGATTACGACGCAAATGGATGGACTGCCGGCGCAGGCCAGAAGCGCTCTGATCACGGCCGAGAAACTGGCGGAGAGCCTTTTTGCCGCCGTTCCGGAATCCTGAAGATGAATGGCTCACCAGGTCACTTTCTCTCCATCCGGACGAACCACGCTCGTTCGCGACGGCGCCACCATCCTCCAGGCGGCTGAACTTGCCGCCGAGCCGATCGGCGCGGAATGCGGCGGCCGCGGCGCCTGCGGCCGGTGCATGGTGCGAATCCTGGGCGGCGAGGTGCCCGAATACCGCATTCTGCAGCGGGAAGCCGGGTTCCCCCATGTGCTCGCGTGCCTGACGCCGGTCCACGGCCCGCTTACCGTCTTGCCGCTCGGCGAGGCGCAGCTTCCCAAACTCATCTCCCGGGACCGCAACACCGGGTTGGCGCCGCTCCAGGCCTGGGCGCCCTGGCCCCTGAAACTCGACCCCATCGTCGAATCCCACGGCGCGGAGGACCTGGGTGTCGCAGTGGATATCGGCACCACCACCTTGCGGCTCCTGCTGATCCGGCTTTCCGACGGTCTCATAACCGGTGAAGCCGGCGCTTACAATCCGCAGATCCCCAGAGGCGCGGACGTCATCTCCCGCATCGTCGCGGCCGAGAAAGGCTTCCTGGGAGAACTGTCCTCCGCCGTACGCGGCGCAGTCGGTTCCATGATCGCCGAAGCCGCCGCGGCCGGCCGAATCCGCGGCTACGTGGTAGCGGGCAATGCGACCATGATTCACCTCCTGCTGGCGGCCGATCCTTCCGGGATTCGCCGCGTCCCTTCCCAGCCGAGCGCGCTGGCCTTCCCGCCCGTCGACGCCGCGGAGCTCGGCTGGCCGGGCGCGGACCGCACCCCCGTCTACACCGTGGCCGCCGCGGGAGGCTGGGTGGGCGGCGACATCGTGGCAGGCGCGGTGCGCGCCGGCTTCTCGCGTTCACCGGATGCCATGTCCCTCTATGTGGACCTGGGCACCAACGGCGAAATTGTCCTGGGCGGAGCCGACTTTGCGCTGGCCTGCGCCTGTAGCGCCGGGCCGGCTTTCGAAGGCGGCGGAATCCGCTGCGGCATGCGCGCCGACCGCGGCGCGGTGGACGGCGCATCCATCAATGCGGAAACCGGCGCGGTTCAACTCTCCGTCATCGGCGGTGGCCGGGTCCGCGGTGTGTGCGGCTCCGGGCTGATCGCTCTCACGGACGCCTTGTTCCGCGCCGGTTGGATTGACCGCGGCGGCCAATTCACCGGTCGCCTGCCCGCCGGCCAGCGCGTCGAAGGCAAGTGGGGAACGGCCCTCGCCCTCTCCGAAGACGGAAAAGTGGCGCTGTGGGAGAGAGACCTGGCCAGCCTGATCCGGGCCAAAGCGGCGGTCTTCGCCGGCATACGCTCGCTGCTGGGCGCCCTCGGCCCCGGCCCGCACACCATCGACCGGGCCATCGTCTCCGGCAATTTCGGCCGCTTCCTCAATCTGCCGGCGGCGCTCGGCATCGGCCTGCTGCCCTCCCTGCCGCTGGGCCGTTATGGCTACGTCGACAATGGCTCCCTCGAAGGCGCCGCCCTCGCGTTGCTCTCCCGCCAATTCTTCGCGGAGATCGCCGGCTACCTGAGCCGAATAACCTACGTCGACCTCGCCGACCTGCCCGGCTACATGGATGAGTTCGTCGGCGCCAGCTTCCTCCCCCACANNCTTCGCCAACGTGCGGCTCGGGCCCGGCACGCTCTACGGCGCCATCACACGGTTGGAGCAGCGCGGCTGGATCCGGCCGGTGGGCTCCGGCGGCCGCCGGAGGCCCTATTGCATCACGGGCGCCGGCCGCGAATACCTCCAGACGCAACTGACCAGCCTGGACCACGTATTGAAGACAGCCATCCGAAGGCTGAAACACGCATGAGGCAACTGATTCGCTGGACAGCCCGCCTCTATCCGGCCGTATGGCGCGAGCGCTATGGCGGGGAGTTGGACGCNNTATTCAACCCCAATGGGAAGACCTGTTGAATGTATTGCTGGGAGCGCTCCGGATGCAGATGACGACGTGGAATTATCTGAAGATCGTGGCGACCGTGGGTCTTGCGGGCGCGCTGTTGGCGGGAGTGTTTGCCCTCCTCACTCAGGAGCGTTACGTTTCGACTGCCGTGATGCGATTTGCCTCGTATGGCCACGCGGATAGCGATCGGCAGGGGGCGCTGGATCGNNTCGGCTCGTCAAGTTGCAGCAGAAGGTTCTCAGCCGCAAGAGCCTCGCGGAGATCATTACGCAACCGGCGCTCGATCTCTATCCGGAAGATCGCAAGAGGATGCCTCTGGAAGACGTCGTCGAGAACATGCGCAACAAGGCGCTCCGCATCCACGTGGCGCCGGTCCAGAATGGGGGTGTCCTGGCCTTCGTGATTTCCTGCGAGTACCCCGACAAGCTGAAAGCCCAAGCTGTGGTGCGCGAACTGGTGACCAAGTTTTATAGACAGTGGGTCGCGACACAGATGGCTCACGGGCCATCTGGCCCGGAGCAACTTGAAGTTCTGGACCCGCCCAGCCTGCCGCAACGGCCTTTCTTTCCCAATCGCCCGATGATCGTTGCGGTGGGACTGTTCGGCGGCGCGGTGCTGGGATTGTTGGCGGTGCTGGTGTGGCGAGGCGCGGCTCGGCTCTCCAAAAGCGCATGACGGCAGCGAAGCTACATGGATGAGTTCGTCGGCGCCAGCTTCCTCCCCCACAAGCGCTTCGCGACGTCCACGATCGGCACCCCACGGAACGTCCGATTTGCGTTTAAACTGATCTTTTGACAATGCGCCTGATTGGTCTTTTACTCCTGGCCGCCACTTCCGGCCTGGCGCAGAGTGCCCTGGCGATCCATGTGGATGCCGCGGCGCCTGCCGGTCCGCTCAAACCGATATGGGGGTTCTTCGGCCACGATGAACCCAACTACACCTACATGAAGGACGGCCGGAAACTGCTGTCCGAAATCTCGCAGCTCAGCTCCGTGCCGGTCTACGTGCGGGTTCACAGCCTGCTGGTCACCGGCGATGGCGAGGCCGCGCTCAAGTGGGGCTCCACCAACGCGTACACCGAGGACGCCAACGGCAAACCGATCTACGACTGGACCATCACGGACCGAATCTTCGATACCTATATGGAGCGGAAGATGAAGCCGCTGGTGCAGATCGGCTTCATGCCGCAGGCTCTCTCCTCCCACCCGGAGCCTTACCGGCACCATTGGAAGCCCGGCGACAACTACAACGACATCTACACCGGCTGGGCCTATCCGCCCAAGGACTACGCCAAATGGGCGGAGCTGGTCTATCAATGGGTGCGGCATTGCGTGCGGAAGTACGGCCGGCCGGAAGTCGAATCGTGGCTATGGGAGGTCTGGAACGAGCCCAATATTAGTTACTGGAAAGGCACGCCCGAGCAGTATCTCGAGCTTTACGATTATTCCGCCGACGCCGTGAAGCGGGCGCTTCCATCGGCCCGGGTCGGCGGAGCGGATTCCACCAGCCCAGCCAACGACAGTGCGGCCGCATTCCTCCGCGGGTTTCTCGATCACGTGGTTCACGGCAGGAATTACGTCACCGGAAAGACGGGTGCGCCGCTGGATTTCATCAGCTTCCACGCCAAGGGTGCGCCGAAGTTTGTCGAAGGCCATGTCGTGATGGGAATCGAGAACCAGCTTCGCGACCTGGCTCGGGGCTTCGAGATGATTGCCACCGTGCCGGAGTTGAAGGGCCGCCCAATTATCATCGGAGAGTCCGACCCCGAAGGCTGTGCGGCCTGCTCTTCTCGCGTCTATCCGCAATATGCGTATCGCAACGGTGTCATGTACGCGAGCTACACGGCCGCCATCATGCCCCGGCACCTCGACCTGGCGGCGAAGTATGGGGTGAACCTGCTGGGCGCGGTTACGTGGGCCTTTGAGTTTGAAGATCAGCCTTATTTCGATGGCTTCCGCGATCTGGCGACCAACGGCATTGACAAACCGGTTCTGAGCGTGTTTCGCATGCTCGGTATGATGACGGGGAATCGGGTGGCGGTCGAGAGCGCGGGGGCCGCCTCGCTCGACCGCATGCTGGCTTCCGGCGTCAAAGAGAAACCGGATGTCCACGCGATGGCCAGTGTGGATGCGCACTCCGCTTCCGTTCTGATCTCCAATTATCACGACTCGGACCGCCCCGGACAGCCCTCACTCGTCGATCTCACCATCTCCGGCTTGCCTCCAGCCCGCATGCTGGTACAGCACTTTCGGGTCGACGACGACCACAGCAACTCGTACGAAACGTGGAAGAAAATGGGCTCGCCGCAACAGCCGACGCCGGAGCAGTATGCGCAACTGGAAGCGGCCGGGAATCTTCACCTGCTCGAGTCGCCGCGATGGGAAACCGCGGGGGACGGCCGCATACACATGGCATTTCCATTGCCGCTCCATGGCGTCTCGCTGATCCGGCTTGCCTGGTGAACGTGATGCGTGAGATGAACCAGACCGGCTCGCTCCGCTGGCGCATCGCGTTGCTGATCGCGGCCGCCATTGCCATCAGTTATTTCGACCGGCAGACTTTGCCGGTGGCCATCAGGTCGATCCAGCTCGAAATCCCCATTTCGAATACGCAGTTCTCGCAGTTGCAGGCCGCGTTTCTCACGGCGTATGCGCTCATGTATGCCGGCGGCGGGAAGCTGGTAGACGTTCTCGGCACGCGCATGGGCTTCCTGCTGATCATGGCGTGGTGGTCGCTGGCCTGCGCCAGTCACGGCCTGGCCACTGGTTTCGGAATGCTGGCGATGAGCCGCTTCCTGCTCGGCATAGGCGAAGGGGGCGGCTTCCCCGCCGCCACCAAAGCCGTGGCGGAGTGGTTTCCGGTGGGCGAGCGCTCCACGGCCATGGGCATCATGAACGCGGGCACGTCGGCGGGGGCGGTGGTGGCGCCGCCGCTCATCGCCATCACGCTCGCAACCTTGAACTGGCGCTGGGTCTTCTTCCTCTCCGGCGCCGCCGGGCTCGCCTGGGCCATCTGGTGGCTGTGGGAGTACTTCCCGCCGGCCAGTCACCCGCGACTGACTCCGCCCGAGCGCGACAAAATTGCGGAGGTTCTGAAGCCGCAGCCGCAAACCGGACAGGGCATGAGCTGGATCGGCCTGTTTCGCTTCCCGCAGGTGTGGGGCTTGGTGTGCGCCAAGTTCCTGAGCGACGCGGCCTGGTATTTCTACCTGTTCTGGCTGCCCAAGTACCTCTACGACGTGCGCCACTTCGACACCAGACAGGTCGGTTATTTCGCCTGGATTCCGTACGCGGCGGCTGGCGTTGGCAGCCTGCTCGGCGGCTGGTTTTCAAGCCGTCTCATTCAGCGCGGCCGCTCCCTGGACTTCTCCCGAAAGCTCGCCCTGGGCGCCAGCGCGGCGGTGATGCCGCTCATCTTTTTCGTCACCCAATCGCCGGTCCAGATTGCCATCGTGCTGTTCAGCATCGCGTTTGCCGGGCAGCAGTCCTGGTCCACCCTGGTCATGATTCTGCCGGCGGACATCTTCCCGCACCGCGCCGTCGGGTCGGTGGCCGGCCTGGTGGGCTTCGGCGGGGCCATGGGAGGCGTGGTGTTCGGCCTGCTGGTCGGTTACCTGCTCGACCACGGCTTCGGCTATGGCCTCGTCTTCGGCATCGTCAGCACACTTCACGTGATTGCATTTTGTGTCATCCTGCTGGCCATCCGCGTGGTCCAGCCCATCCAAGAACAAAGGATACCTTCATGAACGAGCCAAAAACCCTCGGGATCATACACGCCGTAAACCTCACCATCCGCGCCATCGAGCCCTTCATCGAGCAGTACATTCCGGAAGTCTCGGTGATGCATGTCTGCGACGACACCATTCAACGCGACAATATCCGCGCGGGAGTCGGGGTGATTCCGAAGCATAATTACTTCAAGTTCGCCCAATACGCGCACAACCTCGAGGAAGCCGGGGCCGACATGATCCTGCTGGCCTGCTCCACGTTCAACTACGCGGCCGAGCTGGCCCGCCCGATGATCGACATCCCGATTATGCAAATCGATCGGCCCATGATGGAACTGGCGGTCCGCCAAGGTAATCGCGTCGGTATGCTGGCCACGCTGGCCACCACGGTTCCCTCCTCCGAGCGCCTGCTGCGGATCGTGGCCCAGGAACAGAAGAGGCCGGTGGAAATCACCACCGTGCTGCGCGAAGAGGCATTTCAGGCGATTCAAAAGGGAGATGCCGCAACTCACAACGCCATGCTCTTGGAAGAGATCGACAAGCTCTCCGGGAAGGTGGATGTCATCGTCATGGCGCAGTTGTCCATGTCCGCCCTGGCGCCGCAGTTGAAAAACACTCGAGTGCCGGTCTATAACAGCGGTTCCACCTGTTTTGCCCGATTGCGGGAGCTTCTATGATGCGACAAATCAGACTTCCCTATGGGCATGAATCCTGGGTCGAGGGGCCGAAAAACGCGCCGCCCGCAATTGGCTATCCTTAAAAGGTCTGGAGACGCGCCCCGTGCAACCCGGTTACGTGATCGGCATCGATTTAGGCACCACCAACTCCGCGCTGGCCTACGCCGAGGTCCACGCGGATGCCGATCCGTTCGCGCCCGCCAGCGTCCAGTTGATGGGTATTCCGCAATTGGTGAATCCCGGTGAAGTGCGCGACGAAGACCTGCTGCCGTCGTTCCTGTACTTGCCCGGGCCCTCCGATTTCCAGGCTGGAACCATCGCCCTGCCCTGGGATGAGACCAGCCGGTTCGTCACCGGCCGGCTGGCACAGAAGCGCGGGGTCGAGAATGCCGGGCGGCTGGTTTCTTCGGCCAAGTCGTGGCTTTCCCACTCCGGCGTCGACCGCACGGCCCCACTGCTGCCGTTCCGCGCTCCCGAAGGCGTCGCCAAGATCTCGCCCCTCGAAGCAACCCGCCGCTACCTGGAGTACCTGCGCCATGCGTGGGATGCCAGGATGCCCGACGCCCCATTCGCTGCGCAACAGGCTCTAGTCACGGTACCGGCTTCCTTCGACGCCGTGGCGCGCGAATTGACCCTCGAAGCCGCCAAACAAGCCGGCTTCGAAAACATCACTCTGCTCGAAGAGCCGCAAGCCGCGTTTTACGCCTGGGTGGAGCGCCACGCCGACTGGCGCCGGCTCGTCGCCGTCGGCGACCTCGTTCTGGTGGTGGATATCGGCGGCGGCACCACCGACTTCACCCTCATCGCCGTCACCGAGAGCGGCGGTGAACTGGCGCTCACCCGCGTGGCCGTGGGTGAGCACATCCTGCTCGGCGGCGACAACATCGACCTGGCCCTGGCCAACGTCATCGCCGAACGGCTGGCACAGAAGGGGACCAAAATCGACAGCCGCCAACTGCTGGCCCTCTGGAACAACTGCCGCGCGGCCAAGGAGAAGCTGCTCGCACCGGGTTCCAAGGCCAAGGAACAGGCCGTGACCATTTTGGGCATGGGGACCGGCCTCGTCGGCGGCACCATCAAGGCCTCCCTCTTGCGCGAGGATATCGACCGCGTGCTCGGGGAGGGCTTCCTGCCGGCCGTACCCAGCACCGAGATGCCCGTGCTCCAGCGGCGCGCCGGCTTGCAGGAAATCGGACTGCCCTACGCCGCCGACCCCGCCATCACCCGGCAACTGGCGCGATTCCTCCGCCAGCAGGCCGCCACCTCCGAGCATGGCGCGGTCCGCCGCGGACCGAGCGGCTTGGCCTGTCCCACCCACGTTCTGTTCAACGGAGGCGTCCTCAACGCCGCCCTGGTTCGCCAGCGCATCACCGGCGCGCTCGATTCCTGGCTGGCGGAAGAGGGGATGGACCCCGTCAAGCCGCTGGCCGGTGAGGACCTGATGCACGCCGTCTCGCGTGGCGCGGCATACTACGGCCTGGCTCGATCGGGCCGCGGCGTGCGTATCCGCGGCGGCGTCCCGCGCACTTACTACGTGGGAATTGAAAGCTCCATGCCCTCGATTCCCGGCTTTCCAGCTCCCCTGAAGGCCCTCACCGTGGTCCCGTTTGGGATGGAAGAAGGCACCGACACGCGCATCCCCGGCCCGGAATTCGGCCTGCTGGTGGGCGCCCCCGCCGAGTTCCGCTTCTTCACTTCCACCGTGCGCAAGGACGACCAGCCCGGCGACCTCATCGAAGACTTCGGCGGCGAGCTGCAGGAGCTCGCCCCTATGGAAGTGAGTTTCCAGGCCGCCGAGAACGCCTCCGAGGTAACCCCGGTTTCCTTCGAGAGCGTGGTCACCGAGACCGGCGTCCTGCAACTCTGGTGCGTCGCCCGCGACGGCCGGCGATGGAAGTTGGAGTTCAATCTGAGGGAGAGGGTGGCATCACCATAGGCGATATTGGATAGCGTATGCTCTCCACCTTCGAAAAACTCAATCTCAAAAACCACACCACCATCCTCGTCCTCAATCCGCCCGCGAGTTTTGAGCCTGAGCTCGCCGCGCTCCATGGCGTCAAAGTCCTGCGCAACCTCCAGGACCTCGACAACATCGAGTTCTCCCTCGCTTTTGTCACCACGCAGCAACAGGTCGATACCCTCGCCAAGGCCATCGCCAGCCGCGCCAAAGGCGACGCCGTAATGTGGTTCGCCTACCCCAAGGGAACCTCCAAGCGCTACCAGAGCGAGATCAATCGCGATACCGGCTGGCAAGCTCTCGGCTGGGCGGGCTTCGAACCAGTCAGGGCCGTTGCCATCGATGAGGACTGGTCGGCCCTCCGCTTCCGCCGTGTGGAATTCATTAAGACCATCACCCGCGCCAGGGAGCACCGGATGACCGCCCAGGGCAAAGCCCGGCTGAAATAGAGTTTTGCAACGCTTCCGTCGCAACCGTTGCGTCCGGCGGCTGTCGTCCTCACACAGTTACACGTATACTGTGCATATGAGGAACATCACTCTCAGCGTGGATGACGACGTTCTGGCCGCCGTCCGCCGGCACGCCGCCGAGCACGACTCCAGCGTTAACGCGTTGGTGCGTGAGTACTTGACGAATCTCGCCGGNNAAGGCCTGGAACCGGGAAGATCTGCATGAACGCTAAGGTCTTCTTCGATACTAACGTTCTGGTTTATGCGGCAGTTGGGACAGGCAAGGACGAGTCCAAGCGGAAACGCGCCCTCGACCTGATCCAATCGGAGGACTTCGGCACGTCGGCTCAGGTCTTGCAGGAGTTCTTTGTGACGGTCGTCAAGAAAGCGTTGCGTCCGCTCTCCGCCGCCCAAGCCATGGAGTGGATTGAGCAGTGGGCGGCATTTCCATGCCAGCCCATAGACCGCGAGCTGGTACAGATAGCCGCCGGGCTCTCGCAGCGCTTTACGATTTCTCTTTGGGACGCGGCGATTCTCGCTGCCGCGGAGGCCCTGGGATCCCGCATTGTCTACTCCGAAGATCTCAACGACGGGCAGCAGTACGGCGAGGTCCGGGTAGTGAACCCATTCTCTTGATCTCCCCCCCAAATTGGGTCATTTGCCCCATACCTGCCAACCGAACGCCCTCACGAAGTGCCGCAAATCCCCACAAAAGCCCCTGTATAGTCCACTTCCGGACCTGCAACCCGTTTGGCACTTATGTTGCACACCACCCACTGACCAGAATAGGAGATAGCTTTGCGCCGCTTGTTCACGGATTCGGGACACCTCGTCCGCCCGGCGGTTGTGCTGATCGCCGCGCTCGGTCTCTTCCTCATCATACGTGCTTTAGTTATCCCCAAGGCCTTCGGCCAGTACGGGCACTACCGCCCCGCCGCGCTGATGGAAAACCGCCAGCGCCCCATCGCCTACGCCGCCCAGGACCAGTGCGTTCTGTGCCACGATGACGAGGCCAAAACCCGCGCCGCCGGCAAGCACGCCCACGTCGCCTGCGAAGCCTGCCACGGTCCCCTCGCCCAGCACGCCAGCGACCCCGCCGCCAACGTCCCCAAGCTGCCCGACGTCGCCAACCTCTGCCGCCGGTGCCACGAGAAGGACGCGGCCAAGCCCCCGACCTTCCCGCAGGTGGCCACCGCCGAGCACTCCGGCGGCATGCTCTGCAATTCGTGCCATCAACCGCACAACCCGCACCTCTGAGGCAAGGAACAATCGCATGGAGATCACTCGAAGAGACTTATTCACAATAGGCGGCAAGCTCCTGGTTCTGGCATCCGCGGGGGCCACCCTCGAGCAGATCACCGGAGCCGAGCCCGCCCCCGAAGCCTACCAGATGGCCGGCCACTGGTGGGGCATGATCGTCGATATCGACAAGTGCATCGGCTGCGGCAACTGCGTGCGCGCCTGTTCCAACGAGAACCATGTGCCGGCCGGCTACTTCCGCACCTGGGTCGAGCGCTACCAGGTCGCGGAGGACCAGCAGCCCATGGTCGATTCGCCCAACGGCGCCATCGACGGTTTCCCGCCCAACACCCGCACCGGCGTCAAGAGCTTTTTCGTTCCCAAGCTCTGCAACCACTGCGAACATTCGCCCTGCGTGCAGGTCTGTCCCGTGGGCGCCACCTTCGTCAGTCCCGATGGCGTGGTGCTGGTGGACCAGACCTACTGCCTCGGCTGCCGCTACTGCGTGCAGGCCTGCCCTTACGGCTGCCGCTACCTGCATCCCGATACGAAAACCGTGGACAAGTGCACGCTCTGTTACCACCGCATCACCCGGGGGCTCACCACCGCTTGTTGCGAAAACTGTCCCACCGGCGCGCGCCAGTTGGTGGATTTCAAGAATCCCAAAGACCCCGTGCACGAATTTCTGCGCCACAACAAAGTTCAAGTCTTGAAGCCGTATATGGCAACCGGAGCGAAGGTCTATTACAAGGACCTCGACGGCTCGGTCAGATGAGGAGCGAACGATGATACCCGGCGTCGATGGTTTCATGTACCCCAACGAAATCGAGCTGCAATGGGGCCTCCTCATTGTGCTCTACCCCTACATCACCGGCCTGGTGGCCGGCGCATTCATCCTGGCCTCGCTCGAGCGCGTGTTCAAAGTGGAAGCCGTGCGCCCCACCTACCGGCTGGCGCTGCTCACCGCCCTCGCGTTCCTGCTGGTGGCTCCCCTGCCCTTGCAACTCCACCTGGGCCACCCCGAGCGTTCCATGGAGATGTACCTCACGCCCCACACTTCCTCGGCCATGGCCATGTTCGG
>PLMF01000162.1 GCA_003142355.1 Bryobacterales bacterium
GGCCTCGACGCGCTTCTCGAGCTTGCGCGCGGCCGATCCGCGGCGCCCGGTCAGCTCGGCCGCCAGCTTGTCGAAATCCGCAGCCAGCCGCTTCCGCTCCTGGCGCAACTCTTCCATGCGCTCCCCGGCGTGTTCCACGGAGGCGATCTGGCGGCCCACGTCCTCCAAGAAGCTCAGGATCGCGGCAATCGACCGGCCGTACTTGCGCTTGAGGCGGTCGATGGCGGCGAGGCGCGTCTCCACCTCTTCCAGCCGTCCCGGATTGGCTTCCAGGCGGGAGAGATAGTCGCGCAGCGCATAAGAGACTTCCTGGAGGCTCAGGTCCGCCGATTGGAGGTGCTCGCGCAGGCCCGCGAGCGAGGAGTCGATGCGGCAGAGTTCCTCCAGCCGCTTGGCGGCGGCACGGGTGAGGGAGAGGGCGGATTCGGGGCTGTCGTAGACCGCGGCATAGGCGGTCCCGGCAGTTTCCTCGAGGCGCTGCACGTTTTGCAGGACGCGGCGTTCGTTCTCCAGGGACGCGTCCTCGTCCGGCTTCAGCGCGGCGCCATCGATCTCCTGGCGTTGAAAGCTCCACAGATCGAGCAGCCGGAGCTTCTCCTGTTCGGAATGCTCGAGTTCCTCGAGTTCCGCCGCCGCGGCGCGCCACTCGTGATAGGTAACGGCGGCGCGGTCGAGCAGCTCGCGGTGGCCGGCGAAAGCGTCCAGCATGTCGCGCTGCGCATCGGGCGCAAACAAAAGCTGCTGCTCGTGTTGTCCGTGGATATCCGCCAGGTGAGGCGCCAGGTCTTTGAGCAGGGCCACCGACACCGGCCGGCTGCCGACGAACGCGCGCGATTTGCCGCCCCCCAGGATTTCGCGCTCGATGAGCAGTTCGCCCTCCTCGATTTCGAGCCCGGCGGGTTCCAGCAGGCGGCGGATGGGCGCGTGATCGCGCACGTCGAAGATGCCCGCCACGCGCGCGCGGGATTCTCCGGTGCGGATGGTCTCCGCCGAGGTGCGGCCCCCCAGCAGCAGGCCGAGGGCATCCACCACCAGGGATTTGCCGCTGCCGGTCTCTCCCGTCAGCAGGTTCAATCCGGCGTGGAAGCGGATGCGCAGGCGCTCCACCACGGCGTAGTTTTCAACCACCAGCTCCAGCAGCACTCTGAGCCGATTATAGCCATGTTTATTATTCACCGCAGAGCCATTCCACGGCGCACCGCCCGGCGGTAAAATGAAGGGTATATGGGCCAGACCATCCAAGCCGATGAGACAGGCGCATTGGTGGTGCCCCCGGGATTAGCACCGCCTCGGAGCCGCTTCACCGTCGAGTCATGGGGCGATGATGTCCTCCTCCGCCGCGAGCCGGCCGGCGTATCCACCGCCAGCGAACGACAGGCCGCCGCCGCGAAGATTGCATGGCTGCGCGAGTGGATCGCCAGTCTTCCGTCGAGCCCACCCATTCCGTTGGAAGCGACTCGGCGCGACTCGATGTACGACTGATGACCATGGTCCTGTTGGACGCAAATGTCCTGGTGTACCTGGCCAGCCCATCGTCTCCGCGGAGCGCGGTCTGCCAGACGGCCGTAGAGGAGATCATCGAGCGCGGTGACAGACCTGCGATTTCCGCTCAAGTCCTTTACGAGTTCTGGTGTGTTGCGACACGTCCGGCGGCAGCCAACGGTCTGGGCTGGCCGGTTTCGGAAGCGCGGCGCGCCATCGCCGGTTTCCGGCGGGAGTTCGACATTCTCCACGACCCGCCGGAAGTCCTCGATATCTGGCTCGACCTGGTCGTGGCCTTCAACCTCAAGGGCAAACGCATTCACGATGCTCATCTCCTGGCAACCATGAAAGCCAACCGAGTCTCGACTTTGCTCACCTTCAACGCCTCCGACTTCCCGGCGGCCTCCGGCCTCACCATTCTAAATCCCGAATCCTGAGGTTCTTGCGCGTACGGATGGATTACGGACTTTTGCGTGTCCCGACACGTCATTGTGATAGATTTGAGATTGGAGATGAATTGACTTTCGAGACTCCCGCTGCCCTTCTCCTGCAAATGAACGTTTGGGAAATGGTCCAGCACAACGGTCCCGCGGGGATGGTTGTGCTGGTCATCCTCTTTGGTTTTTCGATTTTTTCCTGGACCGTGATTTTCTCCAAGTGGCAGGCCTTCCGCGGCGCGCGCCAGGCCAACTCGCGTTTTCTCCGCGCCTTCCGCAAAGCCAGCGGCATGGAAGCGGTCATGATGGCCAGCGAGCAGTTCCGGCCGTCGCCGCTGGTGGCGGTTTTCGATTTCGGATATGAGGAGATCGAGCGCCAGGTCAAGGCGCGCGGCAAGCTGACCAACCGCACGGCGCTGGAGCGCACCCTGCAGTTGGGAGTGAGCGAGGAGATCGCCAAGCTCGAGCGCAACATGAGCTGGCTGGCCACCACCGCGTCGGTGACGCCTTTCATTGGGTTGTTCGGCACGGTGCTGGGTATTATCCGCGCGTTTTACGAACTGGGACAGATGGGATCGACCAGCCTGCGCACGGTGGCGCCGGGCATCTCCGAAGCGCTGATTGCGACGGCGGCGGGCCTCGCAGCCGCCATCCCCGCCGCCATCTTCTACAACATTTTCGGCCACAGGATCCGGGAGATAGGAGCGCGCATGGATGACTTTTCGCTCGAGTTCCTGAACCTGGCCGAGCGCAGTTTCGGAGAGTAGCGCCATGGC
>PLMF01000018.1 GCA_003142355.1 Bryobacterales bacterium
GGCCAGCCCGTTTCCATGGCCAACATCGAAGCTGTCAAGCGCGTCTGCGCGCGCCACGGCATCCCCCTCTACCTGGACGCATGCCGCTTCGCCGAAAACGCCTGGTTCATCCGCGAGCGCGAGCCGGGCTACGCCGACTGGTCGCCCAAACAGATCGCCCAGAAGATGTTTTCCCTCGCCGACGGCTGCACCTTCTCCGCCAAGAAGGACGCCTTCGCCAACATCGGCGGCTTCCTCTCCACCAACGACGACCGCCTGGCCCAGCAGGAGACCAACCTGCTCATTCTCACCGAAGGCTTCCCCACCTACGGCGGCCTGGCCGGCCGCGACCTCGACGCCATCGCCGTCGGTCTCGAAGAGGTGCTCGACCCCGATTATCTGCGTTACCGCATCGTCTCCACCGGCTACCTCGGCCGCCACATCGCCGATCGCGGCGTCCCCATCGTCGAGCCGCCCGGCGGGCACGCCATCTACATCGATGCCGCCCGCATGTTGCCGCACATCCCGCCGCGCCAGTTTCCCGGCCAGGCCCTGGCCGTCGAACTCTACCGGCACGCCGGCATCCGCTCCGTGGAAATCGGCTCGGTCATGTTCGGCGAGGCCGCGCGCCACGAGTTGCTGCGCCTGGCCATTCCGCGCCGCGTCTATACCCAGAGCCACATCGATTACGTAGTGGAGGCGATTCTCGAAGTGAACGCCCGCAAGGACCGCATCCGTGGTATGGAGATCGTCGATGAGCCTCCCTTCCTGCGCCACTTCAGCGCGCGGTTCCGGCAGCTATAATTGGTAGTCCCGCATGATCGTTCCTCGGTATCTGCTCTGGCTCGCTTTACGAGTCGCCGGTCTCTCCACGGGCATTTCCGTGGTCGGGGGCCTGTGGCTCGCCTGGACGCTCGTGCACCGCGAATTCGCGGGCAAGCGTGCGCTCGGCGTGCTCTCTGCCGCGGCCCTCGCCCTGCCTTCGCCCGTCCTCTGCTACTACCTGCTGGCCGTCTTCGCCCGCATCTGGCCTTTGACCGAAATGAACCTGGTGGCCGCTGGTGTGGTCTCTGCCATGCCGCTGCTGATTCGGGCCTCCCGCACCGCGTTCGCATCCCTCGACCCGAACCTCGGAAAGGCCGCCCGCAGCCTCGGCGCCTCCGGCTGGCGCGTATTTTTGCGGATTGAACTGCCGCTCGAGCTGCGGCCCATTCTGGCCGCTATCGCCCTGGCTTTCGCGCGCGTGCTATTGGAATTGGCCGCCGCCTTTTGGATTGCGGACCGACGCCCATGACACACGCCCGCATCGTCAAGCAGATTTCGCCGCGTTTCTCGCTGGATGTCGAGTTCCCGCTGGCCCCGGGCGTCACGGCGCTTTACGGTCCCGCGGGCGCTGGCAAGACCCTCATCCTCGAGACCATCGCCGGTTTTGTGCGACCCGATTCCGGCCGCATCCTGCTCGATGACGTCATCCTGTTCGACGCCCAATCGCGCGTCCACGCCCCACCCCGCCGCCGCAACTGCGGATATGTCGCCCAGCACGACGCGCTCTTCCCGCACATGACCTTGCGGCAGAACCTGGTGTTCCCCGCCAAGCGCTTTCCGCGCCTCGATCGCCACCGCCGCGTAGCGGAAACCATCGAGCGCTTCCAACTCGCGGATTCCGCGGCCCTCCGCCCCCACGAGGCCGGCCCCGCCGAGAGACTGCGCTGCGCGGTGGCCCGCGCGCTGATCGCCCTGCCGAAGTTGCTGCTCATCGACCAGCGCCCTTTCGACGCCCCGCTCTTGCAACAGGTCCGCGCGGCCTTTGCCGGCCCCATCCTGCTCGTCACAGCCGATCTCGATCTGTGCTGCGCCGCTGCCGATGAAGTGATCGTCCTCGAAGCCGGCCGCATCGTGCAGCGCGGCGCCCCGCGCGCCGTTCTCGACCGGCCCGCATCCGTCGGGATTGCGCGCCTGCTGGGAATCCCCAACCTTTTCCCGGGCACCATCGCCGCGCTCGATCCCGCGCGCGACAGCAGCCGCCTGGATTTCGGTCCATTCGCCCTGACCGGACCTTACATCCCTGGCCACTTCCGCGGCGATTCCGTCTGGGTGGCCGTCCATGCCGAAGATTTGCGCGTCCATTCCGGCGATCTGGAATCGCAGTCCAATTTCGTCTCCGTGCCACTGGTCGGTGTTTCCCACCGCGCGCGGTCCGTCCGCCTCGAGTTCTCCGGCGGGATTTTCGCCGACGTCTCCCGCGAGGAATTCGCGCGCCAGAAGGATAATAAGCAGTGGCAGGTGGAGTTTCCGCCGGGCGCCCTGCACGTGCTTTAGCGCCTGATGTTGCGCTACTACATCACCGACCGTCACGCCGCCGGAGGCACGGAGGCGCTGCTCGCCTCGATTGCCCGCTCTCTTGCCCACGGCATCGAGCGCATCGAGATCCGTGAAAAGGACCTTCCCGCGCGCGAGTTGTGCCGCCTGGTGCGCCGCGTGCTGGCGCTTCCCAATCCGCACGGGACCGAAATCCTGGTGAACTCCCGCGCCGATGTCGCACTGGCCTGCGGCGCCCACGGCGTGCATCTTCCCGGCAACTCCATTCCGCCGAAGACTCTGCGCTCCATCACCCCTCCCGGCTTCCTCATTGGCGTCTCGGCGCACAGCCTCGACGACCTTCGCGCCGCCGAGACCGGGGCCGCCGACTTCGCGGTCTTCGGCCCCGTATTCTGGACCCCCTCGAAAGCCGCCTATGGTTCGCCGCAAGGCCTTGACCGCCTGCGCCAAGCCGTCCGCGCCGTCGCCATTCCCGTTCTCGCGCTGGGCGGTGTCACGGAACTGAACGCCGCGGAGTGTCTGGCCGCCGGGGCCGCCGGAGTCGCCGGCATCTCGATGTTCCAGGGTCTCAAGCGCCGCTCCACGCTAGAATAGTTATAGTGGCTGGGAAAACCTTCTACCTCGAAACCTTCGGCTGCCAGATGAACGTGCACGATTCCGAAAAGGTGGTCGGCACCCTCATGGCCCGGGGCTACACCCAGGTGGAGACGCCGGAAGACGCCCAGCTCGTGCTCTACAACACGTGCAGCATTCGCGACAAGGCCGAGCAGAAGGTGTTCAACCGCCTCCAGCAGTTCAAGCGCGCCGCCGGCAAGGGCAAGATCTTCGGCGTGCTGGGCTGCGTGGCCCAGCAGGAAGGCGAGAAGATTTTCGACCGCGCTCCGCACGTGAGCCTGGTGGCGGGCTCCGCCAGCTACACCCGGCTGGGCAAAATGCTGGCCCAGCTCGAATCCGGAAACCGCCGCGTCACCGGCCTGAGCCTTTCGACGGACGAGACCTTCGATACTCCTTTTACGCACCGCGACAATCCCCACCGCGCCTCCATCGCCATCATCGAGGGCTGCGACAAGCAGTGCGCCTATTGCGTGGTGCCTTTCACGCGCGGCCCGGAGCGCAGCCGCACCAGCGCCAGCGTCATGGACGAGGCGCGCGGCCTGGCCGAGCGGGGATACACCGAGATTCAGTTGCTGGGCCAGAACGTGAACAGCTTTCGCGATCCGTCCCCCGCCGGCTGGGATTTCGCCGCGCTGCTGGCGCGCGTGGCCGAGGTCCCGGGCATCCGCCGCGTCCGCTATACCACCTCCCACCCGCGCGATTTCACCAGGAGCATCGTCGACGCCATGGACTCCAACCCGGCCATCTGCGACCACGTGCATCTGCCCGTGCAGTCCGGTTCCACCAAGGTGCTGGCCGGGATGGACCGCCTCTATACCCGCGACGACTACATGCGCCGCATCGAGTGGCTCAAGACCGCCCGGCGCAACTACTCCATCACCACCGACATCATCGTCGGNNTGTTCAGCTTCAAGTACTCGCCGCGCCCCAACACGGCCGCGCTCGCCATGGGAGACCAGGTTCCCGGCGAGGAGAAGCAGCGGCGGCTGGTCGTCGTCCAGGAGAAGCAGCGCGCCATTCAGATCCGGCGCAATGCTTTGCTCATCGGCGGCATTCGGGAGGTGCTGGTGGAAGGCCGCAACCAGGCGCTCGGCCAGTGGATCGGCCGGACCTCCGATAACCGCACCCTCAACTTCACCGTAGCCGATTCCAACGGCCACAATCTCATGGGAAAGTATCTCCCGGTGCGCGTCACGCGCTCCGGCCCGAACTCCTTGGTGGGCGAAAGCGCATCTGTGTTGTAATGTAAGCGGGGAGAGAGCGCCATGGAAGTCGAAATGAAAATTCGCGGGCTCATGATGGATCCCGTCACCAACACACCCATCGTCATTTTGAAGGACCTCAATGGCAACGCGGTGCTCCCCATCTGGGTGGGCGTGTATGAGGCCAACGCCATCGCCCTCGAAATCGAAAAAGTCGCGACGCCCCGGCCCATGACCCACGACCTCATCAAGAGCCTGCTGCTCGGTCTGAACACCGGCATGCGCAAGGTGGTGGTGAGCGAGCTGAAGGACGACACCTTCTATGCCGTGATCTGGCTCGACCGCGACGGCGAATTGATCAGCGTGGATTCGCGCCCCAGCGACGCCCTGGCCCTGGCCCTCCGGCTGGACTGCCCCATTTACGTGGAAGAGGGCGTCCTCAAATCCACCAAGCTGGCCTCGACGGTTTCCGACAAAGTCAATACCGAAGAGATGCGCCGCTGGCTCGAGGGCCTCAACGACGAGGACCTGGGCCGCTATAAGATGTGAACCGGGCCTCGTTCCCCGTCTCACACGCCCGCCCGCGATACCCATGACACTTGACCAACAACTGAGCTACCTGCTGAAAGGGATGGCGGAGATCATCCGCGAAGAAGATCTGCGCGAACGGCTGATCGAGTCCGCCAGGAAGGGGCGGCCGCTGCGCGTCAAAGTGGGTTTCGATCCCACCGCTCCCGACCTCCACCTGGGCCACACCGTCATCCTGCGCAAGATGAAACATTTCCAGGACCTGGGCCACACCGTCATCTTCCTCATCGGCGATATGACCGCCATGATCGGCGATCCCTCGGGGCGCAATGTGACGCGCCCGCCCATGACGCGCGAGGCCATCGCCCAGAACGCCGAAACCTATAAGGCGCAGGTCTTCAAGATCCTCGATCCCCACAAGACCGAAGTCCGCTTCAACAGCGACTGGCTCGAGCCGCTGCAGTACATGGACCTGGTCCGCCTGTTCTCGAAGTATACGGTGGCGCGCATTCTCGAGCGCGACGACTTCGCCCAGCGTTACAAGGAAGGCGCCCCCATCTCCATGCACGAGTTGATGTACCCGCTGGCGCAGGCCTACGATTCGGTGGCCCTCGAGTGCGACATCGAGATGGGCGG